>DATEKE010000197.1:0-17874 GCA_035277605.1 Terriglobales bacterium | reverse complement strand
TCGTGGACGCGGCGTCAAAGAAAGCGCAGTCCGCAAGAAGGTTATGTGGGCAACGGTGATGAAGCGATTCATCCAGCAGGCAGCAAGCAGATCCCTGGCTCCAGCCGCTTAGCGCTTGTTGGAACATCTCACGCTCGCAATGTTGTTAGCCCCGAGTTGGTACAGCTGCCACCCACCCGGTTGGCCACAACAATTGTCCGAACCATGATCGCAGCTACAGGACTCCGCTAGCCGACTTGACCTTTTCAATCTTTTGACAGAAAAGTCTAGATCAATTATTTTGGCTGAGCAGCCTGGTTTCCCGAATCGGCATTTTGCGGATTGTTCGTATCAATCGCCTTCTTCCCGTATAGCACCTTAGTTTCTGCTCCAAAGCGCTTGTAATCGGTGTATTTCACCACGGCTTTCACGTGTGCGTCGCTGGCATAAAAGTGCAGCACCTCGTCGGCCTTGCTGTAGGTTGGGAACCAGTACTTGCCGTCGATCTGCTCGCGATACGTTACGAAATGCGGGAAAAGCTGCTCGTCTTCGGGATGCTTCTTCTTTTTTTTCGGGCTTAGATTCCGGCCGATATCGGGAACACCTTTGCCGTAAGTCTTCACAACTTCGAGGTCCTGATTATCCACCCAGATTCGACCTTGAAAATAGCGTTGGTCTTTCTCGATGGTCTTCGGCGCGATGTCGAAAACGTAAGTCTGAAGCTCATCGACTTTCTGCTGGCCGACGTACATCACCTGATACTTCGGCAGCTCCTCCGTAGTGAGCAGGAACGCCGTGCGCTTGCGCAGGTCGTCCATATCTTCCTTAGTGATGTAGAGACTCGTCTGCGGCGCAAACTTCACCTGCTCCAGGCGACGGCCGTGATCGTCATAGATGATATCGGAAACCTGGCGAAACTCTCCGACAACGGAATCGCCATCGAGCTCCTGGTATTTGATGTCTTCGGTCCACGTGTATTGATCGCGTGCGCGTTTGAAATCATCCTCCCTAGCCGTGAACTTCTGGATGATTTCCTGTGGCGTGACTCCCTTAGGCTGCGACGGATCAAGGGGCCCTGCGCCTTCATTGGCGATGTCCGGAACCTGAACGGCATTGCCGGAGCCAATGGTGAACTGCGCTTGCGCCGCTCCTGCGAGGCAGAGAAGAACGGTGAGGTGAGCCAAAAATGCGTAGACCGAAACTCGGAAAGACTTCATTGTTTCCACTCGTGGTTCACATTGTAGCCGCTCCCTGCAAGCAGTAAACTGCGGACTGCGGCGAAATCGCCTTAAAAGGCCGCTGGCAATTCGATCTCTGCAAGCCGGTTCAACATTTAGGCTTAGGCTGGACGGGCTCGGTGCGCCGAATTTAACTGCTACCTGGGACATGAGTTTCGAATTCCATCGCTTTCCGACCCTTCTGCTGTTGGGAGCTCTAGTCCCGATCTTCTGGTTTCTGTACGGTACTAACCGCTCCTATCGCGTTCGACTCTGGGTCGTGGCATGGACGCTCATCTTTCTGCGGGCTGCGGTACAGGTGTTCGGGCCGCCGCTGGGAATGTCGATCGACAGCGTCGACGGAGTCGATCTTGCGACACTGCAGCTCAGCGGGCTGGTGCTGCTGCTGTCGATGACAAGAATCTTTCAGGACCCCCGGCAGCGCTGGCCATTTTTCCTGCTGTTGGCAATTCCCTCGGTCGGATATGCGGAGCTGTATGCCTTTCACTCCGGAGCAGTGTGGGCGTTCGTGCTCTGCGGCCTCACCTTCGGGATCGGAGCAGTGGCTTGGATACTCATCTACCATCGCCGGCGGCTGCAGCCGTACATGATCGTGATCTCTGCGGCGGTCCTGATTGCAGCCGGATGGGGATCCTGGCGGGCTGTGCAGGGGCGACCTGATTTGGGGTTCTACAGTATCGAGACCCTTACCTTTGGCCTGGCTGGATTCCTATATTGGTACGGCTACCGAAGGCTCTCCCCGGGAGTAGTGCTTACTTCTGTTGGCCTTTTCGCATGGGCGGCTGTCTTTCCGGTGTTTTACGTTGTATTGCCAGCCAGGCAAAGCGTCGTGAATGCGATGATCGCTTTCGCGAATATCCCCAAGTTTTGGGTTGCGATTGGAATGATCGTCACTCTGCTCGAGGATAAATCGCATACTGCCCAGCTTGCTGAAGCGCAGGAGCGCGCCACCCGGGAACAGATTCAGCGCTTCTTCTACGTGACTTCTAAATTGCTGACAGGAGCGGATGTTGCCGGCTTCTGCGATGAAATTGCGGACGTCATCCGTCAAAGTTCGAATTTCGGCCGCGTTGTCGTGTTGCTCACGGATGATCAGCGCAACCTGTATGTGGCTGGAGCCTCCGGAATAGATGCCGACACTCTTAACGTGGTGCGCGAAGAAGTCCAGCACATTACCCTGAGAGAGTTAGACACGCTTTGCCAATCGGGACGCGAAGTCGGCCCACACTCTTTCCGCGTGGCTCGCGAGCTGATTCAGGACGTTTGCTCGCTTCCAGCCGGCGAGTATCCAGCGACGCAATTTTGGCAGGGTGGCGACAAGATGCTTGTCCCGCTGCGTTCGCCAAGAGACATACTTGTGGGCTGCATCGCGTTGGATGAGCCGCGAGACGTTCAGCGCATCGTTGCGGAAGACCTGGCGGCCGTCGAAATGCTCAGCACGGATCTGGCAATCTCGATCGAGAACTCGCATCTGCAGCGGCAGCTCGTTGTTTCGGAAAAGCTGGCAGGACTCGGGAAGTTGATTTCCGGCGCCGGGCACGAATTGAACAATCCGCTCACCGCTGTGCTGGGGTACGCGGAGATGATCTCAGGCTCCGCTCACGATGAAGGTACGCGGCGTGGAGCGGACGTGATCCGCCGCGAAGCGCTGCGAATGAAACAGATCATCGACAATCTGCTTCGCTTTGCCCGGCAAACGAAATTCGAACGGCGCTCGATGTCACTCTCGACGCTTCTGGACGAGGTATTCAAGCTGCGAGCATACGAGATTAAGCGTTCAGGAGTGGAGCTGAGAACCGAGATTGCTTCGAACCTGCCCGGAGTTCTCGTCGATGAGAATCTTCTCAAACAAGTGTTTCTCAATCTGCTCAATAACTCGCTCGATGCATTGCATGGAGCTGCAGCGGGGCGTATTACGGTGGAAGCAAACCAGCACGATGCTCGCGTGCGGGTTCGTTTCAGCGACAATGGCAGCGGATTCCAAAATCCGGACCGAGTCTTCGATCCCTTCTTTACTACCAAAGATCCGGGCAAGGGTCCCGGGCTGGGACTCAGCGTTTCATATGGCATCATCAAACAGCACGGCGGAGAAATTTCCGCGCACAACCTGCACCCTTCCGGCGCTTCCATTGTGATGGATCTCCCTATTGCTCCGGCTCCCGATCCTCTGCTGGAGCCAGCGCGCACGTCAGAAGCAGTTTAGCCACCCGGGAGGATCGTCCCGCTTGTCCCGCCAGCTATAATTGCCGGTTTTCATTGACCACCACGAGGGACTTCACACGATGCTCGATCGTCGCAGGTTTCTGGCAGTCTGTTCGCAGCTTGGACTCAGTTCCACCTTGTTTCCCGGCGTGCTATGGAGCATGGCCGATCCACAGGGCAAAGTCACAAAGGAGATGGTCGAGACGGCGGCTGAAGTCGCCGATGTTCCGCTGCCAGACGACTATGTTCAGGCGATGCTCGATGGGCTGAACGAGAACAAAAAGAACTACGAAGAGATTTACAAGCTGCACATCCCCAATTCGGTCGCGCCTGCGTACATCTTCGATCCCGTACTCGGCGACATGAAATTCGAGATGGCGAAGCGCCCGATGAAGCTGGCGAGCGCTCCGGCGCTAAACATCAGCGGAGCGCCGAAGAACATTGAAGATGTCTCGTTTTACAGCGTGCGGCAACTGGCGGAGCTGGTACGCACACGCAAAGTATCATCCTCCGCGCTTACTGACATGTATCTGGCGCGACTGAAGAAGTATGATCCACTCCTTAAATTCGTTATCACCCTCACCGAAGACCGCGCTCGTGCGCAGGCAAAAGAGGCAGATCGAGATATTGCCGCGGGGCACTATCGTGGGCCTCTGCACGGATTGCCGTGGGGAGCGAAGGATCTACTCGCCGTAAAAGGCTATCGAACGACCTGGGGCGCGGGAGGATTCGAGCAGCAGAACATCGACGAAGACGCGACTGTAGTGAAGCGTCTCGATGAAGCAGGCGCGGTGCTCGTCGCGAAACTCACGCTGGGCGCGCTCGCCATGGGTGACAAGTGGTTCGGGGGCATGACGCGCAATCCCTGGAATCCGCATCAAGGTTCCAGTGGTTCGTCTGCGGGATCGGCGTCAGCGACAGCCGCGGGATGTGTGGCATTCGCTATCGGTTCCGAGACGCTTGGATCTATTTCTTCTCCATCGACTCGCTGCGGCACTACAGGTCTGCGTCCGACGTTTGGACGAGTACCGCGTACGGGCGCGATGGCGCTCTCGTGGACGATGGACAAACTTGGCCCCATCTGTCGTGCCGTCGAAGATACAGCGCTGGTCCTAAACGCAATCTACGGCCCTGACAGCCAGGATCGCAGCGTACGCAACGTAGCGTTCAACTGGGATGGCAATCTCGACTGGCGCAAACTGCGCGTCGGCTACTTCAAAGATGAGTTCGAGCTCAAGCCGCCGACCGAGCCGCAAGCGCCGAAGGATCAGACCACTGCGTCGGCGGAAGAGATGAAGAAGCGCGAAGAAAGCCGCCGCCAGCGTGAGCAGGCGCAGGCCCGCCGCAAGTACGATCAACGGTTCAATGATGCGACGCTGGCGAAGTTGAATGAGATGGGAGTAAAGCTCATCGCAGTAGAAATTCCCAAATTTCCTTATGGCGCGATGGTTCCGTTGCTTACCGCTGAAGCAGCGGCCGCTTTTGACGAACTCACTCGTTCCGGCCGCGATAAGCTTCTTACTGAGCAATCTCCGGATGACTGGCCGAATTCGTTTCGCATCGCGCGGCTGACGCCGGCGGTCGAGTACATCCAGGCAAATCGTGCGCGCATGGAAGCGATGGAGTTGTGGAGGAAGCTGTTCGAGAACCTCGACGTCATCGTCGCACCCACTAACAGTGAGCAGCTTGTGGCAACAAACCTTACCGGTCATCCCGCGCTGATCCTGCCCAACGGATTCCGCGGACCCGACGCTCCCAAGCCTCCGCGCAACGACAACGGTGATGACGATGGCATCGGCGGTCCGGGAACTCCGGTGAGCTTGACGTTCCTTGGTCAGCTTTATGGCGAGGCAAAGCTTTTGGCGTTTGCGAAAGCCTATCAGGATGCAACCGGGTTTCACCTGAAGCATCCAGATCTTGACGCGGAATTGGCGGCAGCGAAAGGGTAGGGTTGTGTCCGAGAGCACGATGTCAGCCGTGCCGTTCAGGCGCGAACGCATCAAACTAAACGAGCGCCGGAGCAGCGGCAAAGAATACTAAACATGCCGCGCCTGCGGCGCCCAAAGTGCACGGTGTAACGTCAGTTCCCGATCTGGAACTCAGCACGACAACCATGATCGACCCAGACCCCGCTGCTGTCGTAACCCCAGCTATATCCAAGCCTGCACGCGGACTCGCTGATCTGGCGCGCAATCCGAACGCGGCCGCGGGTGTCGACTCCACAGTACTGACGCGTTCCGAAATCGGAAGAGCACTTTAGACTTCCGATGTATCCGGGATTGCCCACAAATGCGGTTCGGCGACCCTCAAGCTGAAAGTCGGCACGGCAACCATGGTCGACCCAAATACCGTTCCGATCGTTGCCCCAGCTGTACCCTTCCCGACACGGCGAGCCGCTACGCTGGCGCAGCAGAGTCGCAGTGCCTTGAATATCGCTCTGGCAGTAGTGTCGACGGCCATCCTCAGAGGCGCAGGTGAGCTGCATTGTTTCCGCACGACGACGATCATGATCCCCGTCGCGGTCATGGTGGTCGCGATCGTAGTCTCTATCGTGATCGCGGTCCCGATCACCGTCGCGATCATGGTCAGCATCGTGACCATAAAAATGATCACGGTCGTGGTCTCCAGGACCATCCACCTGGCGCGTGTTCACGATGAAATCCGCGCGGCAGCCATGATCCACCCACACGCCTCGCTGATCGAATCCCCAGCTTGCTCCCTGGACGCAGGCTGAATGACTGCGCTGATGCTGCATGGTTACCCCACCGCGCGTATCGGCGGAGCAGTAATGACGATGTCCATCTTCAGAGGCGCAGGTAAGCCCATACTGCGCGAATGCCGGAACGGAAGCACAGAAACAAATGAGCGATACAGCAAAGGGCAGTGCCAATTTGGCACTCAGGCCTGCTGCGTGCGACGTATGATTGAAAGTCGTCTCGCGAACGACAGTTTTCGTACTCGTATGCATGGGTGGAATCTACTACAGCCCAGACGCTTTCTGACGGTACGATGAACCTTCGTTTTGTTACCAAAGAGAGAACCACGCTCATCGCAATCAAGGCAATGACCGAATTGTTCGCGACCGGATACCGAACTGAATTGAAATTTGAGGCGAATCAAGCAATTCTCGCAGCCCACAACGCGGGAGATCGCTAGAGTACCGAATGGCCCCGTAAGATTCCGCGCGAGCGAAGCGAAGCCCAAAGCGGCATATGGATAGCCCAGCACATAACTGCAGCTCCGATTGCGCCAGACTCGCCGCAATGCTCGTGAACGATCACTTCGGGCTCTATTGCGTCGCTGCGAAAATGCGATTTGATGAAGTCGACTTCCGATTTCCCCGCGGCAAGATTCTTCCGGGTTCCGCCCTGGAGGATGAAGCGATGCCCAAGCTTGGCCAAATTGGGAATGCGGCAATGTATAGAAAGATGTTATTGAGCAAGGCAGTCTTTGTCCGCGCCGCCCTAGAGGTGCTCCCAAACTTTGCCAAGGGAATTTACAACCTTCTCCCAGCCTGCGTTCTTGTGCTTCGCCATGTAGCTTGAGAGCCATTGCGGCAGGCCCTCCTGATCTTCGAAGGGCTTGCGCTCTTTCAGCATGGCGCAAAGGGATTCCTCTCTCCTGCTCACGCGAAAACACGCGTGAGCATCCGCTCGGAATGACAAAAGCAGTTCTAGAACCACAACTTCAATCCAAACTGGAACTGTCTCGGATCAAACGCTGCCGTGGGCTGGCCGGCATTCGTCCAGAGCACGTTCACGTCGGCGACGTTGAACTTGTTGATCAGGTTGAACATGTCAACGGTCCCGTCGAGCTTGAATCGCTCGGTCAGGCTGAACGTGCGACCAATGCGAAGGTCGGTGAAGATGGTCGTTGGTTTAATGCCGGCGTTGCGCTTCAGATTGCCCACGAGAGTTCCGTTCAAATAGCAAGCAGGCTGGAGGAAGCCGGTGGGCGAAAATGGGGATGCTACGGGAACGTCGCCGCACAGGTTCACCGGCGTGTTGGCCGGAACTGCCAGCGGACGATCCGTGTTGGGGCCGAAGTCAAAATTGCGATCGTCGCCGACGAGGATATTGAACGGACGTCCAGAACTGGCTTCGATGATTGGAGCAACTGTAAATCCACTGAGAGCCTTCGACAACAGGCCATTACCTGCGAGCTTCCCAGTTTGGTAGACGCCACTGAGTACGAAGCGATGGCGCTGATCGAAGGTCGATTCCGAACGTTCCGCATTGGGATTGAAGCTGTCTTGCGGCGCCAGCAGCGACTGCAAGTCGGTTGAGTCGTCGATCGCATGTGACCACGTGTACGAGGCCAGGAATTCGTAGTGGTTGCTGAAGCGCTTGCGCAGATTCATCGTCATCGCGTGATAGACGGAGCTGCCATTCGCATAATTGGCGACCATGTCGCTGAACGGCACCGGCACTCCGACGCCGAGCCCATCAGCTTGCTCAACTGCACTTACCAGCGCCAGACACTGCGCACCGCCTGGTTGCGCTTGCACCGCAGGCGCGAGTGACGGATTGATTCCGGAGGGACGGAAGAAGTTCGCCACCGCCGCCGGAATATATGGTCCTGCAGGGCCAATTCCGCAGCCGGCGACCTGAATGGGAAGAGTGCTTGGCGTAGCACCACTGTTGGCGCTGTCGGCAACCGCTGCCTGCCAGTTCTTTAACAGTAAGTCTCCGCGCGTTGGATTAGCGTTGATTGGACGGTTGATGTGATGGCCGCCGTTGTAGTTGTAAGTGAGCGAGCCGGAGAAGTTGTGGCCCAGATCACGCTCAACTCCGACATTTACCTGTTCCGAATACGAATACTTGAAGTTGCTCGCTGTTGGAAACCCAAATGGAAGAATGGAAAGCGGGACACCCGCTGTCAGGAAGTTCTGATTTACCCAGAGCGAGTTTGCGTTGAGTGCGTTGTAGCGCTGCTCATTCGGCAAGTATTGAAGACCCTGCGCTAATGCGGGCGGTAAGCCGCAAGCAGCGCTGGTCTGAAGGCCCATGAACCCGTTGGTGGCGTTCAGGCTTCCAACACCTTGTGACGCCGGGACGGAGGGATTGCAAAATGCGCCACCGCCAAGAATGATCTGCGGTGCTTGCGAGCCATCGGCTACGTCCGAGTCGAACGCAAGCGCGAGCAATGGATGGTCATAGAACATGCCGTACGAAGCGCGTACTGCGGTCTTGCCATCCCCGAACGGATCCCATGCGAGGCCCACACGTGGAGCTACGTTGTTCGTGTCCCTCGGAATCCCCTGAGTGATGCCCAATGCGTTCTGCGCGGCGGCAGAAATCGCGTTTGTCGCGGGGAACGTGGGCGTGAACTCGACATCGTAGCGAGCTCCGTAATTCAGTGTCAGATTGGGCCTCACGCGCCAGGAGTCCTGCAGGAACACGCCCAAGGTGTTGTTCGTGAAGCTGTCGTGCGGATTGCCGACGCCCTGAACGAAGCTTTGTGGAATGCCCAATCCATAGGCCTGAACTGGAGAGAATCCCGGGACATTTCCCAATCCAGGAATGCTGCCAGGAAAGCCGAGCTGCGTCGCCGACAGTGCGCCAAAGTTATAGAGCCCGCCGAAATTCACGGTGAAATCTGCGGTAAGGGGCAGATGATTCACATCGCCGCCAAATTTCACACTGTGATTCCCCATACTCCAGGTGAAATTGTCGGAAACTTCATGGCGCTGCTCAGTACGATTCACGAACGAGAACGGTTCACGCCCGAAGAAGGCAAAACCAGGAATGTTGATCGCGACATCTCCGCCGCCAGGTCCGGATGAGAAGTTGTAGAGCAGGCCACGGCGCGAGTACTGATATCGAAGTTCATTGACTTTGTTGTTACCGATCACCCATGCATCTTGAGCGGTGACGGCCACATCGCGGTACGTCTGCTGCGAGGTGCGCGAATATGAGTTCTGGCCGAACGTCTGATTTTGTCCGTTAACTTCGATTCCAGTAACGGTGCTCGGGCTGACGTTGCCGCGCAGCATGAGCTGCTGGTTGTTAGTGAGCTTGTGATCCAGCCTCAGGCTGTAAACCGTAGTGCCCTCAAAGACCGGGAAGTTTCCAACTTGGGAAGCGAGGCTGTGGAACGAAGCCGGCAGGGGCGCGCCAGACGTGATAAATGCTGGACTTGCACCGAGGGCAGCCGGCAGCTTTGCGTTCACAGCCACGGCCGATCCGCCACCAACAACCGGAACATATTTTTGCAGGAACTGCTGCACTGCCGGGTTCGCTAATGCGGCATTCGGGATACCGTTTAGAAAACCCTGCTGAGCGGATGTTCCCTGGAAGATCACCGCGCCTTGCGGTGCGCCGAAGAACCGGGAGACGTCGATTGGAAGTAATCCAAAATTGTTTTGGCCGATGCTGGAGAAGCCGGTTTCATGCCGGCGCGTAGTCTCAAAAGAGAAAAAGAAGAATGTCTTATCTTTTGCAATTGGACCGCCGAGAGTCGCGCCTGGCTGCACGCGCGTGTACGCGGGATTCTGCACGGTTGAGAACGGATTCGTCGCCTGAATATTGCGATTGCGCAGGTAGGCATAGGCCGATCCGTGCCAGTCGTTGGTTCCGCTCTTGGTGATGATATTGACGATGCCCCCCGAGGCCTGTCCATACTCGGCGTTGAAGCCGTTGGTGATGATCTGGAATTCCTGAACGGCTTCCTGCGAGACAGTTGATCGAATCCCGTTGACGCCGTTGTCGACATTGTTCATGCCATCCAGGTTCACCAGATTGGCGCGAGCGCGTTGTCCGCCAAAGTTTAGGCCCGATGTCGGCGCTGCGCCGATGCTGGGCGCGTCGTCGCGCGTGAGCTGGGAGTTCGTGAGCGCGAAGTTGATGTAGTTACGGCCGTTGATGGGGAGGTTCTCGATGCGCTGCGTATCGATCGTTGTCGCTTCGGAGCTGCGCTGAGTCTCAACGATTTCCGCACCCGACTCGACCGTCACTTGTTCCGTTGCCGCTGCCACGCGCATATTGAGCGGGAGGTCGGCGTCCTGACCGATCGTGAGGACGACCGGGTTCTGCACGAGCTTGGCGAAGCCGGGTGCCTGAGCCTCGATGGAGTAAGTGCCAGGAGGAAGGTTCAGGAAGACGTACTCACCGTCGCTATTGGATTGAGTGACTCGCTCCAGGTTCTGCGCTGCCAACCGCGCCGTGACGTTTGCATTCTGAATGACTGCGCCATTCTGATCGTGTACCACGCCACGCAGGTTCGCGGTAGCGATGTTCTGGGCCTGCAGAATTGTTGAAAAAACAAGAATCGACCAAGCTAGGAACAGCGCTTTGCACGCACGAATCATGAACGTCTCCTGGATGGGAAATCGGCAATAAGCGATTAGGCAATAGGCGAAGGCACAGGCGGAACATCTGCACACGCAGGTCCAGCCTATCGGCTACTGCTTCTTGCTGCTTTTATCTGAGGTGCCGCAAGGTTTTGTACATCAGTTAATGGCCCGAATACAAGCGCCAGGAAGTCGTAGCAGTACTACTTGTGAGACCTGCTTTGATTTTCCCAAACAGTATCGGGAATTCGTAATCGTGATTTGGTGATTTGAAGTCGCGAAATCGTGCAAGGCAATCAGGAAGTACCTAGATTGTGATCCCGACCCCTTCAGACTTAGTCGTCTTTACCGCCCAGGCCATGCGGGGAGTGTTATGGGCGATGCCATAGCGGCCCCGGGCGTCAAGCAGGATCATGCCGCCGTGCCCGTTTACCCTCGAGTTGAGGTATCCAATGGCTTCGCGCGCGGCCAACTCCGGAGGAGCGCCGCTGGCTACGCGATCTGCCGCCCACTTACCGAGAACGAGCTTCATGATCGGCTCTCCCCATCCGGTGCAGGAGACTGCTCCGCTCTGATCATCGGCATAGCAGCCGCATCCGATGAGCGACGAGTCACCCACGCGGCCCGGAGTCTTGTTGATAGTTCCGCCGGTTGAGGTCGCGGCGGCGAGGTGACCGGCGCTGTCGAGGGCTACTGCGCCAACGGTGTCGTGTCCCCCTGCAAACGTCAAATCGCGCTTGCCTTGGACAGCGGCGGCCTTCGCGGCCGCCAGACGAATCTTTTCCCGTTCGATTACCAAATCGGAGTTATCGATCAGCTCCATCCCCAACCCGGCAACAAACTGCTCGGCGCCTTCGCCGACGAAGTACACATGCGGGCTCTCGCTCAAGATAAGTCGCGCCGCGCGGATGGGATTGCGCAGACGCTCGACACAGCCGACACCGCCGGCGCGAAGCGTTGCTCCCTCCATGATGAGAGCGTCCATTTGCACCTTTCCGTCGGCGGTGAGGAAGCTGCCGAGGGCGGCATCGAAGGTATCATCGTCTTCCATGACCACAACGGCCTCTTCGACCGCCTTGAGCGCTGATCCGCCAGAGGAGAGAACGTCCCAGCCCACACGGAGAGCTTTCTGCACGCCGCGACGGTGATCTTCCACGACATCGTCGGGCATCGCCCAAGCTCCGCCATGAACGACCAGCACGGGATTAACTCGCACGCAGCACCTCGTAAGAACGCAAACTAAATAGATGTATCACGATCACTGGGTGGAGAGTCGCCCGGGAATTGCCCTACTATTCCGGTTGCAAGAATTTAGGTGTCGCGAGCGAGCACCCGGGCGAGGGCCTCCTCCGGCTCCACGTCTGCCCTTCTCTGTCGTAGGATTATCTTGATGATCAGTGTCTTTCTGCTTTTCTTTTCCATCCTGCCCGGCCAGGTTTCGTCACAGTCTCCAGCACCAGCCAGCGCACCGCAATCACAGAACGTGGATCCTGCAGTTGCAAAAGCCAAGGAACTCCTGGCTCAGATGATTCAAGCGCTCGGTGGCGACGCTTACCTGCACTACACCGACGTGACGCAGGAAGGTAGGACCAACGGTTTCTATCACGGGCAGCCGACCGGCGGCACCGCACCGTTCTGGCGCTTCTACAAATTCCCCGATAAGGAACGCGTGGAACTCACGAAGCAACGCGACTGGATCGTGATCCACAACGGCGGGCGCGGTACGGAGACGACTTTTCATGGCACGCGTCCCGAAGATGATGACGCCAACCGCGAATACCTATTGCGCGATCAGTACTCAATGGACAACGTGCTGCGAAATTGGCTTCATGCCCCCGGAACGGTGTTGTTCTACGACGGGCAGGGCTTCACGGACAACCACCAGGTAGAGAAAGTTACGGTGGCGAATGCGTCGAATCAGCAGGAAACGTTCTTCATAGATCTGTCGAGCCATTTGCCCATACGCAAGAGCTTCACGGTGCGGGATCCCAAATACAAAGAGAAAGATACGTATTCGGACATCTACTCTGAATATCGCTTGATCCAGGGAATCCGTACGCCCATGGTGGTCACCCGGATGAAGAACGACGAGATGGTGTCACAGCGTTTTCTGAGCAAAGTTTCATATAACGAAGGCTTGAAAGACGATCTCTTCGTGCCCCCCACCACCATCCAGGCGAAGAACTCGAAAAAGAAGTAGCGGCAACCGGCGAATCTCTCCGAGTCACTTCCGAAACAAAGCTCTTATCAGTGGGTTTAAGCCCTCAGAGTAGAGGGCCCCATGACACACACCAGAGTTTCTGAAGTTCTCACAAAGCTAGCTGCTCGCGTTATCAGGAGCAGCCGCCTGGTAGCACTTGCGTTGGTCGCGGCGTTTACATCGGTTGCGATGCAGCCTGCTCAAGCGCAGAGCTCCGACACATGGAAGAGCATCGCCATTATTGGCGGCTCGACTGCGGCTGGAGCATACATCGGACACAAGATGGCGGGTCGAACCGGAGCGGTGGTCGGTGCCGGAGTGGGCGCTTCGGTCGGATATGCAGTCGATCGTCGCCGTCGCGCCAATGAGTACTACGACCAGTACGGCGACAATGGCTACTACGGCAACGATCCCTATTACGGCAACGGTGGATACTATGGCGGACCTGACAACGGTCCTTACAATGGCCAATACGACCCATACGGATATCCATCCGGATTCCAGGGAAACAGCTATTCCGGAAACAGCCGTCACGCCAAACGCCACTAACCAACGCCATCGCCACGGAGCCCCTTCGGCTCCGTGGTTTAGCTTCTCAATACTGGCGTCCACACCTGCATCGCGGAAGGTTGGCGATTAGCCCAGGCATAGTAGGGAATCAGAGTCAGCGAAACCGGGCGCGTCTTCTGCGAGCGAGGTTCATATCGGGAATAGAGAGGCTGCGCGGCGGAGTTTTGTTCTACGACTCCGTCGTGATGCAACACAACAACCCCGTCGAGAAGATCTGGTTTATATTCGCTGGTGAATCCAGAATCGGCCTGTTTGCCTGCTTCGATCGCCACATCTGGCAGCGCGGTTCCGGCGGGCTGATCGAGCTGTTCCATGCAATAAACGATAGGACCGCGTTGGACTGCAACCCGCCCACTGTCTTCGGCTATTCGCGAGTTGGCCTGAAGCATTTGCGGACGCATGCCCAACTGCAAGCGAATCGCGTCGCCTGACGACCATTGCCTACGAATCGGAAGATAGTGTCCCGGTGTTGCTCCATTGATTTTCTTTCCGTTCACGCTGACGTCGGCGCTGTCGGCCCAGCCGGGAATTCGCAGATACATCGTGAATTGCGCAGGCTCTGCGGGCGTTACAGACATATCGACAATGCCCTGCCAGGGATAATCGGTTTTCTGGGTAAGCTGAATGCCGGTTCCATCCTCCAGTCGCCATTTGAGTTCGGAATTGTCGTATAGATGCACATACAGCCCGTCGCTGCTGGTGCTGTAAAAGTATCCCGGAAGCGATGCGAGAATGCGCTCCAGATTCGGCGGGCAGCAGGTGGTGTCGTACCAGGGATTGCGAATCGTGTCACCGGTCGAGGGATCGAACGCCAGCGGATTGCGATAGCAATAGAGAGTCCCATTCAACGACATTCCCGAATTGATACCGTTGTACAGAGCACGTTCGATGACATCCGCAAACTTCGCATCACCGGTGGCCGAAAGCAGGCGCCAGTTCCACATCATATTGCCGATGGCGGCGCAGCTTTCTCCATAGGCACGGAAGTTGGGCAGCTCATAAGCATCGCCAAAGGCTTCGCCTGCGGCGCGCGAGCCCACCCCGCCACTGACGTACATCTTGGTGCTCACCATGTCATTCCAGAGAGTACTTAGGGTGCGCCAATAGGAGTCGTCGCCGGTTTCCATGTAATAGTCGGTCGCGCCACAGCAGGCGTACATAGCGCGAACCGCATGTCCCTCGAGCTGGGTGCGCGCGGTGAAGGGAGTACCGCTGAACATGTAGATCGTGCGGCGCTCGGGAAACTCTGCGCGTGAATCGCCCTGCAAGATGTAACCGGCGAGATCCAGTTGACGCTTGTCACCGGTGATTCGGTAAAGCTCAATCAGCGACATCTCAATCTCCGGATGGCCGGAGACGATCGGCTTCTTCGGCGCGGGACCATAATTCGGAATCAGGAAATCGTTTACGAATCGGATGCCGACGTCGAGCAGCTTGCGCTCGCCGGTCGCGCGATAGTAGGCGATCGCGCCTTGGAGCAGGTGGCCCACGCAATACAGCTCGTGCCCGGTGGACTGTGTTTGCGGAGTCATTCGCAGGGCGACGCGGTCCTGCACGTAGTAGGTATTGAGGTACCCACTCGGCTCCTGCGCCGCAACAATATCGTCGATGATCTTCTCCGTGGTTTCGCGAAGCTGCGGCAGGTCGCCCGACTGCAGAGCGAAGCCAACCGCTTCGGTCCACTTGTACACATCTGAATCGGAGTACACAGGTCCAGTCTGCGGAGCGGAACTCTTTCCTTCGAGCCGGCGAAAGTTGTTCATGCGCCCATTGGCTTCCAGGAGGTCGTGCATCGAAGGAATGCTCTTCGCGACGTTCACCTGTCGCCGCTTTCCCCAGAAGCCGTCGTTGATCGTGACGGCCCGAATTGGAACTTGCCTCAACTTGGCATGGGGCGATTTGACGAGATTCTCGATCCCTTGGCTTTTCCAATCGGAAGCTCGTAATGGGGCTTCGGTTTCGGACGGCTGAGTAGAATTCAGCGGAAACGGACTCGCGCCTGCGAGCGAAGAAGCGGCCGCGACCGAGATCGCGGACGCGAGAAACTGCCTGCGGGAGACAGCATCAGCCATTGAGTTCCTCCAACTCTGTTCGTTGCTGGTCGAGCACAGCAAACCGAAGACGGGACAGATTACACTGCACATGCCGGTTCCGAGAATAGGCTGCTCAGCAGGCTCGTCCGACAGGCCAAATTTCTTTAATTGCAATTGTGCAACTGGGAACCAACACCAAAGTAATGCTGCGTTCGCTGGGCTTTCGGGCTAAGTTACTGCCTATCTATGCTCACGGTTTTGCAGACCATCGACGTTGCCCTCGGGCTCGCTCTGGTGGTCGTGCTCGGACGTTCCGCCGCTGCAGAATTTCGCAAGCTGTGGAAGCACTGATCGCGCAGTAAGCTCGCCAGTTTCCCCGCAATACTGAACCCCTGCCTCCAGAATTCCCGTTCTCTTTATTCAACGAGTTCCTGCTTTCGAAATCATCGCAATGACGTGGTGCTCTGGATTACGATGAGGTGAGCGCTGCGTCCAACAGAGTAGATACCTTGAACTCTGGTTTCAGTCCAGGAGGAGAGAGTTGTTAATCAGGTTTGCGATTTCCAAGTCTTTAAGTCTGTTCTTCTCGTTATCCCTCATCATCAGCAGCAGCAGCGCCTTTGCGCAGACGAATCAAAGCTCAAACGACAGCGATAGCGCGCAGGCTCCTGCGAGAGTAAACATCACACAAGGTCCGACCATTCAGTATGCCGACGATCAGTTCGCCGTTATTACGTGGACGACCGATCAGCCGTTTGCGACCCGGGTCTTCTACGGCAAAGATCCGAGCAACTTAAATCAGATTGCGGAAGACACAAAGTCACTCAGCCTGCGACACCAGATTAATCTCCGCAACCTGCAGCCGAGCACGACCTACTACTTCCGCATCGATACCGGACAGGGTACAGCCGCGGTAAATTCCTCGGATGGGGTGGACGGATTCCAGACGACCGCGCTGGGCGGGAATCCCATTCGCAACCAACCACCCTTCAAGGGCTCGCTGCAGCCGAAGCCGAATCCCGCGACTGGACAGACAGCGCAGGCGGCAAACTTTGGAAACATCATCGTGACGCGAGGGCCAGCGATTCAGTACCTCGACGACACAACTGCAGTCATCTCGTGGACGACGAATGTCCCGGCGAGCAACACGCTGTACTACGGTATCGATCGCGACAATCTTCTCTACACCGGCGGAGATTTCAAGGATTCCACCGAGCATCGCATTCATCTCTCGAATCTAAAACCGCGAACACGTTATTACTTCCAGCTTGATGAACCTTCCTCGCAACCGATCGCGAGTTTCACTACTGTATTTGCCGGCGCTCAGCCGCTCTACGATCAGCACCCGGAGACAATCTCTTCGGGAGTCCAGCCAAGTTCCGGACCGCAACTGACGCGGCGCGAGCATTCTGGCCAGAATGAGGTTCCAGAGGGAACCGAGATCAGCGCTAGTTTGGAAACAGCGCTGTCGACCAAAACCTCGACTCCCGGCCAGCGATTCACTGCAGCGGTCACACAGCCAGTGCGCGATTTCAACGATCAGATCGTGATTCCAGTCGGAGCGCGCATTAACGGCCAGGTGACCCAGTCGGAAGAAGGCAAAACGCTGCCCTCGATGCGCGGACGAGGCAAACTCAACCTGCGTTTCGATAGCGTTGCTCTCCCGAATGGAAGCACAATTCCCATTTCGGCAACCCTGCTTTCTGTGAATCAAACGGGCGGCAACGGCTCCGTAAATTCAGAAGGCGAGGTGCAGTCGAATACCAATGCCTCGACAGCAGCGAAAGGTGCAGCGGTGGGAGCCGGAATCGGGACGATCGCCGGTCTGATCTTTGGCGGTCCGTTCAAGGGGCTGGCAATCGGCGCGATTGCAGGAGGCGGCTACATTCTCGCGACCAAAGGCAAGGATGTTGATCTTCCAGCAAACACCGAACTAAAGATTCGCCTGGATCAGCCGGTTTCGCTGGCGCAACTCACAGGCCGGCGATAAAGAATGAATCTGCAGGTCACAAAGCGTTCTTCGGCAGCTTTCAAGATCCCTCGTGAAGTTTATGTTCGCCTTTGCCCGTGACTCGAAGCGGCGCCGAGTACGCCACAAATCTCTTCCCGCGTAAGAATCCCACCATCGTCACACCGAACTCGCGAGCAATCTGCACCGCGAGGCTCGACGGCGCTGATACCGAAGCCAAAACGGGAAAACCGGCCACAAGGGCCTTCTGAGCAATTTCAAATCCGCCACGGCCGCTGACCAACAAGACGAAATTTTTTAATGGAATCTGATCGTTCAGCAACGCCCACCTGACGACTTTATCCACTGCATTATGGCGGCCAATGTCCTCGCGCTAGACCAACATCTCTCCA
>DATEKE010000196.1:0-7701 GCA_035277605.1 Terriglobales bacterium | reverse complement strand
GCCACTGATCCCGCCGGCCTCGCGATCCGCGACAAGGCGAATCTTGTGCTTGGCTCAATGCTGTTCGAATCGGGAAACTTTGACCGGGCAAAAGAAACGCTGGACCGCGTCCGACTTGAGGGACCGTTCTCGAACCAGGCCCTGCTGCGGGCAGGCTGGGCCCAAGTCTCGGCAAAGCAATATGACCGTGCGCTGGTTCCGTGGAACATCCTCGCGAGTCGTGAACCGACGGATGAACCGGTCCAGGAAGCCGCGCTTGCGGTACCGCACGCGTACGCCAGCCTGAAGATATACGGTCGCGCAGCGATCAGTTACGGTCAGGCGCTGGAGTTGTTTAGCCACCAAATCGAAAAGGTGGATGCCTCGATCAGCAGCATTAAGGAAGGGCGGTTTCTCAAGGCGCTGATCCGTGAGGAAAGCCGGGAAGACGAGACCTGGGTTATCCGCCTGCGCAGCCAGCCCGGTGCGCCGGAAACCTATTACCTGATGGAGCTGATGGCATCGCACGACTTCCAGACCGCGTTACAGAATTACCTCGATTTGGAGGACTTGCGATCGAAGCTGTCGGGTTGGCAAACCGGCCTCGAAGCTTTCAGTGACATCATCAAACTTCGTCGACAGTATTACGAGCCGCGGCTGCCTGAGATCGACGCCCAATTCCGCGAGTTGGATTCGCGAATGCGTCTGCGACTCGCGCAGCGCAAACATCTCGCCGAGCGCCTGCAGGCCATGCTTACTGCGCCGCGGCCCGATTACTTGGCAACTGCCGATGAGCGGATTGCTCAGGAGCGCATCGCACGCATTGAGAAACGACTCGGAGATTCTAAGAGTCCCGAATCGGACGCGCTTCGGCAGCGAGCGGACCGGCTGCGCGGCGTGCTCACCTGGCGGTTGGAAACCGAGTATCCGCAGCGGCTGAGTGCGGCATATGAGCACCTCAAAGAGCTGAATACCCAAGTCGACGCTCTCAATCGGCAGTACGAATCCTTCGTCCGTGCCAGGCAGGCAGCGACGCAAAGTTATGTCGGATACGACGCTCAGATAGCACGGCTTCGCGACCGCGTCGGCGTTGCGCTCAAGCACGTCGACGATCTGATGACGCGGCAGGGAGAGATGATTGAAGCCGTCGCCATCAAACAGCTCGAGAGTCGCCGCGAACGCCTGGTCGCCGAGCAGAACCAAGCGCGATATGGCATCGCCGACAGTTACGATCGAGCTGCGCGCGAAAAATCGGGAGCGGAAGGACACTGATGCGACGCCTCACCATTCCGGTCATATTCGCGCTGGCTTTATTGGTCGGCTGCGCTACGCATCAGAAGCCCACGGCCCACGCGACATTGGCAGACCTCAAGAACGTCCGTCCGGATGTGCAGGAGGTAAATGTCGACCAGAGCCTCGATCAGGCCATGGAGCACTATCGGCAATTCCTCCAGCAGACACCGCAGTCGGCGATGACTCCGGAGGCAATGCGTCGTCTCGCAGACCTCGAAATCGAGAAGCAGTTCGGCATACATACAGGCGAGGGCAAGCAGCGGGCAATGGCTGCTCCGGAATCCGCTCAGGCTCCTAAAAGCAGCCTTACTCACAATCCCAAATCGGGAATTGCCGGCGCCCCCGGCCATGGAGAATCGGATCAGGAATTCGAGCGGCGTACGACCGCCCAGACCCGAATCGCTGCAAGCGGAGACGCTGCCGCGCTGCCGCCAGAGGCGACGGGCTCCGAAGCAGCTCCCAAGGGTCCTCTCGAAGCTATCGCTCTTTATAAACGACTGCTTACCGAGTATCCCAGTTATCAGAACAACGACCAGGTTCTCTATCAAATGGCGCGAGCTTACGACGAGCTCGGTCGCACTGATGAGGCCATGGAGACCATGGAGCGCGCGATACGCGCCAATCCGAACTCGGAGCACTACGACGAAATCCAGTTCCGGCGTGGCGAGTACTTCTTCACCCGCAGAAAATTTCGGGACGCGGAGAATGCTTATTCAGCGATCACCACTATCGGTGCTCGTTCCTCATATTACGAACTCGCTCTCTACAAGCTCGGGTGGACGTTCTACAAGCAGGAACTCTACGACGAGGCGCTACGCAAGTACATGGCGTTGCTCGATTACAAAGTGTCAACCGGCTACAACTTCGATCAGAAGCACGAGAAGGAGGACGAACGTCGCGTCGCGGATACTTTTCGAGCTGTCAGCCTGAGCTTCAGCAACCTCGGTGGTGCGGACGCGGCGCAGGAGTACTTTTCCAGTTCTGGGAATCGCTCTTATGAAGACCGCGTCTACAGCAATCTAGGCGACTACTACCTCACCAAGCTCAGGTACGATGACGCAGCGAAGACATACAAGGCGTTCATAGCACTCCATCCTTTCCATCCTGCTGCGCCGCGTTTCAGCATGCGAGTGGTGGACACTTTTACAAAGGGCGGATTTCCCAAACTCGTGCTCGAGTCGAAGCGGGAATTCGCGTCCAAATATGGATTGCAGGCGGAGTACTGGCAACATAACAAGCCCGAAGAGTCGCCGGAGGTGGTCGCCTACCTGAAGACGGATCTGAAAGACCTCGCGACTCATTACCACGCTGAATATCAAGGCGCTCAGGATCCGACCGAGAAGCTCGCGAACTATAACGAGGCTATCCAGTGGTACGGCGATTACCTCAAGTCGTTCCCGAAGGACTCCGAGTCGCCGTCGATCAACTACCGGCTCGCAGACCTCTTCTTAGAGAACAAGGATTTCGGCCAGGCGGCCAAAGAGTACGAGCGCACGGCATACGGATATCCGACGCACTCCCAATCCGCAGCGGCGGGCTACGCCGCAGTGTACGCATACCGCGAGCAGCTGAAGGTCGTAGACAAGGAGCATCAGGAAGCGGTTAAGCACGATACGGTCGCAAGCTCGCTCAAATTTGCCGACAAATTTCCAGACCATCCACAAGCCGCCACGATCCTAGGAGCCGCCGCTGATGACTTGTACGAGATGAAGGACTATCGCGCTGCCATCGACTCTGCCCAGCGCGTGATCGATAAATATCCTCACGCGGAGGTGCCCATCCGTCGCTCCGCGTGGGTTGTGGTTGCGCATGGCTCGTTCGAACTGGCTGACTACCCGCAGGCCGAACGCGCCTTCACGCAGGTGCTGACAGTCACGCCGGAGGACGACAAGTCACGTCCCGCGCTGGTCGACAACCTTGCTGCCTCCATCTACAAGCAGGGTGAGCTTGCAAGAAACGCGAAAGACTATCGCGCAGCCGCTAATGATTTCCTGAGGATTCGCACGGCAGCGCCTACGTCCACGATCCGTCCGACAGCCGAGTACGATGCAGGCGCCGCTCTGATCGAGCTACAGGATTGGAAGACGGCTGCGGACGTACTCGAAGCTTTCCGCAGCACCTATCCCAAAGACAAAATGGCGGGCGAGGCCACCCGACTGATCGCACGCGCGTACCGCGAGAGCGGCCAGTCCTTGCGCGCAGCGGGAGAATATGAGCGGCTCGCGTCGGAGTCTACAGATGAAACATTGCGCAGGGAGTCACTGCTCGCGGCAGGCGACCTCTACCAGCAGTCCAATGCAAACGACAAGGCTTTGAATGTCTACGGACAGTACGTCAGTCAGTTCCCTCATCCCGTCGAACCGGCCCTCGAAGCCCTCTCGAAGATGGCTGAGATTCACAAAGGAGCGCACGACGACGCCCTCTATCAGAAGGAGCTGGCGCAGATCGTGAGCATCGATGCGGCTGCCGGCTCAGAAAGGACTGGCCGTACGCGAACGCTCGCTGCCCGCTCTGCACTGGTCTTAGCGGAGCAGCTCTACCAGGACTTCGTAGCGGTAAAGCTGCGGCAACCCTTTGAGGCGAGCCTGAATGAGAAAAAGAAGCGCATGGATGCGGCGATCAAGGCCATGGGCGGCCTGGTGAACTACGAAATCGCCGATGTGACCGCGGCCGCCACCTATTACATGGCCGAGATCTATTGGAATTTCAGTAGTTCCCTCAAGGAGTCTGAGCGCCCGGCCGATGTGAAGGGTCCAGACCTCGAGAAGTTCGAGGCGGACCTCGATGAAGCGGCGTTCCCATTTGAGGAAAAAGCCATAAAAGTACACGAGAAGAACATTGAGTTGTTGCACACTGGCGTCTTTAACTCCTGGACTGAAAAGAGTCTCGGCAGACTCGCCGAGATCATGCCAGGCCGCTACGCCAAGCCCGAACTGAGCAGCGGATTCCCGGTCGCAATTGACCGTTATGCGTATCAATTGCCTGCAGCGCAGGTCTCGGCGCCGGCTGTGGGCAACGCTACGACAACGCCCAACAAACCGGACCAGACAACGCCTTCGACACCGATAGCTGCGAACGGCGGAATGGTGAAAAATGCGAATCCACAATAAGAACCGATACTTAACAGCGATTCGCTGCGGAATACCGTGGCTGGCACTGCTGCTCGTCCTGGGATGCGCACCTCAAGCCGAGCACAAAGTTGCCGCCGTGTCGCCAAAGCCGCCCGTGGCCCCGCAAGCAGCCGGACTCGTGGATGTTCAGCGAGATGCCGGCGGGGTGACATTCATCGACCACGTGTCCGTCACTGACGACGTGCGCGCCGATTACGATGCGGCGCTGCACATGCTGCAACAAGAGCAGTATGAGCCGGCCATCGCCATGCTTCTCAAAGTGACTGAACGGGCGCCCACATCAACTGCAGCGCACATCGATCTCGGCATTGCCTACGCGCACACCGGCGATCTGGTCCGCGCCGAGGCTAGCCTGAACAAGGCACTGGAACTGAATCCCCATCACCCAGCCGCATACAACGAGCTCGGCCTCGTGCAAAGACGGAAGGGAGAGTTTGCCAAGGCACGTGCCAGTTATGAAGCTGCCCTGGCACAGTTCCCCGACTTTTATTATGCGCACAGAAACCTTGCCATTCTCTGCGATCTATATCTCGGCGACTACACTTGTGCCCTGGAGCATTACCAGGCGTACAGCCAACTCGTTCCCAACGACACTGAGGTCGTTAAATGGATTGCCGACCTTCGCAGACGCACGAGTCAAAAGACGACTGAAAAGGAGAAGCAATGAGCCGTTACTTATTGTTCTTCTTGCTACTGGCAACGACCGCTATGCTAGCTGACGATAAGCCGAAGACGGAACACGCCGGAAAGGCACGGGGACGGACTGAGGCCGCCCAGGCAAAGACTGCAAAGACTGCAACGCGGGCGCAGACGGAGCAGGCGCACGCAAAGATGGAAGCAGCGCAGCAGCAGACGGCAGAACCGCAAGCTAAAACGGAACCATCAAAGGAAGGGACTGAAGAGCCCCAGGCGCAGACGGATCAAGGAGGAAAGTTGACCTCCGTTCCAGACGCAAAGGCGCTAGGTATGTCCATTTTGGGAAATCAGGACGCGCCCACGTCGCTGGTCATCGTCCCATGGAAGACCTCTGAAGTTGGCCGCTCGATGGGCATCTCGCCGATGCTCGATGACTCAAGGCAGCCCGTAGACAAGGAAGTGTTCATGCGTGAGCTGCGTTACTACCAGATCAGGTCGGAAAACAAGAAGTGAAATGGGACGAAGCAAATTAGCGGTGACGGAACGACTCCGCACCTGGCTCCGCTCCAGGAGCTTGTTCAGATCCGTCGTCTGCGTGTAAACAAAAGCGACAATGGATCTGTGACGCCGGTTCTGGCTTCCGATCACTTCATCCCTTTTCGCACGTTTCTGATTACCAGGGGTCGTGTCCAAACGACTATTTCTCGCAAGAAATTCCTTCGCACGGAAGTATCAGCCTCGGTCCGGTGAGGTCTTAGCACCCGTGTACCGTTGTTGCCGCTAACTGTCTGCTGAATACTCAATTCACGTCCGACATGCGGCGCATGCATGGAATTGGTCTGCGTCCGGACGAGAGCATGATTCCTATTTTGGGATCAGAACGTGCCGAGGATTCGTGCGCATGCGGATGCTGAGTTTAAGGAGATCAGGTCGGTAACGTAGTTCCACAGCAGTGTGCCGACCAAAATAAATGCGGCGCAGATCGCTACTGCGGCGCACAGGAGAAAATCATGACCTTTACGGAGCTGCTGAAAAACATCGGCCTATTTGGAGCCGCCGTCATGTGTTGCCTTGGCGCGCTGTCCTTCTTTTCGCTGGCGGTAATCGTGAACAAGCTGCGCCAATTCAGGGTGGCCTCGCGTCAGTCTCAGACTTTGAAACCCCTGTTCACGAAGTTTGTCCGCGGGGGAGATGTCGGCGAACTGACAGATGCACTACGCCGGCACCAGAATTCCCACGTTGCGCAGGTGGTCTCGGCAGGCATCGTTGAATACGACTCCGTGCGAGATGCCGGAGGCGATCCAGCGGCCTCGCTTGAACTTGTCCAGAGCGCACTCAGAGATAGCATGTCCGAGACGCTAGTTCAGTTGAAGAGCGGTCTCGGTTTCCTGGCCACTATTGGTTCCACAGCCCCGTTCGTGGGACTCTTCGGTACTGTTGCTGGAATCATCAACGCCTTCCGGAACATCGCGGCCACGGGCTCTGGCGGAATGTCTGTGGTTTCGGGCGGTATCGCCGAGGCCCTGGTCACGACCGCTCTAGGCATCTTCGTTGCTATCCCGGCGGTCGTCGCCTTCAACCACTTCACGGGCAAGATCGAGAATTTTCACGTCGAGATGAACCGCGCTTCGTCGCAGCTGGTGAACCGTCTGTTCAAGATGCCGCCGCTCGGGCGGAAGGGCATGCGAAATGCCCAGGAGGAAAGCGCTTATGCGACTCGGTGAATCAGCCAAGATGCAGGCAGCGATCAACATCACGCCGCTCGTCGACGTGGTGCTTGTGCTGCTGATCATCTTCATGGTGATGGCACCGCAGATGCGCAAGGGACCGGAGGTCAACCTGCCGCACACAGCGAAGCCGAGCGAGCAGGGCGACGAGAGAGGCAGAATCCTGGTTTCCATCGATGGGGCTGGCAAGATGTGGGTCAACGATCAGCAGGTCGCGGCAGACCATCTCGGCGATGCAATCCGCTCAGCGGCGGGCGCCGAGCAAAACCCTCGAGTGGTGATCCGCGGCGACGCAAAACTGAACTTCCGCGAGGTTCGAGAAGCCATGCAAGCGATCGAACAGGCCGGCTTCCACGGGGCGGGGCTGATCGCCAAGCGCGCTGGGGCGCAGGGAGACTGATGTCATGCAGATGAATAACGATTCCGGATCTAGTCTGCAGTCCGAGATCAACATCACGCCGCTGGTCGACGTAGTGCTCGTGCTGCTGATCATCTTTATGGTCGTCGTCCCGCTTCTTATGCGGGGATACGACGTCAACATCCCTAAAAACTCCACCTCCTCGGCTCCGTCGCAGGCCAAAGAATCGCGGCTGATTCTGAGCGTCTCGCCGACCACGTGCCCGATCCTCACGCCACCGGCAGGGGACGGTCTTCCCGCGAACTGCCAAGTGACTCTGGCCGATCAACAGATTCCTGCGACCGAATTGCCCGCGCGTGTGGCGGAGATCTTGAGTATCCGGCCGCCGGAAAAGCGCGTGCTGTTTCTGGCCGCTGACGACCGCTTGAACTACGAAGGGGTTCTACGCATCCTCGATCTCGCGAAGTCAGGCGTTGAGGATTTGAAGGTCGAATTTATCACCGCCAATTAAGAGTGGCTGCCTAATGACAACCATGCAAATCGGCAGGACCATGTTCAGAGAATCCGGAGCACTGTC
>DATEKE010000195.1:0-19734 GCA_035277605.1 Terriglobales bacterium | reverse complement strand
ATCCTTGATGTGCACGAACAGCAGACGATCTTTGTACTTCTGAATTGCTTTTACCGGATCGCCCCCACCTTGCACACAATGCGCGATGTCTAGCTCGAGCTTCACGTAACGCGGATCGCTCGCGTCCATTACGCGATCCATTTCTTCAGGACTCTGCCCCAGCGAACCCATGTGGTTGTGATATCCCAGCTTCACGCCCAGGTCCGCTGAGCGTTTTCCGATTTCCGTGAGCATGCGGCCAAGCTTCTTGTAGTCGTCGGCGGTGGCTTCGCGTTTGGGACGCATATCGATCATCTGCAGATAGAGTCCATGTGCATCATGCATGTACTTGGCGTTTGCGCTGTGCTTCGCAATCTCCGCTTTTTCGTCGGGCGACTCCATGTTTATGCTGCCGCTGGAGAGCGCGACAAACGTGAGATGGTGCTGGTCCAGCAGCTTGGCCACCTCGTTCGGGTCAGGAATTTCCTTCACCACGTTGGACCGCAGTTGAATGCCCGAGTAGCCTAATGAACCGATGTCATCAATCGCCTGCCGATCATTACCGCCCCAGGTAATCGAGGCATATCCGATCTTGATGTCTGCCGGTGCAGAGGAAATCGGAGTATCAAAATAGGAAAGATCCATCGGCGGATACAGCGGCTCAAAAGCCGCCAGCGCCGGCATCGGCAACGCGGCCACCGCTCCTGCTGCAATCAGACCACCCAGAAAATCACGACGTGAAAAAGAAGACATTCCTCTACAGTCCTCCTCGGAACCTATGCCCAAACCAATAACGATACCGCTCCAGCTCTGCTGAAGTCTATTTCGTCCCAGCAGCGAGGCGCGTCAGAAGAATTGAAGTGAATTGGAATCAACCTTATCTATTTTGCGAACCGAAAGAAAAGACCGAGACAGCTCATCGCTGGCTCGGTCGCGATTTGCTTTAGAAGGTGAACTTCGCGCTCAACTCCAGCACGCGATTCCCGTCGCCAACCGCGCCGTTTTGGTCACCAGTTCCTGTGATACGGCCGTAAGTTGATGACGTGATGCTCACGCTGGGATTACTGAAGTGCGGCGTGTTGGTGATGCTGAATGCCTCAGCCCTAAACTCGAATCCCATCCTCTCTTTGACTGGAAACTTTCGGGACAAGGACGCATCGAGATTGAAGTACCCAGGGCCGGAGAACTGATAACGGCGCATATTGCCGAGCACGCCGTTGCCTTGAGGTTGAACAAAAGCAGTAGTGTCGAACCACAAATTAGTATCGACTCCGCCCAATACATGGAAAGGAGCGACCTGGTTCGGATACTGCGTTGATCCAGGTGCGTTGAGAGCCTTGCCATCCGCAGTGAAATGCAGCGGAGTGCCGCTCATGCGCGTCAGGACTCCACTCACGCCCCAGCCACCGAGAATCCAGCTTGCCGGACCGGAATTGAGGAATTTCTTGTTTTTGCCGAACGGCAGCTCATACACATAGCTCTGGACAAAAACGTGGGCTCGATTGCGGCTTGTAACGGTGTAGTTACGCTGGAAGTCAAGATAGTTGTCGGGCCCGCCATCATCGGCACCCATATCGGACCGATAGGCGAGCGCTTTTGACCAAGTGTACGAAGTCGTCAGCAGGAAGCCGTTTTTGAACTTCCTGTCAAGGCGAGCTTGCAGCGCGTTGTAGTTAGAAACAGTGGGCTTGAATAGGAAAGTCGTGGATGCAGTACGGCCGTACTGCACGCAGAGTGCTTCGACCGTGCAGGTGTTCGTAAGCCCACTAGAATTAACTGCCGGCGTGAGCGCAGCATTCAGGTTGTAAGCAACTGGAATTTTCACCCCGTGATTGCCGACATACGCGAGATCCATCACGAAATTTGCCGGCAGGGCTCGCTGAATTGAGAGGTTATAGGACTCGACGTAAGGCTCCTGGAAGTGCTTGTCGACGACGTTGTATGGATCGCCGTTGCTCGGAGTTACAGTTCCATCGCTGGCAATGGCAACCGTACTCGGCGCTGGGAATCCATTCGGAAAACTTCCCAACAAGCCATTACTGAAAAATGGGAACGCAAAACTGTTTGCTTGATTCGTGCCCTGATTCTGTCTCTCTGGGAAGTTGAACGCGTACTGATTATTGGTGAACGGTTCGTAGCTGATCCCAAAGCCGCCGCGGATCACTGTTTCCTCGCTCAGGCGATAAGCTAGGCCCACACGCGGAGCGAAATACTTGTAGTAAGTTTCGCGGCCGAGATTCAGAGGATTGCCATCGATACCGGCGAGCACGAGCCGATTAATCGATGGGTCATAATTTGAGTACCGACCGGGACGGCTCGGGGTTGCCGGCAGATACAGCTCCCATCGCAATCCTGCATCGATGGTTAATTTCGGTGTGGCATGCCATGTGTCCTGACCGAAGAAGAACGCCTCGGTCTCTCGCCACGAGCCAGATACCAGAGAAATGTCTCGGCCTACCTGCGTGGGTGCATCGATCAGGAATGCAGCGAAGTTGTTGGCTTGCGTAGAACTACAGGCTTTGCCCGAGCAACTGGTATCTCCATTGAGCGACGTGGTGCCCGTACCAAAAGTGAAGTGTCCGCGAGGTCCGAAGGTCTGGGCCTGCACCAGGTCATCACGCAAACGACGGATATCAGCCCCCCACTTGAACGTATGGTTTCCGCTGATCTTCGTCCAGTTGTTCACAACGTCGATGTTGGTCTCGCCGCGATCCCATGGCTGGGAAGCCGAATAGCCGACAAAGGGATTGCCAAATCCATTTTGAATCTCAACCTGCGTCAGACCGCTGGTGAACGCATCCAGGTTCGCGCCCGGAATGCCCAGGGCAGTGGTTGCAGTTGAGCCGTGATCTGAAGTTACAGCAATATTCCGATAATGGCTGATACCTGCACGCGTCTCCATCACGAGAGTCGGAGAGAAGATGTGCGTTTCGTTAATCGCTCCGCTCTGTTCGTGTTGGTTACCCGGACCCTGGAATCCGATCGGGCCGCCAGCCAAACCGAACATCGGCTGCTGGAACGGGTTCTGAACCGCCCGGCTGAAGCGAAACGCGAGTCGATCTTTCTGGCTGAAGTTGTGATCGATCTTCGTATCGAACGACCAACTGTCCTTCCTGAATTGCGTATTTTCTTGGAAGTTGTTGGTGAGGCCAGGAAGATTCGTGTGAGGCACGAGGGCAAGAATCTTCAGGGAAATCGGATCCATCATCGCTAGCGGGATTATGTTGTTGCACGTCGGAGCCCCCGTGCATGCCGGATTGAAGGCAGATACTGGTCCATTGGGACCCTGGATGGTCGGGCCCTGAGTGGATGAGGCGAAGATCACTGCGCGGCCCGTCCCATCAGCATTTCCCGTGAACGGATTGTAGATATTCGATTTGCCGGAGGTTATCGCCGCGCGCACATCCCCATTTCGAAACGCGTCATTCGGCAACTGCGTGAGCTGGAACTGACCGCGAATGTCGTTAATGCGGAGCAGGTCGAAGAAGAAGAACGTCTTGTCCTTGATGATCGGACCGCCAATGGTGCCGCCATAGTAGTTGAAAGTCGTGCGCGGTACAGAACCGCTGCGCTGAAAATAGGTCCGGGCTTGCAGAGCGCTGATGCGGTTGAATTCATACAGCGAACCGTGAAAATTGTTTGTGCCCGACTTCAGAATCACGTTCGTTACCGCGCCGCCTGCGCGCCCGAACTCTGCGGCGTAGTTACTGGTCGTCACATCGACGGTCTGAATCGCCTCCGCCGGAGGAACGTAGATCTGAAGGAGACCGGTGCGCTCGTCGTCGTTTACGCCTTCGATTGCGAGTTGATTGAACTCGCGCGATTGCCCGTTGACCTCCACAGAAAGCGTGTCCTGGGGGTTAAAGAACTCGGAGTGATCGCGGTGCGGTTTGTCGGTACCGGGAATCAGAGCAAGAAAATTCTGAAAATTCCGATTGGCGCCGCCGACCGGCAATTGCTCCAACTGCGTGGTCTCGATGTTCTGGCTCACGTCGGCACGATCGGTCTTGAGCAGCGGCACCGCGCCCGTGACTTCAACCGTCTCAGTTACAGCGCCGAGCTCCATCGTCATGTCGACACGGACGCTTTGGTTCACATCGACGCGCACACCAGTTCTGGTCACTTTTTTGAAGCCGTGAGCCTCGGAGGTTACGTCGTAATTTCCCGGCGGAAGATTCGGGACCACAAAGTTGCCGCTGGAATTGCTTTCGGTCGTACGGGGAATGCCGGTGCCTTGTTCGGTGATCGTGACCTTTGCCCCAGGCACAACCGCACCTGATGAATCACTCAATGTGCCCAGCAATGTGCCGTTCACGGCTTGACCGAACATTGTGGTTGCGGAAATTAACAACACGCACGCAATCAGAACTGGAACTGTACGGGCTCTCTTGCTAACGGACATCTCTCCTCCTGGCCGTTTTGTACAGCGAAAACTGGAATTGTTTACGCGAACCGCATCTTTACCGACAAGTGCGGTGACTGTCAAGACAGGCAAGACAATCGATTTAGGAAAAGCAAACCATCGGGATGATCGGGCCATCGGGCCATCGGTTCATCGGATGATCGGGTCATCGGGCGATCTGAAACCCGACGCGGATTGCGCGGATGGGACGGGGATAAATCGGGTGATCGGGCCATCGGGTCATCGGGCGATCTGAACAGTGAAATCCGATGCAATTGCGTCGGTGTGGCGCGGGTCGCGTGGACAAAGAAACGAAGGCGCAGCTACTAGAGTTCACAGTCTTCTGCCAAACTCGAGCGCGAACACCTATCCAATTCACGACCAGCGCGAAATTCCGCTTAATCCCGCGTCGGGTTTAGATTTTCAGATCACCCGATGACCCGATCGCCCGATGACCCGATCACCCGATGACCCGATCGCCCGATCACCCGATTTATCCATGCCCGGGCTTTGGCCGCGATCCTTCAGCTAGCCCATTTCGCCTATTGCAACCACGAAATAATTCGCTGGAGTGTCGCCGACGTTTTTGATCCCATGCAGATCGTTTCCTGTCGCTAACCCCACGCCGCCGGGACCCAGACGATGCGTCTGGCCGTTGATGCTCAGCTCGACGGTGCCTTCGCGGATTAGCCAGAACTCGCTGTGCTTGTGACGGTGCGGCGCGTGCGGCATTGCGCCGGGAGCGAGCATCGTCTCATGGACTTCGACGTGCTCTCCGGTTGAAAGTTTTCCGTTCACCACCGGACGTGTAGTGTGTCCGTCGCCTTCTTTCTTCTGAAGCTCGTCGAAAGGAAACGTGGTGGAGGTAAGAGTCTGATCGTTCGCTGCCCAGGAACTAGCCAGCGCAAGCAACGGCATTGCCACGCACAACTCACGGCGATTCATCGTTCGCGTTCTCCTTGCATGGATTCGGTTCGCGAAATCAATTGCCCATTGCGGGTCGATGCGCAATGGTGCGCACATTGTAATCGCGTGGATTCGACAGTTCGCGTAATGACTCAACGGAACCGGCGGCGGTAGCCGGTGGGTCGGAGATGGCCGCTCAGGCCAACTCCGAGAGCATGATGCTGCAAATGTCATTGTTGAGCGCAGCCGCAACACACGCGGCTGCCCCACCGCCTACCGGCGCCGGTTCTGTTACTGCGCGGCGACTTTGATATCGAGCTGCTGCTTCCCCCCGATCTGCACCGGCGTGCCGTGCGCGAGATAAGGACGCAGCACATCCGGCGAGCCCCATTCCAAATCCCATCCATTGCGGATGGCAATTGCGGTGTAACGCCCAGGCACGACGTCGGGCAACGTGAACGTTCCATCGCTGTCGCTTTGATCGCGGCGGAAGAGGCTGGCGTTGTCGGAGATTTCCTCCGGCACGAGCACGACCATTGCGCCGGAAATCGGTTTGTCACCATCCACGACAGTTCCCTCGATGGTTCCTACGCCTTTAGACACGACGAGCGAAAGCTCCACCGGCTGCGCGCCTGTAATCTCAACCGTGCGTCCGCTCACGCGCGCGCCAGTGGCGGAGAGGCTGCGAATCGCATATCCCGGCGCGTTCGCCAGCATAGCCACATATCGACCAGGAACCTCGGGTTGCACGCTGAACTCTCCGCGCTCATTCACGCGTGCTCCCATCGAATTGCCGGAGCCGAGATCGCGAAATTGCAGAAACGCATTTTGTGGAGGCGAGTCGTCGAACTTCACTTCTCCATGAACTGCCTCGAGACTTGCGACGGCCGAGAGATCCACATCGCCGCTCTGCTGCAGATTCAAGCTCTGTCTCTGGTTGCTGCGAGCGCCGCCCTTGGGGTCGAAGTGATAGAGATTCAGATCGTAGCTACCGGGAGCGATTCCCGAAATTTCCATCTCGCCCTGTTCAAACACCGTATTCGTCTGCTGGACGCCTATCGGCTGTCCAAACGCGATCTGGCGGAAGTTGGGCTGTGCAGGTGGCTGATTCCCTTCTCCGCTGCCTGCGCGAATTGTCAGATGCAGAGATTGCACGGGCATAAGGTTGAAGTCAGCGCTGATGCGGTCGCCGGCGCGCAAAACGATCGCTCCAGCTTCGTCGCCGTCGGTCGTTCCCGGGTAATAGATAAGCGGATATGCCACATCCAGCGCGGGATCCACCTCGGTTGCGTGCTGAATGAATCCACCGCGCCGATATCCTCCCTGAAAATAGCGCCGATACCAGGGCTGCGCCGAGACCACGACATAATACGTACCGGGTCCCAAATGCCCAAAATGGTACTCACCTAAATCGTCGGTCTGCGATTGGCCTCGACGCTCGACCACCGGACGCCCCATGTCGTTCCGCTTTTGGAACAGCCATACCTGAGCATCGCGGACTGCTTCGTTATGCTCATCGAGCACGCGTCCGGTAATCGCGCTCATCGGACGCATGCGAAAAACAATGCCGGTGGAAACTTTGTCGGGGCCGGCGACAATCGCTGTGCTGAAGCCCTCGTGCTGATCAAACGATTGCAGGAGAAATCCCGGCGCTTGCGCGCTCAGGTTGTACTTTCCGGCAGGAACATCGTGAAACACGAAGGAGCCGTCGGCGCCGACCTCCGACCGACGCGGCTGGTCCGCCTGCCGGGATACCATCAGTTGCACGAAAGCGTTGTGGACCACCTCTCCGGAAACGGAATTTACGAGGGTACCGCTCACCTCAAATCGATTGCCGGACGCAGTAGTTGCCTGCTGCGCGAGAGCGCCGGCGGCCAAGCAAATCAAAACGAAAATGATGCCAAGGGACTTCATGGTGTGAGGTGAATTAGATCTACCGTTACCCTGGCCTGCTCTTCTGGACTCAACGTTATGTGTGCCGCGTGCGACAGATAGGCGCTCAGCGACTCCCGATTACGAAATTCGATTCCATCGAGCCGATCGAAAGCCAGCACTTCGTAACTTCCCGGAGCCAGGCCCTGCGCCTGGAACTTTCCTGACGGATCGAAGAACACCTGTCGCGGCGCTGTCTCCGTTTCGCCGTCGGGAATCAACAGGATTGCTCCCATCTGGCCTGCTGTCGAGTCCTGCACATTACCGTTCAGGGAAGCAGCATCGTCGCGCAGCAAAACTTCGATGGGTTGGGGCTCAGAGCCTTCAGCAATGACCAGCGGCTGCGAAAGCAAGTTCAGTCCACCGCACGTCATCGACGCCACATAGGAAGAGCCGTTCGCCTCTGCCACAACGTCGTAAGTTCCAGGCTCCAGGCCGCGAATCATTGCAGGCGCATCCTGGCTCTCGCGATTGGCGGAAAACTGCTGATACGGCGGCTTGCGCGAGATAAGCCAAACGCGACCCAGGAAGGGCGCGGCGAATGAAGGCCGACCTGAACCGCTGCCCGCAAATCCCAGGCCGCCAGGTATACGCTGCGTCGATTCCGGCTTGGTGAAGTCCGTTTGATACTCGACCGGAATCGACAGCGTGCGCGATACCCCAACATGCAATTCGGGAATATTGCCGGTTACCTGAATGGGAACATCGGCGAAGAGCTGCTCGCCATCGGCGCTGCGTCCGTTGAATCGCAATCGATATGAGCCTGCCGGAACAGGAAACGCCTGAAACCGACCGGTACGGTGATCGAAGCGCACGCCCACATCGACGTGATCGCCATCGAGATCAGACAAATACAGCCCACCATTGTCGGCATCACCAGCGATCATGCCGGAGATGCGAAACGCGGATACGCGCCTCACCCCGAAATCCACAGTCGCGTGCTGGCCCGGTGCGAGTCGCAGCGGAGTAGCGGCACTCATCTCGCGCACGCCGGGATAGTACTGCGCGGGGATAACCTCAAACCTTCCTGTGTCACTCTGCTCTTCCCCAATCGGGCGCGCGCGGTTGTTTGGTCCCGCTTCCACGTAGTACGTTCCGGGGCGGAGATCGGCGATGCGGAAGTTGCCGTCTTCATCGGTCTGGCGATGTCCGAACTGCTGCCAGATCCGGCGTCCGTTCATAACCTGGCTGAAACGCAGGCGCACCGGGACGCCGCCGACTGGTTCGCCCTCAGGATTCTCGACGTGACCGCTAATTACCGCTTCGGGAATAAGCTGAATCGTGATGCTGGTGGGACGATTGGACAGTGTAGCCGTAAGTGGCGCGGGCGCTTCCCCGACCTCGTTCGGCCCGAAAAATCCGGGCTTGTGCGCCTGAACGGTAACGGACGGGGAACTCAGATGATCGAACTCGAAATTCCCATTCTGGTCCGCGAGCTTTGCGCTCTGCTCGGCCTGAACGAGAGCGTAAGGAATCGGTGCGCCGGTCGAGGAATTTACAACCGTTCCGGTGAGGACGTATGCAGGAGGAGATTGCTGATTGTCGCCGATGCCCTGCGCTCCGGCATACGACGAAAGACCTGCAAGCGCCGCAATCAGTACAGCACAACCAACCCAGAAACGATTCCGGGCAACACAAGACCGCATGCGCATAAAGCTAGCTGAGAGTTCCTGCCGGTGGCAAGCGAACGGAACCGGCGCCGGTAGGCGCTGGGTCGGAGCTGGCCGGCAAGGCCAGCTCCGAACATAGCGATGCTGTATGGACCTGGAGCACTCGCAGCCGCAAAACACGAGCGCATTAGCGGAATCGCTTCCGGCAGATGGTGCCGCCTCCGCGTGATTCAACCGAGCTTCCTCGGCTTTTCTAATGCATGCCGAGACTCGGAGCTGGCCTTTCCGGCCAGCTCCGACCCAGCGCCTACCGGCGCCGGTTCCGTTAATCCATCTCCCGCATCCGCATCGAACCCGGCCCTTGCGACGGCGCTCCGCCTTCAGCTGCGTTTTGCTCCTTTTGCCAATCCTGCTCCGAGATCACCTCGATGGGCAGCAGTTTCTTTGTTATCAGCCGCTTGTTCATCGAAAGCTCAGGCGTGACCAGCTTCTGGAATTCATTGATCACGTCGTCAAGTTCGCGTCCGAGCACTTCAGTGCGCGCGACCTGCGAATCGGTAGGTTTGCCCTCATAGCCGTTCACGTCGCTGTAGAGGCCGGCGAGAAATTCGCGCAAACGTTCTTCGCCGGTAATCGCGCCGCCCTCTTTCGTGGCCACGATCTTGCCACGGACGGTGTCGACGTCAGCGGCTAGCTTCGTGAGCCGCTGCTTCAGCGGATCATTAGGCTTTAGCTGACTGGCATCGCGATTTGCCGTGTCACGAACGTTGACAATCGCATCGACCGCCCAGCTCATATGGTTGAGCATGGCAGACAGTTTGGTGGCGAGATCGAACTGCGCCTTGCGATCTTCGACCGTGTACTTCGCCCGCGGATCCAGCACCACGTTGATCTTTTCGGTGTAGGTCTTGTCGCCCTTCGTCATCTTCACTGTGTAGGCGCCGGGAAGGACTCGCGGGCCGAACGCAGCTCCAAATGCAGCGCTTGCGGCTGGTGGAACCTTGGGCGGCTTGAGGTGCATCGACCAGGTCACGCGATTTACACCTCGATGCTTGCTGGTGTTGACGGAATCGACGAATCTCCCCTGGTCGTCGAAAATCTCGATCTTCAAGTCGCCGAAGATGTGGCGCGTGCGCTGGTAATAAGGAATCGTTGCTTCTTCCGGACGATTCTGCCCGTTGAAGGAGTTCGCGCCCTCAGGCCATCCACCTTGGGTTTCCATCCACTGCACAGCCGGTGGAGTCGGCAGGAAACCTGCATCTTCCTGCATGATTTCAGGCGTCAGCGCGCGCAGAGGCGAGATATCGTCGATGATCCAGATGCCCCGGCCGTGGGTCGCCAGCACGAGATCGTTGGTGCGCGGCTGAATCACAAGATCATCCACAGCAACGGCTGGGAAGCTGCTGCCCTTGTACTGCGCCCAGCGCTCGCCGCCATCGTTGCTGACGAAGAGCCCAAATTCAGTACCAAGGAAAAGCAGGTTGGGGCTGACAGTGTCCTCTTTTATGACATGCGCCCAGCCATGCACCCCGCTATCGTTCGCCACGATTGATTTCCAAGTCTTGCCAAAATCAGTGGTCTTGAAGACGTGAGGAGTCATATCGCCATACATGTGGCGATCGACTGCAGCGTATGCCGTACCCTCATCAAAGCGGCTGGCTTCGACCCATGCAATCCACGAGCCCTGTCCCGCTTCGGGAACATTGGCTACGACGTTCGTCCAGTTCTTGCCGCCATCGCGGGTGACCTGAATATTTCCGTCGTCGGTTCCTACCCAGATGACTTGTCCATTTTTCGGAGACTCGGAGATCGAGTAGATGGTCGTGTTCATCTCCGCCGCGGAGTTATCGACGGTGATGCCGCCGGACTCCTCCTGCTTCTGCTTCTCCGGATTATTGGTGCTCAGGTCGGGCGAGATGCGCTCCCATGACTGCCCGTGATCGCGGGAACGAAAGAGGAACTGTGCACCGAGATAAAGCGTGTTCTTGTCGTTGGGGCTCACCTGGATTGGAGTGTTCCAGTTGAAGCGCAGCTTCTTCTCGCCGTATTGCGGATAAGGTTTGATGGCGCGTGTCTCATGCGTCCAGCGATTTACGCGACCGATCTCGCCGCCCTGTGCTTCGGCGTAGACGTAGTTGCGATCCGAGGGATCTTCCCACATCCAGAAGCCGTCGCCGCCATACATGTTCTCCCAACGCGAGTTGGTTACGCCGCCAGGATACGACGAATCGCCGACCCACGAACTGTTGTCCTGAAGTCCGCCATAGACGTGATACGGAATATCGTTGTCGACGCTCACGTGATAGAACTGCGAGACCGGCAAGTTCATCTGGTGCTCCCAGCGCGAGCCGCCATCGAAGCTGCGCCATACACCACCGTCGTCAGTAGCGAAGACTGTGTTGGTGTCATTGGGATCGATCCAGACATCGTGGAAATCGCCGTGCGCCTGATTGGAAACCGCGCTGAAACTCTCGCCGCCGTTCACGCTGAGCAGCAGCACTAAATCGACTTTGAAAACTTTGTTCTCGTTCTTGGGGTCGACGATCAGGTTGGCAAAGTAGAACGGACGCCACACCATGTACTGACTGGCATCGAGCTTCTTCCAGCTCTGTCCGCCATCGTCGGTGCGATAGAGAGCGCTGGCTTTGCACTCAATCATCGCGTACACGGTCTGCGGCTTCGACGGAGCTACGGCAATGGCAATGCGTCCGTATGGTTTCGCCGGAAGTCCCTTCGCATTGCTCTCGCTGATCTCGCTCCAGTGCTCGCCGCCGTCGGTGGATTTGAAGATTCCGCTGCCCGGCCCACCGGAGCGGAAAGTCCAAGCCTGGCGTCGAAAATCCCAAGTTGTGGCATAGATCGTGTTCGGATCCTGCGGACTCGCCGACATCTGTCCGCAGCCGGTCGAGCGATTAGCTCCGGCGAGCACCTTGCGCCAGTTCTGCCCGCCGTCAGTCGTTTTGTAAACACCGCCAGCATCGTTGTCGGCGAAGGCGGAGCCGGTGGCGCAGACCAAAACGGAATTTCCGTCTTTGGGATTCACCAGAACTTTGACAATGTGCTCAGTGTCTTTCAGCCCGACATTCGTCCAGTTCTCACCACCGTCGGTGGATTTATAAACGCCGTCGCCGATGGAGACGCTGTTTCGCATCCAGCTCTCGCCGCTGCCGGCCCATACGACTTTTGTATTCGTAGGATCAACCGCAAGGGCGCCAATCGACTGCACATCCGGCTGGTCAAAGACAGAACGGAAGCTGCTGCCGCCGTTCACCGACTTCCATACTCCGCCGCTCGCGGCGCCGATGAACACCGTAAGACGGCCGTGATCGCTATAAGCCGTGACCGCCGCGACGCGTCCGCTCATGGTCGCGGAGCCGATGTTGCGCGCCGGCAGTCCCGAAATGGTACCGGCGTCGAAGCGCACGGGACGGGGAGCCGGCTGCTGGCCGAAGACGCTGGCCGGGATCAGGAGAGAAAGAAGTAACAATGAACATTGGGAAAACACACGAGACTGCCTTCTGGTGCTGGGCATCATTGCGTAAGAATCCTCTTTGTTAGTACGGCAATTCTTGTATTCAGAAGAACGTTCATCGAGATGCGTGTAGAGCTAATTCATTCCTGGTTTTGAACCTGCAGGCTTAGCCGGCGCAGCAGGTGCGCTCGGCATCTTGAATTGGGAATCGGGCAGTTCGACGTTGGCTTCCATCTTCTCGATCGTCACTGTCCCTTTTTGATCCGGACGATTCTTGGGTCCACTAGAGATCGAGAATGGGAAATAGACGCCGTTCACTTGCTTATATGATCCAAGGTCGGTCTGCTCTTCGCGGACGGCGCCGCGTATGAACTGCTGGCGATCGGTGCGAATCTCGATGTACGTATCGGGATCGAGGTACATGTAAACGATGTCGCCGTTCTTCAACGTAACCTTCAGCCGATAAACGTCGTCTCCATCGACGGTATCGTGGCCGAGGTACTCAACCGTATTTCCTTTTTCCTTGTAGTCGACCAGCGGTCCGTAGAAATCGGCATCTTCGCTGATGTCGCGCAAGTCGTCTTCGCCTAACATTTCGGGATCGCGACGCCCTTGAAAGGGCGAGATCTGCCAGCCCGAGCTGCCGTCATACGCCTGAATCTGGGTCATGCCTTGGATCGTGAACATCTCGCGCAAGTCGTTCGGAGCCTTGGCTTCTTCCGCAACCTGTGCGGTGAAGCTGCCTTGCTGATATTTGCCGGAGAACTTCAGCGATTTAATGGCCTTAATTTTCTCCAGGCCACCTTTGGCCTGGAGGTTCTTGGCTACAAGCTCCTCGGCAGTTTGTGCCGAGAGAACGGTCGTGCCGCAGGCGATCGCGAGCACCAGACCCAGTCCCTTACGCATCAGAATTGCTCCTTCGTTAGTGCGGCGAGGCCGCCGCCTTCGACTCGATCAGTTGTGAAAGATTGAAAACGGGAAAGTGTACATCAATGGAGCAAGTTGCTCGTGATAAATGCGGCTGCACTCGTCCCCACTCAAAGCGAAGACAAGGTCTTTCGCGCCGAAAGCGCCGCTCAGGATGACTCGCAGGTCTAGTCACCTCGGATTGGACCGACGGCTCCTCACGTCGGCGTATCATTGTCTTAAACTTTCCCCCGGTCGCAAGAACCCATCGGAGCAGTCCATGGCGGTGAAAACCGATCTCGAATATCGCATAGCGGAAACGCCTGCACACCACCGCGAGCTGCAGCCGAATCGCGGCGTGCCCCTCAATCTTGATTTGGTGGAAGATGTCCGGGTAAACACGAGCGCGGTCGAACGACGCGCCGAGTCGCTGACTAAACGACGCACGGTGAAGAAAGACTGGCAGGCGGCGTGGCTGCTGCGCGCGATCTCGTGCATGGATCTGACTACTCTCGCTGGCGACGACACAGAGCAGCGTGTACTTCGTCTCTGCGCCAAGGCACGGCAACCTGTCCAGCAGAGTCTCATGAAGCAGCTCGGGCTGGAGGATTTCCGGCTGAAGGTTGCGGCGGTGTGCGTCTATCACAGCTTTGTGGAGACGGCGTTGCGGGCTTTGGAGGGAACAGGAATCAATGTGGCAGCGGTTTCGACTGGATTTCCCGCCGGACTTTCGCCTTTGGCGGAGCGCGTGGGTGAAATTCGCCGCTCTGTAGCTGCGGGAGCTCAGGAGATCGACGTTGTCATTACACGCGCGCACGTCTTCGGTGGCCGCTGGCAAACGCTTTATGACGAAGTTGCGACCTTCAAAGAAGCGTCCGGCAAGGCGCATATGAAGGTGATTCTCGGGACCGGCGATCTGGCGACGCTGCGGAATGTCGCTCGCGCCAGCATGGTTGCGATGATGGCGGGAGCGGACTTCATCAAGACTTCCACGGGGAAGGAGAGCGTCAACGCTACGCTTCCAGTTGGACTGGTAATGGTGCGTGCCATCCGCGAGTATGTAGCGCATACCGGTATGGTCGTAGGATTCAAGCCTGCGGGCGGCATTCGTACCGCAAAGCAGTCCCTCGACTGGCTCGCGCTTATGAAAGAGGAGCTGGGGGATCGCTGGCTCGATGCAAGTCTCTTCCGGTTCGGGGCAAGCGGAATGCTCGCTGACATCGAGCGGCAGCTCGAATACTATGCAACCGGACGTTACTCTGCGGATTACCGCCATCCGATTGCGTAAAGAAAAACACTAGCATTCAGCAATCAGCAGTCAGCACTCAGCCAAAAGATGCTGACAGCTGATTGCTGATGGCTGACTGCTAATTTCATGTCTAAAATCGCGGAAAAATTCGCCACCATGGAGTACGGCCCGGCGCTGGAGGACCCGAAAGAGGCGCTGAGCTGGCTCGATCGCCACAAGCGCCACTTTGGGCACTTCATCAATGGCACCTGGCAGGTCCCGATCGAAGGCGAGTACTTCGATACCACCGATCCATCGACTGGTGACAAGCTTGCCGCTATTGCTCAGGGGAGCGCGAATGATGTGGATGCAGCAGTAAAAGCAGCGCGTGCAGCCTTCCCATCCTGGAACTCGCTAACGCCGCATGCTCGCGCGCGATACCTGTACGCCTTGGCGCGGCAGGTGCAGAAGCATTCGCGGCGACTGGCAGTTTTGGAAACGCTCGATAACGGAAAGCCGATTCGGGAAAGCCGCGATATCGATATTCCGCTGGTTGCGCGCCACTTCTATCATCACTCCGGTTGGGCACAAATCCTGAAAGAGGAATTTCCCGGATACGAAGCTTGCGGCGTTGTAGGCCAGGTGATTCCGTGGAATTTTCCACTGCTTATGCTCGCGTGGAAGATCGCGCCTGCATTGGCGACCGGCAACACCGTCGTTCTCAAGCCCGCGGAATTTACACCACTAACCGCCCTGGCTTTTGCTGATATTTGTCAGGAAATCGGGCTTCCAGCCGGCGTAGTGAATATCGTCACCGGCGATGGCCGCACGGGCGAAGCGCTGGTCAAGGATCCGGATGTGGACAAGATCGCGTTCACCGGTTCGACCGAAGTGGGGCGCGCGATTCGTAAAGCTACCGCTTCCAGTCACAAGAAGCTTTCCCTCGAACTTGGCGGCAAGTCTCCTTACATCATCTTCGATGATGCTGACCTGGACAGCGCAGTAGAAGGTCTGGTCGATGGCATCTGGTTCAACCAGGGACAGGTCTGCTGCGCGGGCTCGCGTCTGTTAATGCAGGAGAGCGTTGCCGACGCGCTGGTAAACAAAATCCGCGCACGCATGGAGACGCTGCGAGTTGGTGCGCCTCTGGATAAAGCCATCGACATCGGGGCGATCGTTGCTCCGGTACAACTTGAACGGATCCGCCGTCTGGTCGACCAAGGCGTTGCCGAGGGAGCGACCTGCTGCCAGCCCGGAACGCAGCTTCCCATTAAGGGACTGTACTATCCCCCGACGCTGCTCACGAACGTCCATCCGAGTTCGACCGTAGCGCAGGAAGAGATCTTCGGGCCCGTACTGGCCGCGATGACATTCCGCACGCTGCGTGAGGCCATTGAATTGGCCAACAACACGACATACGGTCTCGCCGCAAGCGTTTGGAGCGAGAACATCAACGTGGCATTGCACGTCGCCTCGCAAATCAAAGCCGGCGTCGTATGGGTGAACAGCACGAACTTGTTCGACGCGGCCTGCGGCTTCGGCGGCTATCGCGAGAGCGGATACGGACGAGAGGGAGGGCGTGAAGGCCTGCTCGAGTACCTGGAGCCTTCGTGGTTCAAAAGAGCTCCATTGCTGCCCAAGAGCGCGGGGAGTGCGAAACAGGCAGGGACAGAAGATGAAGAACCGCCATCAGGTACTCCCAACATTGATCGAACCGTAAAGCTTTATATCGGTGGCAAGCAGGCGCGTCCCGATTCCGGATACAGCTTCCCGGTGTATGGTGCTGGCGGTGCATTGCTTGGAGAAGCTCCTCTTGGGAACCGCAAAGACATTCGCAATGCGGTCGAAGCTGCCCGTAAAGCTGAATCGTGGGGGAAGGCGACGGCACACAATCGCGCGCAAGTCCTGTACTACATGGCCGAGAACCTGTCGCAACGCTCGACAGAAGTCGCTGCGCGCTTGGCGCAAGCTGTAGGCCAAAAACAGGCTTCGGCCGAGGTCGAGCGGAGCATCGAGCGCATCTTCTCTTATGCCGCCTGGGCTGACAAGTTCGACGGAGCGGTACACAATCCTCCGTTCCGCAATGTGTCGATCGCGATGAATGAGCCGATAGGGACGGTCTCAATCCTGTCGCCTGCAGAAGCGCCTCTGCTTGGATTCCTTTCTCTCATCTTACCGACGATTGCGATGGGAAACACCGTCGTGGCGATTCCCTCAGAGCGTTATCCACTTATCGCAGGCGACCTATATCAGCTCTTCGATACCAGCGACCTCCCCGGAGGAGTACTAAACATAATTACTGGTCGAGCGGCGGAACTCACGAAAGTGCTTGCCGAACACGACGATGTTGATGCCATCTGGTGCTTCTCCGACGAAAGCGCGGCGGCGCAGGTAAAGGCACTGTCAGTTGGGAATCTGAAGCAGGTCTTCACCAATGAGGGTCGCGCTATCGATTGGTTCAACAACGATCACGCCGAGGGCCGGTGGTTCCTGCAGCATGCAGTCCAAGTGAAGAACATCTGGGTTCCGTACGGAGAGTAACGGAACGGCGGCGGCTTACGGACTTATCGTCAATGAAAGGCCCAGCTCCCAAGCACGATAACGGTGAGCACATTCAGCGTGTGCGCCGGATTTGTATGGCCCTGCCCGGAACAACCGAAAAGCTATCGCATGGTGAGCCAACATTCTTTGTGGCCAAGAAGGTCTACGTCATGTTCGCCGATAACCATCACAATGACGGTCACATTGCGGTCTGGCTGCCGTCTGCGCCAGGAACTCAGCCGGCGCTGATTCGCCAGAATTCCATGGCTTACTTCAAGCCTCCTTATGTAGGCGTGCGCGGCTGGATCGGGGTCGACCTCGAGCACATTGATGACGACGAATTAGGCGCTCACATCCACGAAGCCTGGCAGATGGTCGCACCGAAGAAGGCGAAGAGCCGCGGAGTGTAGCCACTTCTTCCATTCACTTTGCGCGCGGTCATTCTGTTTGCCGACAATTCCCTGTTCAAGCGTTTCCAAATTCCCTGGGTTCTGTGAATATTGTCGCTCTTTGCGTCTAAGTTTTTTCACATCAGCAGCATACGGGCGTTGGAGAACAATCCCTGCTCATTCGCTGTTTAGTTCCCTGCCCTCTTACAAAGTTCGTCGATTTTGGGCAGAAAGACGTAACTTTGAAGAAATTGCGCAAGGAATCCCTCTTCATTTCGCTGTTAGCGCTTGAACCGGCGCTTCAGATTCTTGGAAAGAAAGGGTGTCGCCGCCCCAGGGCAATCAGGCTGTCTTGGTAACGACTCGTGCCTGGGCTGCTGGCGAGATGTACTTGCCGCCTACAGAGTTCATGCGAATGCGAAGAAGCTCGCCGAGCATCCGGGTGCCATCGCGCATAGGGCTGATCTTGGAGCGATGGTCGTGCGCCCATGAGACTGGCACTTCCGCCACACGCAGCCCGTAGCGGCGCGCAAGAAAGAGAATCTCCGGATCGAATCCCCAGCGCTCGATCTTCATATTGGGGAAGATCGTTGTGACGGCTTTGCGGTTGAACGCCTTGAATCCACACTGAGTATCGACGTAGGGAAGTCCAAGGATCGTGCGCAGCGCGACGTTGAAGGCTCGCCCGAGCATGCGCCGATGCAATGGCTGCTTGCGAGTCTGCAGTTCGCTCTGCAGATAGCGGGACCCGATGGCTACGTCCGCTTTCCCGCTCTCGATCACCGCGAAAAGCTTGTTCGCTTCCTCGATCGGAGACGACAGATCGGCGTCGGTGAACAGCAGAACCTGTCCCGAGGCATTCAGCATTCCATTGCGGACGCTATAGCCTTTGCCTCGGTTTCCCGGATTCTCCAGCACACGAATGATCGGATTGCGGCGCGAGTACTCCTGAACTACTTGTGAGGTGTTGTCGCGGGACCCGTCGTTTACGACTATGATCTCCGCCGACCAGCGAGATTCGGCGACGTAACCGAGAATGCGGTCGAGACTGGTTCCGATGCGTTCGGCCTCGTTATAAGCCGGGATGATGATGCTGTAAAAGGGCGCGGGCATTGGTGCCAATCCGGTACCTGAGTCTTAGACGCTCACGATTGTACGTCAGTTGCAAGGAAGTGGGATGGAATCAGTCCCGCCTTCTGTAACTTACGACCTAAGTGAGAGTGATAAAGGCAACCTGCCTGAAAGTTGGTTTTGCGCATTCGTTCTAGGCTGCGCGGCGCTGCGCTTCCAGCATGCTGAAAAATTCGCGAACGAGTTCGTAGTCCCAGAGGCCACGTTTGGCTTCGCGCAGCATGGTCTCCTTGGCTTGAGCTGTTGGGAGCGCGGGTTTGTAAGGACGAGCCGTGGTCAGCGCATCGAAAACATCTACCACCTGAAGAACCCGTGCCAGGACAGGAATATTGTGGCCGTCGAGCCCATCCGGATAGCCGGATCCATTCCAGTGCTCATGATGGTGGCGGATGATGGGGAGAACTTTGCGAAAGGACTTTAGCGGCTGGCAGATGGTTTCGCCGTCAATCGGATGCTGCTTCATGATGTCCCACTCGTCGCGGGTAAGCTCTGAACCCTTTTTGAGGATTTCATCCGGTACCTTGATCTTGCCCAAGTCGTGCAAATATCCGCCGCGCTCGAGCGCGATGATGTTCTCATTGTCGAAGTGGAGATGCCGTCCGAGGGCGCTGGCGTAGTGCGCAAGTCGCGAGCAATGATCGCCGGTGAAGGGATCTCGAGCTTCTACACCCAAGGCCAAGGTAAAAAGGACCGACTCCGCGTTTTCAAGCTCATCGGTAAAGTGTTTGAGCTTCAGAAGGCTTTTGACGCGGGCATATAACTCTTCTGGGTAGAGCGGCTTGGAGAGAAAATCGTCAGCGCCGGCTTCGATGCCGCGAATGCGGTCGCTGCGGTCGCTCAGCCCCGTGATCATCACCACGGGAATCAGCCTCGTCGCTGGATCTTCCTTTAATTCACGGCACAGGTCGTAGCCGGATCTGCCGGGCATAATTACGTCCAGCAGGATCAGATCTGGACGCTCAGCCTGAATCGCTTGCAGGGCTTCGTCCGCATCGGACGCAGTCGTAACGTTGTATCCGCGCGAGGTGAGTAGCTCGCGCACCAGCAGGAGGGTGTCGAGCTTGTCGTCAACAACCAGGATTGTCTGTAACTTGCGTGGCGTGCCGTTGCGAGAGCCCTGGAGCATGTATGCCATCTACTGATGTGAGGCAAAATGCGCATCTCTGAGTTGCACAATGATGCCTCAAGACTGAATTACTATTGTGCCAGCACCGCCGAACGACTGGACAGGCAACTTT
>DATEKE010000194.1:0-4261 GCA_035277605.1 Terriglobales bacterium | reverse complement strand
ACGCACGTGATTACGGGCGCCATCTCGGGAGTGGGAGCCTCGCGGCGACTCACGGCGGTCCGCTGGGGCGTCACCCGCCGGATTCTGTGGGCCTGGATCCTGACGATTCCGGGCGCGGGTGTAATGGGCGCTCTGTTCTATCTATTATTCTTGACCTGGTTGCGATGACTGGACGAACATCCGTTGCCGCGGAAAGACCAGCGCGCTATTCGCTTGCCGTCAGCTCTTCAAACGTCAGGTGGACCAGCCTACCTACCACGGAACCACTCGACCCTATGCGGGGAATTCGCGAGGCGAAAGAATATGGAGAGAGGCGCCCGGAAACGTCGCAGGCGCCTCCTCTGCTGCTAACGTAAACCGTACCTCACTGGATCACCTCCTTCTCGGCACAATTGCCGATGGCGACCAGATGTCGCGTGATTCCCATTATACCGCGGACGGCAAATAGCCCCTGCTCTACCCCTGGTGCGGCGAGTCGAAGCTTCGACCATACATCGCTTAACTGGCCGCTAATTCCGACTGTGGGTCCTCCGTTGGAAAGTGCCCGGCGCCTATAAGCCAAGTCGGCTGCGGAACCCTTTTCTACACTTCCAGGCGCATCGGCATCTCGAAACTGCCGCTCGTTCACCAACCCGTCCGGAATCCGCGATCTCCCGCCTCACCGTCGGCGGAATTGCGAGTTAGGACACTCTGGTCAGTTTGAACCTTCCGGTTCCTTGCGTTTTGCATTCCGTGGGCGTACAAAGTCGCTCATGCCCAGCTATGCGTATTTATTATTTTTAGTCACGTCTCTTGTACGCCCCTTAGCTCCAGTACCGCCGCAAAAGACGACTGCAGCTCCAACAACTTCACCGATGGCTACCGCACAGGCATCGAATGCGGCTGCCAAACTGGACTACTCGAAAGAGCCGTTCGTCGAGGAAGAATCTTCTCTTAAGATCGATTTCCAGAGCGACGGAACAAGCAAGCGGGAAACGTACGAGCGGGTTCGCATCCAGTCCGAGGCTGGAGTTCAACGCTTCAGCGTCATTACATTCCCGTACGAGAGCGCAACCCAGTCATTTCGGGTTGACTTCGTTCGCGTGCGCAAAGCTGACGGAACGATCGTCCAGACACCCCTCGACGATGTTCAGGACATGCCAGCCGAGATCACGCGAGAGGCACCGTCGTATAGCGACCTCCGTGAGAAGCAGGTCGCTGTGCGAGGGCTAAGTGTGGGCGATGTGCTTGAAACAGAAGCGCACTGGCAGACCACGAAGCCACTTGCGCCAGGGCAATTCTGGGTTTCGTTCAACTTTTCACAGGACTCGATATGCCTGAAGCAGACGGCCCGGATCAGCTTTCCGAATGACCGTGCCGTGAAGTGGAGCAGTCCAGGATATCGGCCAACGATCACGCAGGAAGGCTCCCGCCGAATCCTAACCTGGAATTTCGCCCAGCTAAAATCCAAAACGGGAGAAGAGCAGAAAAGGGAGCAGGATCAACAGATGTACGACTTGTCGACGGGTAAGCTGCCCTCGCCCGACGTGGAGATTTCGTCATTCGAGAGTTGGGCCGCAGTAGGCGAGTGGTATGACGCCCTGCAACGCGATCGCGTGAAGCCTGACCCAGCCATTCAGGCGAAGGCGGCGGAACTCGTCAAGGGCCTCGCCGACGATAACGCAAAGATACAGGCGATCTACGATTACGTGAGCACCCATTTCCGCTACATCGGCGTCAGCTTCGGAATAGGACGTTATCAGCCGCATGATGCCGGCCAGGTTCTATCGAACGGGTACGGCGATTGCAAAGACAAGCACACTTTGCTCGCTTCCTTGCTCAAAGCGGCTGGATTCACGGCCTACCCCGTGCTGATTAACTCCACTCACGCGATCGATCCGGATGTTCCGTCTCCTGCTCAGTTCGACCACGTGATCACGGCCGTGCAGGAGCGTAACGATCTCATCTGGCTGGACTCGACGGTCGAAGTGGCGCCATACGGTTATCTGTTTAGCGTCTTGAGAGAGAAGAAGGCGCTCCTCATCGAAGGTGGAAAGCCGGCCTCGCTTGTCGTTACTCCAGACGCTTCGACGAAAGCGGTGGCAACCTTCCGCATTGATGCCACTCTGAATGCCGACGGCACGCTGGTTGGAAAGGTGGAAAGAAAATACGAGGGCGATGATTCCGAAGTGCTCCTGCGGGCCGCTTTCCGCCGCGTTTCGGTGATGCAATGGAAGGAACTTGTACAGCGAATTTCATATGCCACCGGATTTTCAGGTGACGTCAGCGACGTCACGGCGAGTGCGCCGGAAAAAATCGAAGAGCCATTAACACTGTCATACACCTACACGCGGAAGGACTTCCCGCAGTGGGCCGAACATCAAGTTGCCGTCGCGCTGCCGCCAATCATCACGCCGCCTGGTGATGAAACTCCGTCGCATCCGATTCTCCTGGGCGAGCCCGGAGAGGAGTTACGGTACCAGTCTCGCTTGGTCTTACCGAGTGGCTACACGCCACAGCCTCCGGCAGCTATCGATCTTCGTGAAAGTTTTGCCGATTACCAGGCTTCGTATGAGGTGAAAGACGGAGCGTTGCTCGCAAAACGGAAACTCACGCTAAAGATGCGCGAAGTTCCGGTCAGGGAGTTCGAGGCATACAAAAAATTCTGCAAAACGATCGGCGACGACTATGCGCTCTATGTGGGCGTCATCCAAACACATGTAACGCCTTTTACGTACCAATCAGCTATATGGGCGCTTCCCGACAGTGGGAATCCGGCTGCAGCACGGGCGTACGATGATGCGCGTGGCGATTTCTCAAGGCGCGACACGGATGGCGAAATCAGTTCGCTAAAACGGGCGGTGCAGGTCGATCCAAAGTTTACGCGCGCGTGGCTTTGGATGGGCAGTATTTATGCCTTTGAGCGAAAACCAGAAGAGGCCGCGGCCGCCCTCCGGTCAGCTGTAGCCAACGATCCGAATCAGCCGCTCGCCTATAAGGGACTCGGATTCCAGTTAATGAGTAACGGCAGATTCGACGAAGCAGCTTCGGTCTGGAAACAGCTCATGCAGATAGCGCCGAACGACCCCGACGGTCCCGAATACCTCGGCCAGGCCCGTTTGACAGGTAAGCGTTATGCCGATGCGGCGACAGCGTTCGAGGCCGCTGTGAAGCTGAATCCCAAAAGCGCTGCGCTGTATACCGAACTAGGGTCGGCATTCCTAAAAGCGGGGGACGAAATAAACGCTCTCGATGCCTACAAGAGCGCGCTGGCGATCGACTCCAGTTCTCTATGGCTAAATGACATCGGATACGCGCTCGCTGACGCAAACAAGCAGTTGCCATCGGCGCTCGAGTACGTACAGAAGGCAGTTCGACAGGAGGAAGAAGCTTCCAGTAAAGTGAAACTCTCAGATTTGAAGAACCCGGATCTATCCCACACATCCAGACTCGCTGCTTACTGGGACAGTCTCGGGTGGGTCTATTTCAGAATGGGAAAACTCGACGAAGCGGAAAAGTATTTGAGGGCCGCATGGGTGCTTTCGCAAGCTGCAGACATGGCGGATCATCTCGGGCAGGTATATGAAAAAGAGCACAAGAAGAATGACGCAGTCCACATGTTCCGGCTGGCGTTGTCGACGACAGGGGACCGCGAATTAACTGGCACTATTACCGACCACTTGCTTCAACTCGACGCAGGCGTCGAATACAACCCGGTGAAATTCGACGGTGGCGCGGAATTGAGTCATGAACGAACATTTTCGATTACCGATGTGAAGAGCACAAAGGGATCCGCGGAATTCTTCTTGTTGTTCGGCTCCGCGGGGAAAGTAGAGGACGTGAAATTCGTGGGTGGCTCGTCTGAATTGCAAGACGCGGGGAAAGCTCTTTCGCAGGAAGATTTCCGCGTTTTATTACCAGATGACGGACCGGAACGGCTGCTGCGTCGGGGAGTCCTGCTGTGTGATCCGACGACTCACTGTACGTTCGTGCTCTATCCACCAGGAGTGGTGCGTTCTGTAAACTGATTTTGCGATTGCAGGGCAGTTCTTACTGATCAACGAACGCCGGTCGCAAGGCTATCGTCTTAGAGCCTCAGGCAGTCTGGACCGGGCGCAACTCGCATCTTGCCGTGGCCCCTGGGAATTGCTCAGGCTGGCGAACCTCCTGTATAAGTCCTTATCTGAGGTCCGAACGAAGAGGGGGACCAAGAATCCGCGGGTCCCAAAGATTACAATGGAGGAATTATGCGCATTGCGAGTTGTGCCATCTGCGTCGCTGG
>DATEKE010000193.1:0-20140 GCA_035277605.1 Terriglobales bacterium | reverse complement strand
AACGTTCCCAGCTACCGCTTCAAGGACAACGTGAAAGTGAAAGTCCCAAAATTTGGGACGGTGATCGGCGATGTGGCCTGGGGTGGAAACTGGTTTTTTCTTGTGAAGAATAATCGGCTCGAGCTTTCTATGAATAACCTGGAACAGCTTATCGACTTTACCTGGGCTGTTCGACAGGCTCTCTCCGCGAACGGAATTACTGGGAGAGATGGAGCAGAGATCGATCACGTGGAGGTCTTCGAGGCGGCTGATCGTTCCGATGCCGATAGCAGGAACTTCGTTCTGTGTCCGGGAAAAGCTTATGACCGATCGCCGTGTGGCACAGGCACAAGCGCCAAAGTCGCGTGTCTTTATGCGGATGGCAAGCTTCAGCCCGGCCAGAAGTGGAGACAAGAGAGCATTATCGGGAGTTTGTTTGAGGCTTCAATCACGGTGCAGAACGGTGAGGTGATTCCGAGCATCACCGGCTCGGCGTTCGTGAATGGTGAAGGATACCTCGTGCTCGATGAGCGCGATCCTTTTTGTTATGGGATTCCCGCACCGGGAACCGCTCACGAGATGGTAGCGAGTCATTGATGTCACCGAATTTCGATGTCGTAGTCGTTGGTGCTGGAATCGTCGGCACAGCCTGCGCGTTGGAGTGCTCGCAGGCGGGACTAAAGACGGCGATCATCGAAGAAGGAATCGTTGGCGGGGGCGCGACGGCGGCAGGCATGGGGCACATTGTTGCCATGGACGACTCCGACGCGCAGTTCGAGCTCACGCGCTATTCGCAGCAGCTGTGGCTGCGAATGAAGAACGCGCTTCCCAAAGATGTTGAGTTTGAAACCACTGGGACGATCTGGGTGGCTGCGGATGAAGAAGAAATGATCGAAGTCCGCCGTAAGCAGGCTTACTACAGCGCGCGCCGCGTGCCATGCGAGATTCTCGACGCTCGCGCTCTCGCGGAAGCCGAGCCCTACTTGCGCAAAGGCTTAGCGGGCGGGCTGCTCGTTCCCGAAGACGGAGTGCTCTATCCGCCCACCGCCGCGCGCTGGTTGTGGTCGCAGGCGCGAAGCTGCGGGGCCAGCGCAATTCAAGGGAGAGTTACTGCTCTAAGCGAAGCGGGATTCAGTCTCCGCGACGGCAGCAGTTTCAATCCGGGAATTACCGTGGTCGCGACCGGCGCTTGGGCTCCGGAGCTCGATACGGCTCTCGAAATCAAAAAGCGCAAGGGACATTTGGCCATTACCGATCGCTATCCCGGCTTTGTTCGGCATCAGCTCGTAGAGCTTGGCTACCTGAAGAGTGCGCACTCCGTCACGAGCGACTCTGCGGCTTTCAACGTGCAGCCACGCGCAACCGGACAGGTCTTGATCGGCTCGTCTCGTCAATACGGCGCGGAGGACGGAGGCATCGATCACCAGATGATTCGCGCGATGCTGGCGCGTGCCTGCGAGTACATGCCCGATTTGAAACAGAAAGCCGTAGTGCGCTGCTGGACAGGGTTTCGCGCAGCCACCCCTGACAAATTGCCGCTCATCGGTCCTTCGACAAAAAAGCCAAACGTGTGGTTTGCGACCGGTCACGAAGGACTCGGCATCACGACTTCGCTGGGAACGGCAAAGCTGCTGGTCGACCAGATTCTCGGACGCAAGCCTGAAATCCCCTTCGAGCCGTACCTGCCGTCGCGCTACTCAAGGGAGCACGTCTATGCCTGATGCTCTCGCAGTTTCCCTAAACGGGAAGACCTTGACCGTGCCTATTGGGACGACGGTTGCGGCAGTCGTCTTCATCGCAGGACAGTCCAGTTTCCGCCGTTCGGTTTCGGGACGGCCGCGAGGTCCGCTATGTGGCATGGGAGTTTGCTTCGAATGTCGAGTCACTGTCGACGGCGTGCGCCACGTGAAGAGCTGCCAGACGCTGTGCAAGCAAGGAATGCAGATCGATACCGATGAATAGAGAAAGTCAGGACATTGTCGTTGTAGGAGGAGGACCGGCAGGCATGGCCGCGGCTGTGAGCGCTGCCGACTGCGGCGCGAGCGTGCTTCTCGTGGACGACAACCCTGCACTCGGCGGACAGATCTGGCGAGGAGAAGAAGCCAATCCATCCGTGCGCGAGGCGCGGAGATGGACTGAACGCCTTCAGCATTCCAGTGTCGAGATCGTGCGCGGCTTTCGCATTTTTGACCAGCTGCGTCCAGGAGTTCTGGTTGCGGAGAGCGCCGACGGGATGCGCGAGATTCGCTACTCGCGCTTGATCCTCTGCACGGGTGCGCGTGAGCGGTTCCTGCCGTTTCCTGGGTGGACGCTGCCAAACGTAATGGGAGCCGGCGGTCTGCAGGCGCTGGCAAAAGCAGGAATGCCAATTCGGGAAAAGCGCGTCGTTGTCGCCGGAACAGGACCTTTGCTGTTGCCCGTTGCCGTGTATCTGAAACGACACGGCGCAAGGGTACAACTGGTGGCCGAGCAGGCCTCACGTAACTCTCTGCTTCGTTTTGCAAGCGTTCTGTTGCGGCATTCCGGAAAATTGGCGCAAGCACTCGGAATATTCGGGAGTTTGGCCGGCACTCCGTTTCGATTTGGCTGTTGGCCGGTAGAAGCAAAGGGCGACGATCGTCTTCGCAGTGTTGTTTTCCAGCAGGGATCAAGAACGTTCGAGATCGAATGCGACTACCTGGCGTGCGGTTTCCACCTCGTACCCAATCTCGAACTCGCGAGTTTGCTCGGTTGCGAGGTCAAGGATGGAACTGTTGCCGTGAACGAATTGCAGCAGAGTTCCATCGCGGAGGTCTATTGCGCTGGAGAGCCGACCGGGATCGGGGGCGTAGATCTCGCCATTGTTGAAGGGCAAATTGCAGGATTCGCAGCCGCAGGGCAGCAGCAGAAGGCGCAGCGGATGTTTCCAGAACGAGCGCGTCACCGCGACTTCGCAAATGCACTGGAGAAGGCGTTTGCATTGCGCCCAGAGCTCAAAAAGCTGGCGCGTAACGACACGTTTATCTGTCGTTGCGAAGATGTGGCGTTCGACCGGCTGGCACACTGCCGAAGCTGGCGCGAAGCAAAGTTGTACACGCGATGCGGCATGGGTCCCTGTCAGGGACGTATATGTGGCGCCGCGACAAAGTTCATGTTTGGATGGGGTGCCGAATCGGTACGTCCACCAGCTTTTGAGGCGCGAGTGGAAAGTCTCATGGGAACTAAAGAGAGTGCGCCCGAGGTCAGGGTCTAAGGAGCGAACACAATGAAATGGCGCAGCGTGATGCCGGCAATCACTACCTGCTTTGATGAATCTTTGCGCGTTGATCACGGCTTTATGGCTGAGCATTGCCGCTGGCTGATCGACAACGGCTGCACAGGAATCGTCGCCCTCGGATCTCTCGGCGAGGGCGCCACGCTAAGCTTCGATGAAAAGCTCGCCGTCGTGCGTACGTGCATCGCGGCCGTTCGTGGACGCGCTCCCGTTGTCGCATCGATCTCCTCGCTGAGCACGGCAGAATCGGTTGCATTGGCAAAGCAGGCGGCCGATTTGGGCTGCGATGGCTTGATGGTGTTGCCGCCCTACGTCTATCAAGGTGACCCGCGAGAGATGATGGCGCACATCTCCGCCGTGCTCCGCGCAACTCCGCTCTCGACGATGCTTTACAACAATCCTATTGCGTATGGCACTGACTTCCTGCCCGAACAGGTTGCGCAACTTGCGGCCGAGCACTCCAATCTACACGCGGTGAAAGAATCGAGCGCCGATGTTCGCCGAGTGAGTGCGATTCGCGCGCTGATGAACGGCGGCATGCAGGTTTTTGTTGGCGTCGATGACGCGATTGTTGAGGCTATTGGCGTGGGCGCGGTCGGCTGGATCGCTGGACTGGTCAACGCCCTTCCACGGGAGTCAGTGGATCTCTTCGAGTATGCAATGAAGGGCAATCGCGAAAAAGCGCTCGAACTGTATTACTGGTTCTTACCTCTTTTGCGCATGGATACAGTTCCCAAGTTTGTTCAACTCATCAAGTTAGTACAGGAAATGGTGGGAATGGGCAACAGTCGCGTTCGGCCACCACGCCTGCAGCTAGTCGGAAAAGAGTTGGAAGAAACTCGTGCGGTCGTGAAGCAGGCACTCGCCAACCGGCCGAAAGTCACTGCTGGGTCGAGCGCCGCTGCAGTCCTGCAACGTTGAGAAAAGCCGATGATGGAACTGCGCGGCCAATCACTCATCGGTTTCGAAGCTCCGTACCGGAATGGAACTCCGTTTCGGGCGATGAATCCTGTCACTGGGCAGGCGGTTCCTCCCGATTTTCACGCGGCCAGTGCCGCCGACGTAGACCGCGCGGCAAAGATTGCCGAATCCGCCTTTCGAAGCTACAGCCGTTGGACAGGAAAGCAGAAGGCGACACTGCTGAACCAGATCGCAAGTGCGATCGAAGCTCTCGGACAGGAGCTCATCGATCGTACAGCTCTTGAAACCGCTTTAGGTCACGATCGACTGAAAGGCGAGCTCGCGCGCACCTGCAACCAACTGCGGCTCTTTGCTTTGCTGGTCGAGGAAGGCTCCTGGGTGAATGCGCGGATCGACCGCGCAGATCCGAATCGGAAGCCCCTGCCAAAGCCGGACATCCGCTCGATGCTGCGTCCGATTGGGCCGGTTGCTGTCTTTGGCGCGAGTAATTTTCCTCTAGCGTTTTCCGTCGCAGGAGGCGATACCGCATCAGCTCTCGCCGCTGGGAATCCAGTAGTAGTTAAGGCTCACCCGGCGCACCCCGGAGCAGGAGAGATGGTCGGACGAGCCATCATCGAAGCTTGTCGCCAGGGAGGCGCTCCCGAAGGAATTTTCTCGCTGCTGTTCGATTCCGGTACCGAAGTGGGACGTGCGCTCGTGCAGCATCCCGCCATCAAAGCCGGGGGATTTACGGGCTCTCGCGTCGGCGGCCGCGCTCTGATGGATCTGGCTGCTGCTCGCCCTAAACCGATTCCGTTCTTCGCTGAAATGAGCAGTACAAATCCAGTTTTCGTCCTGCCGCACGCTGCAACTGAAAGAGCGGACCAGATTGCAACTGGGCTCTACGGCTCTTTCACACTCGGAGCGGGGCAATTCTGCACGAAGCCAGGGTTAGTTCTTCTCGGGTCGGATAAAGGGGCAGAACAGTTATCTGCAAAGCTGAGAGAACTTACCAGCGCGGCTTCCGACCACGTTCTGCTTACCGCAGGTATATGCAAATCCTATGAGCGCGGCTTGGAACGCCGGACGAAACTGCGTCAGGTTGCATCGTCAAAGCAAAAAGGCGCCGGATTCGGCGCTACCGCGACTCTGTTCGAAACCGATCTGGAGGCGGTGTTATCGGACCACGATCTTGCTGAGGAACTCTTCGGGCCGTCTACTCTGGTGGTGCGTTATCAGGAACGTGCCAAATTACTTCGGTTTGCCGAGGGACTCGAAGGACATTTGACTGCAACCATTCATGGCACGGAGCAGGACTTGCGCGAATACGCGGACTTGATCGAGATTCTGGAAAACAAAGTCGGGCGTCTAGTCTTTAACGGATATCCAACCGGTGTGGAAGTCAGTCATGCTATGGTGCACGGCGGACCATATCCTTCCACGTCGGACGCGCGTTTCACTTCCGTGGGTACACAGGCGATCCTGCGGTTCGCGCGGCCGGTATGCTTTCAGAATTTTCCCGATGGGACTCTTCCTCAAGAGTTGCAGAATGGGAATCCGCTGGGCATTTGGCGCACGGTGAACGGCGCGCTCTCGCGCGAGGCGTTGAGTTAGAAGTTCTCAAGCTTACTTACCAGTCTGTAGAGAAAGGAAAGCGAAGCACATGGCGACGCCCTCCAAGTCTTTCCTGAAATCGCTGTTTGTCATTCTTGTGATCACCCTCTTCGCAGCCACTATGATGGCGCAGCGCCGCCGGGGTAGCGGCAACGAGGCGGGTTTTCGGTTTCGATTCATTGGCCCGGTCGTGGGCAATCGCATTGCTGCCATTGCAGGCATCGCCGGTGATCCGAGTACGTACTACGCCGGAGCCGCATCAGGCGGAATTTGGAAATCGGTCGATGGCGGTAATCGCTGGGAGCCGATTTTTGACGATGAACCTGTGGCGGCGATCGGCGCGCTGGCAGTAGCGCCTTCCGACAAATCCACGGTGTGGGCAGGTACGGGAGAGCCATGGGCCATTCGCGATAGCGATGTAACCGGAAACGGCGTGTACAAGTCCGTCGATGCGGGAAAGTCCTGGACGCATATGGGACTCGATCAGACCGGACGCATCGCACGCATCCTCATTAATCCTTCCGATGCCAATACTGTTTTCGTTTGCGCCGAAGGTCGATTGACCGGCCCCCAGCAGGAACGTGGCGTCTATCGCACGATCGACGGCGGAGAGCATTGGGACCGCGTGCTCTTTGTTGACGAGAACACCGGATGCTCCGGCCTGTCGATCGATCCGCAAAATCCGCGCCTTCTTATCGCTGGTACATGGCAGGTTGTGATGCACACCTATGGCGAATTCAGTGGCGGACCGGGAAGCGGCATTTACGTTTCGCGTGATGGCGGCAGCAAATGGGAAAAAGTCGACGGACACGGATTGCCGCACTCCCCGGTGGGAAAAATCGATGTCGCAATTGCTCCCAGTGATTCCAACCGTGTCTACGCCCTGATTCAAACTGCCGATCAAGGATCGGTGTGGCGCTCCGACGATGCCGGGCGCAATTGGCGAGTTTCAAATTGGGACAGATCGCTGATTGGCCGGGCCGGTTACTACATCCGGATCGCCGTTTCGCCGAGCAATGAAAATGAAGTTCTCATTTCCAACAGCAGCTTCCATCGTTCGTTAGATGGAGGCGAGACCTTCGAGACGGTCCCCTGGGGCGGCGACAATCACGATATCTGGATCGACCCCCAGAATGCCGACCGTTTTGTGATTACCAACGATGCCGGACTGATCATCACGCAGGTGCACGGTCGCGGCTTCCAGCGGGTAACTCTACCGATTGGACAGATGTATCACGTCGCCGTGGATGACCAGGTTCCTTACTACGTTTACAGCAACATGCAGGACGATGGCACGATGCGCGGCCCGAGCACGTCCTCCGGCTTTGGATTCAACGGCGATGCCGGTTGGGATCATCGTTTGGGCGGGTGCGAGTCGGGTTTCACAATTCCTGATCCGACTGACACCAACATCGTCTGGGCATCCTGTTACGGCGATGAAGTTACGCGTTACGACGCACGAATCAAGGAGGCGCGCTCGGTAAGTCCGTGGCGGCACACGCTCGATTCGGCTCCGAACGAGAGCAAGTATCGTTGCCATTGGACACCGCCTCTGGCGATCGATCCCTTCGATCACAACACCGTCTATTACGGCTGTCAGGTGATCTTCAAAACTACAAACGCCGGCCAGAGTTGGAGCGTAATTAGCCCCGATCTCTCAACTCACGATCCAAGCCGCATCGTTTCTTCCGGCGGCATTGTTGGCGATAACCTTGGACAGTTTTATGGCGAGGTAGTCTTTGCGATCGCTCCTTCAACGGTCGAAAAGAACCTGGTCTGGGTAGGTACGAACGACGGCAAAGTGTGGTACACGCGCGATGGCAGCCACTGGAACGACGTTACGAGTAATATGCAGATGCCTCCCTGGGGAGCTGTCACCAGCATCCAACCTTCGTTTTTCGACGCGGGCACTGCCTATGTCGCGGTTGATTATCACTTGATGGATAATCGCGATCCGTTTATTTACAAAACAACGAACTTTGGAAAATCCTGGACTCTCATCTCCGCAGGCATTCCGAAAGGCCCACTTTCGTACGTTCGCACGGTCGCAGAAGATCCCAATAAGAAGGGACTACTCTTCGCCGGAACCGGCAATGCACTCTACTACTCACTCGACGGCGGGGAGCACTGGACGAATCTGCAAACCGGACTGCCGCATGCGACCGTTTCCTGGATTGTTGTTCAAAAAAGATTTCATGATCTTGTAGTCTCAACTTACGGCCGCGGTCTTTATATCCTCGATGACATTAGTTCTCTCGAACAAATGGCTGGAAATTCCAGCGAGGCGGCCGTTCGACTCTTTGCCAATCGAGCTGCATACAGGTTCTCGCGCAATCCGAGGGCATTGATCGATTTTGAACTCAAGTCCGCACCGAAAGGCCGCGCCCAAATCGACATCCTCGATTCTTCCGGACAGGTCGTTCGCACGCTCGAGCCTGCGGCACACGCTGGACTGAATCGCAGCTTCTGGGATCTGCACTACGAAGGTCCGCACGCCGTGCGACTGCGTACCACGCCATCGGAGAACCCACACATTTGGGAAGAGCCGCGCTTCCGAGGACAGGATTGGCGTCCCATCACGCACTGGGGCATGGAGACAAACCCAGCGGGCCCGCTCGTCGCTCCTGGAAAGTACACAGTGAAGCTGACCGTCGATGGCCAGTCATTTACGCAGACTCTCGACGTCTTGCGCGATCCGAAGATCGCCACTTGCGACGAAGATATTCAGCGCTCAGTAAAGCTGCAGTTGCGCATCCGCGACGATGTAACCAAGACCGCCGACATGATCAACAATCTGGAATGGTCGCGCAAGCAGTTGGGTGATCTGGACCGGATGTACTCTGAAAGTAAGAATCAAGAGATGGTGAAGTCTATCCAGGACATGGATCACCGCATGCAGAATGTAGAGTACAAGCTCGTCTCCAAAGCACTTACCACAAGCGATGATAAATATTACGTTGAAGCTTACAAGGTCTACTACAACCTGCTTTGGTTAAATGGCGAGATCGGCCCAGGCGCTGGCGACGTAGCCGGCGGCGAGGACTTTGCGCCTACAGATACCAGCGTCGCTTTGCTCAACGAAATCGAACAGGAGCTTACTGGTGTCGAGGCAGAATACAAGGACTTAATTGATCAGCATCTGCCTGCATTCAATCGCGCACTGCTCCAACATGGAGCAATACCCCTCGGTATTGCGGCTCCAAGCAAAGCGACCAGCACAACTCCGGGTGGGAATGATTAGGGCGATGCTGAGATAGAGGAGCCTGGACTCGCGGGGTCAGTACCGTTCGCGGGTAACGAATGGGTGTAGAGGAGCCTCCAACGCCGACCCATTCCCTGCCGGGAATGGTACTGACTCGCAGCAGTTCAGTTATGTTGTAGACGTGCGCGGCATCTCTCCACCAGTTGGCGTTATCTTCCAGTACACGTCATAGCGTTCGTGCACGATGTCGTTCACCGGCACCAACCCTTGCGTGCCGGACTCTGCGGCCGCTTCGAACGTCAATGGCTGACTTCCTGCGCGCACCCAGCTCGATACATCGTCTACTTTGCCTTTTGCTCCCGGTAGTTCCGGAATGGGACGCGGGCCTGATCCGCGCTCTCGATGCTCGAACGGTCCGGTATCTCCGTACCAGCGATCTTTCGGAGCTTCTTCATGCTTGGCGGCGAGGACGAGCGGTCCATACATCGGGGCCTGGACTGTGTGGTCGTCCGGCATCTCGGAGCTGTGAAGCGCCATTGGCAGGCTTAGCTCGATGGTATCGTTGTTCTTCCACGGACCGCGCAGCGTGAGATAGCTGCTTGGGCTCGAAAAGACGGGCAGGGGACGGCCGTTGATCTTCACGCTCCCGCCGTTGGCCCAATATGGAATGCGCAGGCGGATGGGCACGTCTGCGGGCTGCTGAGCGGTGATGGTGAGCTTTGTGCCTTGCTGGCGCGGGAAATCTGTATCCTGCCGGAGCCTGAGCTTCTTCTCCGGCCAGCTCACTTCCGACGGCACATAGAGATTGACGTAGATGGAGTTGTCGTCGTGGAAATAAATCGTGTCGTTGAGCTTCCCGAACTCTTCGACGCCGGTTCCGTTGCAACACCAGAAAGAATCCGTCGGCGTGGCGTAGGTCTTCCAGAGATTCACGCCCATTGGGTAGTAATACATCGTTGTTCCCGTTTCGGGATCCATCGTGCCGAGTCGATGATTGAAGACTACGCGCTCGTAATAATCCATGTAGCGCGCTTCGGGGGCCCAGCCGAACAGGTGCCGCGTGAGCTTCAACATGTTATAGGCGCAGCAGTCTTCGGTAGTGCTCGGACCAAGTTGGGTCGAGAGCTTGCCGGGATCCGTCTGCCAGCCTTCGCCGTTGCTGGTGCCACCGTTGCAGTACGAGCGCTCGCTAACGACCTCATTCCAGAAGTACTGCGCGATATCGTGATAGTGCGAATCGTGCGTGAGTTCATATGCGCGAGCCGCCGCGATCACTTGCGGGATATGCGTGTTCACATGCAATCCCTTCAACTCATCGCGATGATTTTCCAGCGGCTCAAAGAAGGCTTTCTTATCGAATCGGCGTGCCATACCGAGGTACTGGAATTTTCCCGTCACTGCATACAGATTGCAGAGAACTTCTCCCATGCCACCGTACTCAGTGCCGAGCACTCGCTGCATGTGGTCATAACTCAGCGGACCTGACCACATTCCCACCCAGTCAGCCATATCTTCGGCAACCTGGAGCGCTTCGGTGTTGCCGGTGTGCACATACATATCGAGCATGCCGGCCATGATCTTGTGGATCGTGTAAAACGGCGCCCACACGCGAACACGCTCGCGGAGACGATCGAATAACTCGTCAGGAAATGCGCTGAGGTATCCATTCCTGTTCGCGACCTGGCACTTGCGAAGATCCGAGACCAGCGCGTCACCCTTCTTCTTCAAATCTTCATCGCCCGTGCTGACATACGTCAGCGCCACGGCCGAGAGATAATGACCACCGGTGAAGTGTCCGCGTAGCTCAACATCCGGCTTCTCCCAGCCGCCGAATGGTTCAGCAGACGAAGGCAGGCCGGCTGTGATTCTGAATGAATGCGCCAATCGATCGTTTGGCAGCGAGTGCAGATACTGCCGGTTCTTCTCCTGCACGCGGGAGCAAGTTCCATCGAGCAGACGAACCTGCTTCATGGGAAAGGGAACTGCGGCCCAGGGCACGCGCTCGCGGTTCATCGGCTTACCGGTGCTGTCGATCGAGTTGACCACAGGATCTTGCGCGAACAGGCTGGTGGCTGAAGAAGGAAGCGCAGCGGCGCCGGCTATGGCAGCGGCGCCAGCCATGAATTTTCTACGGGAAACATTATTGAGTGTCATTATGAATTGCTCCGCGCTGCGGACTAAGGAATCCGCAGCAGATTAAGTAGAAGCCGAGCTTCCAAATTCGCGATTGCGCTTGTGTAATCGTTTACAGATTGTACGCATCTTCCCGCACCGCGCAATCGTAAAATAACGTTAGTTGGCTTCAATTCGTTCAATGAAAGCGATTGCATAGAATTGAAAAAGTCCGTAAGGAAAGTATGCAGAGATTCCTCTCATTTGTTCTCGTAGTCCTCCTTGCCACCGCAGCGCATGCCGCCGAGCGCGCTCCGGATTTTTCCTCCGACGCGGTTTGGCTCGACAGCGGCGCCAAGGTGCCGCATTCGATCAAGGCGTATCGCGGACGCGTCGTTCTCATCGACTTCTGGGAGTACACCTGCATCAATTGCATCCGCGATTTTGCTGTGCTCAAGCGCTGGTACGCGAAATACCATCCGTATGGCTTCGAGATCATCGGCGTGCATTTCGGTGAGTTCGCGATCGGATATAAGCCGGAGAACGTCCGCCGCGCAGCACAGCGGTTCCAGTTGCCGTGGCCGATTGTCGCCGACGTGAATGGTTCCATCTGGAAGGCCTACAAATCCGAATCGTGGCCGAACCGCTATCTGATCGACCCTAGTGGCGAGATCGTGATGCACATCGAAGGAGAGGGCAACAACGAGCCGATGGAAGCCAAAATTCGCGAGCTGTTGTTGCCGCAACATCCGGAAATCGCGCAAATTCCTCTCGATCCTGACGAGAATACTTTTGCTCCGCAGTGTGGACGCGTCACCGAAGAGACTTACGTCGGCGACTGGTTCGGCCGAGGCGCGCTCGAGAACCACGAGAAGTACGAGGACGGATACGTGGTCCACTTCAAGGCTAACCAGGAGCCGGACGACGGGCGCGTGATCCTCGATGGCAGTTGGCGCACTGATCACGATGGCGTTACTTCTGCCGATAAGCACGAGAACAAAGCGACGCTCCGGTATCACGCCCGGTCGGTCTATGCCGTCATGAGCGTGGACAATCCCAAGAAGCCGATCCGGGTCGATCTCCTGCAGGACGGCGCGCCGCTGGGCGATGCCGCGGGAGTGGACGTAAAGACTGACGCGCGCGGTTCTTACATTGAAGTCGCCGAGCCGAGGATGTATTACGTGATCAAGAACCCGGCGCTGGCATCGCATCTGCTGACGCTTTCGCCCGAAGCGCGAGATTTCACGCTGCACTCGTTTACGTACGGCAACGATTGCCAGCAGAACTTCGAACAGAAGTAAGTCGCTCATCAGATCGATACCGTTACCGGTCGGCCTTCAAATTGAAATGTGCGTGTTCCCCTTTCGGGAACTACGCGAAACTCCATTTTGCGCCGCAATGGCGGCAGCATGCGCGACCCCGGAAGCATGTGAACCGAGAGCTTGTGCTGGCCGCTATCCCAGCGTGCGCCAAGTTTCATCCATTCGCCGCGACGATAGTCAAAGCTGCTGCCGTCGTCCTCGTACATCGTGCCCTCAGCCTCTGCTCCGGGATAAACCACGAGCGTCAGCGGCTCTTCAGATTTTTCGGTCGTGAATTGCTTGATCGGCCCGAATGGAAGGATTACGCCGGCGCGAACGTACAGCGGTATGGTCGCCAGATTCACCGGACGATTCACCTCGCGGCCACCTTCGACTCTTTCTTCCGTCCAGAAGTCATACCAGCCTCCCTCTGGCAGATAAACGGTCTTCGAAGTTGCGCCTTTTTCCGTTACCGGGGCTACCAGAATGTCGCGTCCCCACAGATATTCATCGCCGCGGCTGACCGCCTTGGAGTCGTTCGGATAATGCAGCCACAGGGCGCGCATGATCGGCAGTCCGGTTTCGTGACTCTCGCGCACCGCAGTGTAGAGGTAGGGAAGCAGTCGATAGCGTAGCTCCAGGTATTTGCGGCAGATCGGCTCGACATCGGGATTGTGCAATTCACTCGGATCGGGATTCGCCGCTTCTCCGTAGTTGCTGATTTCGTTTGGTCCAACCTCGCCGGTGTTCCATTGCCACGGCAAACGCAGCTTCCAATCGCGACCATGTCCGCGGAAGAGCGGACAGAATGCGCTGAATTGAAACCAGCGCACGAAAAGCTCTCCGTTAAATTCTTTTGTAGGAACGAAGCCGCCGGTGTCCGTGCCCCAAAATGGGATTCCTGAAAGCCCAGTATTGATACCGATGGGAACGTGATTTCGCAGCGTCTCCCAGGTGGAGTACACGTCGCCCGACCACAAGAACGGAGCGTAGCGCTGCATTCCCGCATATCCGTTGCGATGCAGAGCATAAGGTCTCTGGTTCGGACGATCGAGCTGCGGCCCCTCGTAGTACATGCGATTGCGCGTGAGGCGCGAGGCCGCGTCGAGCGGATCACCTTCGTCCGGCCACCATCCGTCCACTCCGAGGGCAAAATCCTTGCGATGCGCGTCCCAGTAGCAACTCACTTCGGTTTCATCAAATCGCGGCAGGCTGCAAGCGTCGCGGACGGTCCCTTGCAACGTGCGTGTGAGGATTACCGCGTGCAGCACCACGCGGAAGTTCATGCGGTGGAATTCGTCGAGTATCTCTTTGGGATCGGGAAATACCCGTCGATTGAACTGGAACGATCCATTTTCGGTATTCCAGCCCGACGGACAAAACCCTGTTCCCAGATAGATCAGAGCGTCGCACGGCAGCTTCTTTTCGCGAAAGGTGCGCGCGACGGAGAGAATCTCATCGCGGCTGATGATGGTGCGATGCGACTGCTGGTAGCCGAGCGACCATAGCGGCGGCATTTCCGGATGTCCGGTGATGCGCGCGTATTCGACCATCGCCTGCGCAGGCTCCGCTGCGGCGACAACGAAGATGTCAATCGGCAGGGCGGGCTGGGGATCTCTTACCGTGAACTTGCCTTCGGAGCCAGTGAGATCGAAAGAGCCGAGCGGCTGATGCACGAACATCGCCCAGCCCGACGTTCCGATCAGCCACTGGATGGGAACGCGTCCACCGTGAGTACGGAGATGGTAACCACCCTGTCCGCTCCGCATGGGATCTAGATTCCCGCGCCGGTCGAACTGCGGGCCGCCTTCACCCATTCCCAAGATGGGACCATCGCCGAGCGTAAACGTTACCGCGCCGGTCTCTTCATCGATTCCGAGTTGCTGCAGGGGCCTGCCGGCGCTGTCGGAAATCTTGATCGCCAAAGGACTGTGCTCGATGGAGACACGCGGGCCGGCAATGCTTCTGCGCGTTGCCGGCTGTCGCAGCTGCGCTTCAAGCACCGCTCCGTCGTTTAGGGTACTGGCCGCACCAGATTCGGTAATGCGAATTCGCACGGTGTGAGGACTGATTGAGGCGACGGAAATCCGTGCCGCGCGGCCGGCAATCTTGATTTGTTCTTCTGCGAAGAGCAGTGCGGGAAAATCGAAGCAGCTTGCGGCAATTGCACCGCCCAGCAACTTCAGAGCGTTTCGGCGAGGCAGGCTTTTTGAAGTCACAGTTTTTCTGTGCTGCTGACATGGATATTTTATACAATGTCGCTTCTCGTGCAAACAGGTGATTGTTGCGCTCAGCCATGCGGACCTCGAAGGGAACCGATGACCTTTTCTAAAGCTCTCCTGCGAAACTGTCTTCTTGCTTTTTCGCTGCTGCTGGTTCTGAGTCAGGCAGCGACTTTACATTCTCAAGAATTACCCACTGCCCCCGGCTCCTCTGTTTCCGCGCTGACTCCGGAACCCGGATACTTCACCGAGCCAGGAATTGCGATTAATCCCAGGAATCCTGAGCAAGTAGTCGCTGTCTTTCAGGACAACGCGCACGCGGCGTACTCCACCGACAGCGGCAACCACTGGCAAGTCGCCACCGGCGTCGAGTCAACGCGCTACCGGGTGTCCGGAGACGTATCGGTTGTCTTTGATACGCACGGGCACGCGATCATCTGCTACATGGCTTTCGACAAGCTGGGAACGTACGACTACTGGGGACACAACTCCTCGCGCAATGGACTCTACGTGCGCCGATCGCTCGATGGCGGCAAGACATGGGAAGCGAATGACATCCCTATCATCGCGCACGACAGCAGCGAACAAAATCCGCCTTGGGAAGACAAACCATACATCGTTTCGGATACGACTAAAGGCAAATACGCGGGAAATCTTTACGTGGGCTGGACGCGCTGGACGCTGCAGGATTCGCAAATCTTGTTTACCCGTTCGACCGACGGTGGCGATACCTGGTCAAAGCCAATCGAGATTGACACCCATCGCGGCCTGCCCCGCGACGATAACGGCTCATTGGAGGGCTTCGATGGTGTAGTAGCGCCAGATGGCGCGCTGTACGTCGTTTGGAACGACGGAAATGACATGATGCTCGCCATCTCACGCGATGGCGGCGAGAGTTTCGACAAGCCGCATAAGATCGTCCAGACGGCGCCCATCATGTTCAAGGTGCAGGACGTCGCTCGTGCGAACGGCTTTCCCCAAATCGCACTCGCGCCGAAGGCGGGAAAACATGGCCGTCTTTACGTGACCTGGAGCGACTACCGCAACGGCGATGTAGATGTGTTTTGCGCAACCTCCGACGACGAAGGGCGATCGTGGTCGGCGCCCGTGCGTGTGAACGATGACCCGCAACACAACGGCGCCGATCAATACTTTCAGTGGATGGCCGTCGATCCTGCGACAGGCGATGCCTACGTGTTGTTTTATGACCGTCGCAATGCTGAGCGAAATGAGCAGCAAACGATGACCCTGGCGCGCTCCACTGATGGCGGCCATTCCTTCAAGAACTACGCATGGACCACGGAACCATTCCGCGCCTATGAAGCGTTCATGGGCGACTACACAGGGCTCGCCGCGCTAAACGGACGCGTTTACGGAGTATGGACCGAAAAACCGCCCCTCACAGCAACCGATCCGGCGGCGCGCGCAGCCGAGGCGAGGCGTCCGCGGAATACGCTGATTAAGGTTGGCGTGGCAGATTTTGGGAGTGCGCAGTAAGAATCTTGCGATTTTCTGCCTTTCAATCGCGAAGTCACGAATCACGCAATCACGAAATCCCCGACGTGCCCGGAGAATTTCCAGCTTCAGGGAACCCAAGCCGCTGATCATGGAAACATTCTTAACAACACCGCTTGAGAATGAGACGATAGCGCCCTTACAATCCGATTGCCAGCCAGGACGCGAGATCATTAAGCCGAAAACGGGAAATATGAATTTGCAAGCCGTGGCGAAGAGAGCGGGCGTCTCTGTCGCGACCGTCTCCCGCGTGTTGAACAACCTCTCGGTTGTGAAGAACACCACGCGTGCTCGAGTCATGAAGGCCGCGGCCGAGCTCAAGTATCATCCCAACCTGCACGCGCGTTCACTGGCACGGGGAAGCAGTCGGACGTTAGGGATCATCGTCTCCAACATGGACAATCCCTTCTTCCTCGATATCCTGCACACGCTGCAATCGGATTCGCATGCACGCGGCTACGAAGTCGTCGTTGCCAATACCGATTACAGTCCTGAGCAGTTGCTCTCCAGCATCCGACTGATGATCGGATGGCGCGTCGCCGGACTGGCGGCAATCGTTTCCGAAATGCACGGCGATCTCATTCGTTTGATTATCGATAGCCACATTCCTACAGTTTTTTACGATGTCGGCTCAACGGCCGAGAACATCACCAATGTGCGTGTCGATTACCGCAAAGGCATGCATCGGATTGTGCAGTACCTGCACAGCATAGGGCATCGACGGATGGCCTTCGTCGGCCATCACTCAACGCTGCGGCCAATCGGGGATCGCCGCCAGTCGTTTCTTGAAACCGTTCAGGAATTCGGCTGCCAGGCCGTACGAACCGTGGCCGCTGACGATGGCCTCGAAGGTGGCCGTCACGCTGCGCATGAACTTATCAGCTCTTCCGAGCGGCCCACCGCGATCGTCTGCGTGAACGATTTTATGGCCGTGGGAGTCTTGCGCTATTTGCGCGAACATGGCGTTCGCGTGCCGCAGGAGATTTCAGTCACCGGCTTTGACAATATCCGGCTGGCCGAATTCTGCTCGCCTTCGCTCACCTCTGTCCACATTCCCAGAGACCGAATTGGGCACATTGCCTTCGAAAGACTCGTCTCGGAAGAGACAGAGTCGAACACCCGCGAGCTGCTCATCGATCCTGAGCTCGTGGTCCGCGAATCAACCGGGCCGGCATCGTCTTAGTCGATCCGTCCCTGGTCACTTCTCTCGCAGTTCCACCCAGGTAACCGCAGCTCCAAGAGGAACAGCGTGTGCGCCGCGCTCGGTCGGGAATGATCTGGTGAGTTCATAAGCTTTGGCTGAGTTCGGCTTCGCCGGTTGCTCGATGCGCAGCAGCGCCTTTGCCGTTCCCTCGCTACGCGGAGCCAAACCGACTCGCACCTTGTTCGTGCGCGAATCGAACTCGACGTCCGAAAACTGTCCTGAATCGAGCGTCAGCCACAATCCGACCGGCGCGAGATAGATCCTGTTCCGAAATGAATCGAGCGGCTTCGCTTTGACGATCCCATTCTGGGTTGTTAGATTTGCGCCGAATGCAACCCAGCCGAACTCGGGATGATTGACGATGTACGTCGCCGTGTTCAGTGCGTGACCGAAGAAGTTCGGACCGTAGTCTCCCGAATAGGGATCGAACTTAAGCATGTCGGGGAAGGCGTGGAAGGCGCACGAGGCAAAGCCATCCTGATCGATGTTGGTGAGAGCGCCCATCGTGCCTCCGTATCCGACGCGAAGCAAATAGAAGTCGTCGGGATGCTCTCGATATGCCGCGAGCACGGGAATGGCATTGAGTCCGGAGCCGTAATGATGGAGTTGACGCTCCAATCGCGGATACTTTCCTGCATACAAGAAGTCCCAGAAACGCCGGGCGCTGCCGTTGTATCCCCAGTGTGGCACCGTAGGCATATATCCCAAAATGGCGTCGAGAGTGACTTCGGCCTTTTCTTCGAAGCCAAAGAATTTTGTCCAGGCATCGACCTCTTCCTGGCCCGTAGAGTCCCACGGCATCTCGCTGCCAAACGGATACGGCTCTTGCTTCCAGCGATCGGCGCGTTCGCGCATCTTCGCCTCAAGACTCTGAGCTTCCGTCGTCATGCCTTCGCGGCGAAGATCGTCGAGGATCTTCACAAAGATGTCGCCTTCCATCTGTCCAAATCGGGCATAGCCGCCGGCAAACTTCGTCATTGCCATGGAAGTCTCATAGGCATGCGACAGATACCAGCGCCAGTCATGGTTTGTGACCAGGCCCTGGTGATCTCGCGCCAGCCGATACATTACCCAATACGCGGCGGCGACGTGCGGGTAGTCAAACGAGCGATCCACCTGTTCTGAGGCTTTCTTGCTCCAGCTTGTCCAACTGTGCCAGTTCAAATCGTCGCGATAGTAATTCGGTGGAAGCTCATCGGGTTGATAGTAGAAGAGACTTTTGCGGACTCCATACTGTTTCTCGCCGTCGCTGTATTGCAGATGTCCCCACAGCACTCCGTCGACGAACTGCTGCACTTTGGCAAGCTCCTGCTTGTCCGGCTCCCCGAACTCCTTCATCATTAGCGCGAGCCACGAACCCGCGCCGGCTTCGTCGCTTAGGCCCGCGATCCAGACACGGCTGTCTTGCTTGACCATTTGATTCGCTTCTCGGTCATAACTGATTGCCGAGGGACCACGGTGGAACGGATCATTCGGATCGACGAACCATTGCTTCGTGGTGAGGAAGCGACCAAGGTCTGCCACCGCTTCGCGTTCAGGTTTGATCACGTCATAATGAATTGCCTGGACGAGTCCGTCTTCATAAGTGACGACCAGCCGAGCGCGACCCCATGTGTGTCCCCTCAACGTGAAAGCTTTCCATCCATCTTTCGTCGGAGCGTCGCTGTGCCAGGTTAGTGCTCCAGCAGGCTCGACCAAAATGGAACGCACGGGCTGTGCGTAGTTAAGGAAAAGCCGCACATCGAGATCGGTTGGTACCACATATCCTGGAATTCCCACCGCAATTGGTCGCCGATTCGCCGCCAGCGTGGATTCAATGTCGCGAATGGAATCGGAAACTAAGAATTTGAGGCCGTAGCTCTTCGACTCTCCCGGTGCGAGCGTAAGCTCGGTCGGCGGATTCCACTGCTGCGCGTTTTTCCATTCATTTTCCGCGAAGGCAGTGGTGTGGACCATCCAGTCGTAGAAGCCCTCGAATGTCATTCCACGCGGAGTTGGATCGGTAAAGATCTGGGGCGCCGGCGGAGCACTCGATCCACGATTTCGGCGCGGTCCCAATATGGGACTGTAAGCCTCGAACGGCGTCTTGCCGTCGGGAACCACGAGCAGCGCGGGGCCATGGCCATTCAGGCGCGTGACCTGGAGGTATCCGGCGTCCATTCCAATGTACGGATCGTAAAAGGAGCAGATGGCGTGCGCCTGCTCGAGCGTTCGATTATTCAAAACGTTGTCGAATACCATCGGAATGCCGAGCGACCCGATCTGAACCGGCTGCGACGTCTTGTTTTTCAAAGCAAACCGCAATACGAGCTTTCCATCTTCGACCTCCCAACTCCGAGTGATCTGCACGGGAATATCCGCGGGCAAAGTTGGCGAAAGATCGGCGGCGGCGAGAATATTTCCCGAAGCGGGAAGCCCGGTTACCGGTGTACGCGCAAGCGCGGTCGAGTAGCTCTTCCAATCGCCTGAAGTGCCCTCGCGCAGCCGCAGGTCGATGTCGCCCAAATGGTAGTAACCGTCCCGCGAGCGTTGGTCCAGCAAGTCACCCGGCGTGAAGTCGAAACTTTTATCCTGCGTCGGATGCAGAGCGGCGACCGTCTGTGAAGAGCGCACCAGGCTCAATTCGAGCTCGGGAGTTTCCAGGCTCATCGTTCCATCGCTCAACATCGGCCCGGGCGTCGGTGGCGCAGGGGGCGTGCGCTGTTGAGCGGCGATGTAGCTCAGCGATACGAAAGCGCTAATCAGCAAAAGAGAACAAGAACGTATACCTTTTGTCCAAAACGAATGATTCATCTGGCTCCCGATTCAAATTGAAAGCAGCAGGGAAGTCGCCAACGA
>DATEKE010000192.1:0-5694 GCA_035277605.1 Terriglobales bacterium | reverse complement strand
CCCACCTGTCAGGTTGCAGGTAACCGATGGCCATTCCGAGCGGCTAACCCCGTGAACTCTGTTCTTAAGAGAACAAGATTAGAACGCCGGTTGCAAGCTTACTTTCGTTTTATTTTCGATCATTTCGGCCCGGAAGCCGAGTTGGAAGTGGCTGCATTTGAGGAGGCTGGCTTCGTCTTTGAGGAGCTCGTTTTGGAAGAGCTCGCTGCCGACTTCTTCCGGGTTTTCTTCTTCGGCGCAGGCGCGGGCTCCGTATCGTCGATGATGATTTTCTTCGGGGGCTGCGCGGCAGCCTGGGCCGCGGCCTGCTGATAAGCCGCAATGCGGGAATCTGCCGAGGCAGTCATTTGCGCCAGAAGATCGCCGTAGGCCCGACGGTCGTCATCGATGGCAGCAACATGCGGCGCAATTACCTCGTATTCTTCGTGCTTGCCAAAAGCTCCGGCGGACTCGGCCAGATTCGCAAGAACGTCATAAAGAGCGTTGATGTTCCGGTAGAGCTTGAAATTCGCGCCCAAGCTTTGCGGAGCGGACCGCACTGCAGAGATAAGGCCTGGCAGCGCATTCGTTATATTCCGCTGAAGCGACTCTACATTGTCCGTCGCCTGCGATTTAGTGGAAGAATCCGTCTTCCATTTGTCGATGCGCAACTTGCCCAAATCGGCGCTTAAGCCAAGCGTCTCTTGCTGGATTCGGCTCAACAAAGTCCCCGGATCGGGAAAAGTCTGCGCGGAGGGGACGGAATTTGTTGGAGCTGAAGATAAGGGAGTTTGCCCCTGGGATAGCGGAGCCATGACTGCCATCAGGAGCAGGGAGAGCAGAAGCTTCATCAGCCTTTAGCATACTCCGGGGCCGCTTTCGATAACCACCGGTGCGTGCGGGACGAGCGAGCAGAAGGTACGTGACTACATTCCACTACGGAACTGAATGATCCTCCGCCGGTCACGTTTGGAAGGCCGGTTTGCCGGAGCAGGAGTGAAAGTTTTCAGCATTCGTCGTTCTTCTGCAGCCTTCATTCGCGCTTCACGACTGGCTTCCGTTTCGGCATAGAGTGTCTGCGCAACAGAAGCTGGACCTCGAACATCGCTCAATGCCAGCACTTTGATCTCGAACTCTCCGCCCTCGGTCTTGACCTGAAGCAGATCGCCCACGTGGACCTCGTGAGCCGGCTTCACCGGCTGCCGATGTGATTCCACACGGCCTAACTCGCAGGCCTTCGCTGCCAAAGCGCGGCTCTTGAAAAAGCGCGCTGCCCAGAGCCACTTGTCTATTCGCACGCCAGTCATTGGACTTGGAGTTGATTATCCATCAGAAGTCATTAGGTCAGCTAACCTGTGGTGATCCTGAATAAAATAGAGAACGCAATGTCAGAGGTCTCCAAGTTCCTGCAGGATCGCTTTTTCGATCTTTCCCTCGACATGCTCTGCATTGCTCACTTCAGCGGCCATTTCCTCAAGCTTAGCGCTGCGTGGGAAAGGACGCTTGGATTTACGCGAGGGGAGCTGCAGTCAAAACGAATGTTTGAGTTCGTCCATCCTGACGATCGCGAACGCACGCTGGAACAAAATCGGATCGTCAGGAGCGGTGGTAGAGCTCTCGGCTTTGAAAATCGTTATATGTGCAAAGACGGCTCCTACCGATGGTTTCGATGGAACGCAATCGCCGACATGGATCACCAGCTCATTTACTCTCTGGCGCGCGATATTACTGAAAGCAAACGGGCAGAGGAAGAGCGCGAACGGCTGCTGCGTGAATTGCAGTCTGCGCTAGGTGAAGTGAAAGAGCTACGGGAGATATTGCCGATGTGTATGTATTGCAAGAGCATTCGCAGTGATCAGAACTATTGGCAAAGCGTCGAAGTCTACATCGCAAACCACACCAATGCGCAGTTGAGCCATGGGATCTGTCCGAACTGCTACAACAACACTTTTAAGGTGGAGCTAGAAGGCCAAAAGAAACCCTAAGTCGAACGGCATCCGCGAAAATCGGTTTCTGAAGCTCCTATGGTTTTCCGAGTCGAATCTGAGCGCATCGCAATCGAAATTCACCGCGACATCAAGTCACTGTGAAGATGCTTTCGCAAACGTTGCGCAGTAATCGGCAACAAATTTATCGATGCCTTGCGTGTCAGCCCGTGATGAATATTGAACTCTGCCGGCGATCCTGGAGAGCTACAAAACCTCTCTTCCAGGACGGAGCTGCAGAACGCAATTGGTGGGAGACAGAAATTTACATCCTGTTGACATCTTGGCCTGTCCCCCTGTTGCAATCTTCAAATTGTGTGGTCTTTAACAGCGTCGCACGGAGCACCGTAGGTGACGAGATTGCGGGCACACGCTCTGAATCCTCCTCCTGAAAGGGAAGTTTCTCGATGCCAATCGTAAGACAATCCTTTGTGCTCTTTACGGGTCTTATTTTTTTCGCTGCGGGAAGCTACGCCGGTTCGTCGCGCGCTATTCAGGCAGACGAGAACGTTCAGACCATCGAAGTGACCGCCAAGAAGTATGACTTCACTCCTTCACCAATCCATGTGAAACAAGGCGCTACCGTCCGGCTGAAGATCACTGCCACTGACCGCGCCCACGGTTTCAAGATTGATCCATATCCGGACGGCACAAAAGACAAGGGCAATCCCGGCCTGGTTTTCACCACGAAGCAGGAGTGCGTCAGGCTCGACAAAGATACTCCGGAGACGGTGGAGTTCGTGGCCCACACGCCGGGAACGTACACGTTCAAGTGCTGCGTCCACTGCGGCTTAGGACACGGACACATGAAGGGCCAGCTCATCGTCGAGCCGTGATTTATCCGCTAAGCGCTAAAGGCCGTATGCGGTTATCCGGTTTGACGAACCGGCAGGCACAAGCGAGAATAAAGGCTGTCCTACCTGACGAGCGTGGGCCTGTGGCGCAGCTGGGAGCGCGCTTCCATGGCATGGAAGAGGTCGTCGGTTCGATCCCGACCAGGTCCACCAATCTTTGTACGTTTAGTTGATCCAGGAAGCGTCTTGAGGGAATCTAGACTCGCCCTATTCCAACGTACTCGAAACCCAATGAACGCATGCGGACCGCGTCCAGAATGTTCTTCGTATCCACAATCAGTGGACGCTTCAGCGATCGCTTGATGCGGTCGTAGTCGAGACTTCTGAACTCTGACCATGCCGTCCCGAGGACGAGAGCATCGACCCCTTCTGCTGCGGCGTAGGGATTTTCACAATAGCGCACAGAACCATTCAGCTCAGCGCGCGCGCCCTCGATGGCCGCAGGATCATAGGCCCGAACCTGCGCACCCATATTCACAAGCTGTTTCGCGAGTTGCAGGGAAGTGGAGGCGACGACGGAATTCGTGTTTGGCTTGAATGCCAGTCCGAGCAGTCCAACCTGTTTGCCTTGCACCGTCTGCAGCGCAGCAGAGAGCTTGCTTACGATGCGATCGCACAGGCCCTGATTCACCTCGCGCGCTGCGCTCAAGATCTTTAGCGGAACATTATTCTCAAACGCGAGCTGAGCCAGAGATTCCATTTCCGCTTCCACGAACGGACCACCGAACGATGTCCCCGGCTGCAGACAGCGCGGAGCGATTTTCTTATCCAATCCTAGGGCGAGTGCCAGATCGACGGCATCGGCGCGCACGTGTTCGCAGAGCGTGGCGATTTCGTTGATGAATGAAATCTTCGTCGCCAGGAAGGCGGTCGAAGCCTCGCGCGCCAGTTCAGCCGTTTCATGATTGGTCACGATCACCGGTACACCGCGCATGACGAGCGGCCGATAGAGCATCTTCATCGCCTGAGTGGCGGCATTGGAAGTGGTGCCGAGCAGGATCCGATCGGGCCAGTTGAAATCTTCGACGGCGCATCCATCAGTGACAAAAACCGGATGCGAGATCACCGTCACCTTCGATCCGTTCGCCTTGAGCTTGTGCTCGATTCGCGAAGCCGTCCCCACGGAGACGGGCGTGCTAACGATCAGCATGTGTTGATCCGTGCAGTACTTTGCCAAATTCATCGCTGCGGTTTCGATTCCTTCGGCACGATCTTCGGCCATGAAGATCATCAACGAACGCTTGCAGGTGCGTTCCACGTCATGCGAAAAGGTCAGCCGACCGGAGCGCACATTCCGGCGCACGACTTCCTTCAGATTCTTCTCGTAGTAAGGGGTTTCATCACGGGCAAGCGAGGCTACTTTGGGAACATCTTCGTGGAAGCAGGTGACCGGCAGACCGAAGTCAGCGAGGCACGAGGAAATGACCGTGGCCAAGTAGCCGGTTCCATATACCGCGTGGTGCATATTGCCTCCGAGAGGGTCTGGCCAGCCGGAAATCGAGCGTGCGCTCTGGGGGAGAGGTCTCTTTGTTTTATGCGTTGTTTCCCAGTCTGACAACGTGCACAAAGGTCATGTACTCGGGGATGCTCATGATTTCTAAGCACATTCCGATCATCGCCCGCCGCCGTTGCTGGGCGCAGCAAAGCTCGAAACAAGGTTTTTGACGACCGCCCTTTGCGCGCAATCGGGCCCGTTGCGACTTTCGCTGCTAACAGCGTAATTAACAGCGTAAATTTCTGGACTTTGATGTTTTCTGCCCATTTCTCGCAAAATTTGGAAAAATAACAGCGAAGAACAGCGTAATAACAGTGAAGCTGTTCACCGTGGCTTAGTTAGCTCAACCCAACCAGTAGCAGAGGTCTTGATTGTAGTGGCTCAGCAGCTAAGAAGCTCAGGAGCTTAGCAGCCCGATTTCTCAGCTATCCCTCCGATTGCTAGGTCCTTTTCTTTCGGGAATCATCTAATCAGGAACTCTCGTGATCATCGATCCCCAAGACACGCGAAAGATCTCCCGCGACTGGCGCGAGTACCTCCACGAAATGAAGGAGAGCTGGGCGGTTGCGGCCTGGGTGTATCGCGAATTCATCACCGCCGAGAGCCGACGCTGGACCCGCCGCATGCTCATCGCGCTCGCAATCTCGGTGACGGCGCTGAATGGCATCGCCTGGTTGGCGAAGTATCTGGTCGACGGCTTAATCCATCACGATGCTCATGCCATCAAGATGAGCTTCGTCGGCATGGCTGTGTGCGTTCTCGTCTATGGTTATTTCGATCGCCTCCAGATGATCGCGCGCGAATACGCGACCGGCCTGAACCTCACGCAGCTCAAGCGACGCATGAACGAACTCTTCTTCGAGAAGAGTATGGGACAACATCAGCAGGAAAGCTCGTACCTGAATACCGCCAACATCGAGCGCGGCAAAGGACGCATTGAGCAGCTCGAAAACATGCTCACCTTCGAGGGTTCGTCCGCGGTGATCTCGCTCACTGTGGCGCTAACATTGCTATGGCTGCGCGTTCCCACCGCGGGTTTTTTCATGACCGTGCTGCTGGCGAGCTATCTCGTCTGGCTGGTCTATCTCAATCGCAACATCTCAGAGAAGTGCGTTCCCTTCGACAAGGAATTCCGACGTATCAATCGTTGGGAGCACGAGCGCTGGGAGAAGATCGAGCGTGTAAAAACCTGCGCCAAAGAACCGGCGGAAATCGATTACCAGTACCGCTCGTTCGTGAAGTGCCTCGGCGAGGAACGAAAATTCTGGCTCTGGTTCATCGGGAAAGTCACCTGGCGCGGATACTCCAACCGCTTTGTTCTCCTCGGCACTCTCGCGTACGGCGCGTGGCGAATCTGGGAAGGGGACTGGTCAAACGGCGT
>DATEKE010000191.1:0-4404 GCA_035277605.1 Terriglobales bacterium | reverse complement strand
GTTCGGGACATGGCTCCTGAAAAAGAAAACGAAGTTAGCTGTGTAGAGCGTGCGCTTCAGTTCGCTGTGATCGGCGGGCGAATAATAGACCATGTAGAAGTCCACGCGGGCGCGGTACGGCGGCTTGTCGAGTTGCTCGATAGACACATTCTTTACGTCAATGTCGATTTCCGGTTTCGACGGATCGGCCAGAAAGCCTTTGATGATGTCGTTCTTCTTGTACGCATCAATGATGTCGCTCGCGAGCTTGCCGTCCAGAAAGTAGAGTGACTTTGAGAAGTCATCGTTGAGGGTGTAGCGGTTGCGCCCATAGTAGTGCTGGCAGAACTGCGAGAGGAAGTAGCGCACTTCAGCATCCTGCGGCTTGTATTGGAAATTGCTGTAGGCCAGTGCCTCGGCCCGGCCTAGCTGGTCAATGCGGATGACAAGCGGACGGAAGTCCTGGAACGTGCGGATAGTCCGCAGATCAATTAAACCCAGACTGACGGCCACAAGCGCAAGCAGAACAAGCGCAATTTTGAGGTAGGTGTTCGTCACCATCGGATCACCGTATTGCTCCAGATAGAGCCGCTTGGCATCATCGAAATGCGAATCGTTGTTCATCGTTAATTGTTCCTCGGACGTTTGCTGCGGTGCTTAGCCCTTCAATCGTCCGGCGATAAAACCAAGAATCGCGCCGGAAGAACCTCCCGAAGCGCCGCTGAAGATGTGGTTCGTGAGGACTGGGACTTTCAGAAGTGCGTAAATCGAGGCAAGAAACGTAATCAACAGCACGGGAAACCACGCCATGAGCTGCACGGTCGAGAGCGTGCCTGCGGGCGGCAATTTCAGAGTTCCGATAAGCAGGTTCGCGATGATGTAGACCACGGCTGCTGCGATTACCTGATAGAAGGCGTATTGGATAAACGCCTTAAACCAGCCCCAGAAGAGCCACTCCATCTCGGGGACAATGAAAAATGGAATGAAAATCGGGCCTACTAGGACGCACACAGCGGTAGCGATGAAACCGAATGCGACGACAACGATGGTCACGGCCTGCGCTGCCGCAAGCAGAATGATGATAACGACGTAGATGGCTGTGCCGAGAAAATCTCCGAAACCGGGCGAATCGAGTCGCGCCTCGAAGTCGCTGACGCCATCAATCACGGTTTGCAGCTGATTCTGGGTGATCTTTGCTGCAAGGAACTGCGATTCATCGGTGATCAGATTATGGAAGCTCGTTCCGATCCCAGGGAGCGGGCGGTTGTAGTAGTTAATCATGCCGAAACCGAAGCTGATCGTGAGGATCAGGCTAGCGAGCTTTTCGAAATGCAGCACATGATGGCCGCTCGCGGCGGCAAGGGCCATCTTGATTCCAAACCATGCGACAAGAATCGTGGCGAACATGCGAAAGAGGTTCTGGCCCATGGCGTCGAAGAAGCCGAGATTCTGCGTCAGCATGTTGTTGATGGCCTGATAGATGAACTGCAGAAAGTCCGTCTGCATCGTCTTGGCTCCTTCGACTGGCGACTTCAGGATGGAAACTGATTACGGCATTCGGTACGTCTGAAGCGAGTTGCCGAGCGTGCTGGTTACTTGGGAGAGATTGCCGGCGAGAGTCGCGCGGCGCTCGATTTCCGCGTTAATGGAATTCGCGGTCTCTTCGCGCTGCTGTTTGGCCACGATGACGTTCTGCTCAAGCAAAGACAGCAAGAGCTTATTCGAGTCCTGAAGCGTGCGCAGCATGAGCACGTTCGCAGCGTTGATTTTATTCAGCACACCGATTTCGGTGTTGAGGTTGGGATTGTTCGATAGTGAATCCTGTTCGAGATTGTTGATCTGATTCTCGATGTTCTGAGCGTCATCGCGGATCGCGCCGATGGTGGCCATAGATGTGACGTTCGCGCCATCGGCGAGTTCGACTGAAGCGTACTGCGATTTCACGCGGTCGAGCTCGTCGGGCGTCATGCCGTTCAATTCCTGGCTGTTGTACTGAAGGAGCGGAACAGTGGCTTGCTGATAGCCCGAATTGACCGCACCCGCGTTTCCGGTATTCATTCCCGTCACCCACGTTCCGGTGTTGCCGTAAGTGTTCGGGGCAACCACATCGCGCCAGTTCGAGAACTGAGCGCGATAGCGGGCTGGCATGTTTTGAAGATTTTGCGCCATTCGGAGCGCGAGGTTGTAGCGCGCAACGATCTGCGTATAGGTTTGTCTGAGTTGATTGAGTTGTTGGACGAGCTGCCCGTAACGAAGGACGGCGTTGGCATAGTTCGTGGGATCGTAAACGATTCCAAAACCGAACTGCGCGGACGCCGTGCCGACGCACAGGCCGAAAACGAGCAGAATGGTAAGCAGCCTCTTCTTCATTTCAGTCCTCCTCAAATTTCGTGGTGAAAGCCGCGCCTACAGGTCGAAAGGCATTTTGTGGTTGACGTAATCGGGAAGCGAGAGATCACCCGAGAGATAAATCTTCACGCGATGGCCTTCGCGGATCGTGACGGTCGGCAAGATGTTCAGAAATTTATCCAGAATGCGTTGCGAGGTTTGGCCCATGCTTTGGCCCACGCCTGCCTCCATGCTCTGGACGCCCGTCTGATTCAGGAGTCCGCTTGATTGAGCTTCGGAGATGCCGCCGATTGCCCCAACTGCCAGCGACGCTCCGAAGATTTTGAAGTAGTGGTTGTTCACCTGATCGCGCAACCCGATATCCCCAATCTGATTCATGCCTTTGAACTGGTCGAGGCTAACGGAGTACCCGTCCGGCATGATGAAGCGATGGAATGCGACTGCGAGGCGGGTTTGACCGAAAGCTTCGACGCGCTTCGCTTCGCCAAGCACCTTCGTGCCGGATGGAATCAAAAGGTGCTGGCGGTCGTGCGAGTAGATATCGGTGGTCATAAGGCATTCGACCGGGCCGTTGAAATCTCCGGTGAGGCGGTTGAGGAGCACCGTTTCAAGAATCGTGCCTTCGAACAGAACGTATGTTTTCCCGGTGGCAGCATTCAGCGCATCTGGGATGGGGGTGATCTTATGGGTCTCCGGTTCGGGTTTATCGGTGCTCGACGCATGCGGGTTCGACTGAGGCAGCATCGGTGTCAACGGCTGCGGCAAAGGCGGAGCCTGGGCGAGAAGCTGAGCAAGCGCATTCATGTCTGGCTGCTGAGTCGGAACCGGAGCTTCGGCCAAAGGCTGAGTGGTTTGCGTTGCTTGTGCTGGATGCGCAAGCTCCTTGCGATAGCTCAGGGCCACATTGGAAGAAAAGAGCGATACGTATGCTCTCCTCTTCTTCTCTTCCTGAACGGGATCGGGCGGTGCGGGTTCGGGAGCCGGACCTGACACCTGAGCGGGAGTGGAAGTCTCAGGCGCGGACGGAAGCGAGCCAAAGAACTTGCTTTGCTGCTTGAGTGCCATTTGCTGCTCGCGCTGCAACTCCTGAATGCGATTCTGAAGGGCAGCAATCTGCGCTTCATTGACTTCCGGCTGTGCGGCTGGTTGAAATGTTGAGGCGGTTGATTTCGGAGTGCTCAGCGGCTTCTTCTTTCCGCCTGTGAGCCACATGACGACAACCATGAGCACAGCGAGGCCAAGCATCACCCATGCCTGAATGTTTTTCGGCATGAGGCCGGGCGGCTTCGGTGCCTTGTCTTGGATCGGTGCAGCGGCGGGCGCGGTGTTTTGTTCGGTCATCGCTGTTCTCTCCTCTGTATGGCTTTGGCGCTCGCTTACTGCTGATGGCGAGTGAAAGAGACCTTCTTCTTGCCAATCGCCAGATATCCGGCGTCCATGATCTTCGAGACCATGTACATGCCGTTGTCCAAATCGAAGTTGATGAGGTTGGGCTTGCCGTCTTTCACTTCGTAGATGGCTGGCTTTTCAGAGGCCGCGCATTTGATGTAGGTGAAGCGGTCGTCATGGAAGATCGCGGAAACAAGGAACGGCTCTCCGGTCGCCTTGCGGTCTAGCTCATAGTCGAATCGGAGAGTCGCCGGATATTCGGAGCGGAATTTCTCGATTTGTTGTTTGGCGGTGGTCTCGGCTGCCTTTACCTGGGCGGCGGTTTGGTCGCGAACGGTCTGGATTTCGCGCTGGTAGGCGTCCACTTCGGTAGCGGGAACGAAATTGCGCGCGAACGCATCGATGCCGATACCGGATTGTTCCTTCGGCTCGATGAAGATTTTCAGGTCCGGTTCGACGTTTGGCTCGTTGCTGATTTCTTCAAGCAGGAACGAATAGACGTGGCCGCTGGCGGTGATGAGATTCAAGTTGCTGTGAATGCCGGCTTGGGCCGGGTGGATGTAGCAGAGGTTGTGAGCGCCATTGATGATCCAAAAGTCTTTGTCGCCGGTTGTGAAATCGAGAATTTCTTCGTTCTCCGGCAACACGATCAGGGTCGAATAGCGCAGCTTGGCATGGACGGTCACG
>DATEKE010000190.1:0-7330 GCA_035277605.1 Terriglobales bacterium | reverse complement strand
GACACTGAGATGATCGTCGTCGTCGAGCAGTGAAACCACGACGTGGTCCACGGCAAATTTTTCGAGAACGAGATCGCAAACTTTCGTGAGTAGTTCGTCTAAGTTCAGTACCGCAGTGGTCTGTCGCGCAACCGCGTTGATCGCTTCCAATTGCTTAGCTCGGAGCTGTTCGAGCGTATAAAGCCGAGCATTTTCGAGAGCGATCGATGCTTGGGTAGAAAACAACGTGAGCAGGTCGAGCGTTTCCGAGTCGAAGGCATCCAGCCTTTCGCTCTGGATGTCGAGAACACCAACAACCTCATCCCGCACCATCAGTGGGATTGCGACTTCGGACTTGGTTGCAGGAAAACCCGCGATATAGCGTGCATCCTGACTCACATCCGGAGCATACACCGGGCGCTTCAACTCTGCAGCGCTTCCAATAATGCCTTTGCCCAAAGGAATGCTGACGTGGTCTTCTTTTTGCGGGCGTCCGATCGAGGTGCGAACGAAGAACTCGCGCGTGCCAGGATTCAGCATCAGCACCGCCGAGTTGGTTACGTGGAAGTAGTCTCGGACGATGCTGAGAATTTGGTCGAGAACCTCATCCAGATCGAAAGTAGACAGGACGGCCTGGCTGGCGTCGTAAAGTAGAGCAATCTTCTGCATAGTGGCGCTATACGCAACTTTTTAAGGCCATTCCGGCCGAATCGCGGCCAGGAGAGATACCAGACGAAACCAGAAAGGAACAAGCCTAACGCTCTCATTAGGCCCGATTTATGGCGGATTGACAAGATATTTGCGTGATTTTCGGCCGTGTGAAGGGCTGAATTGAGGGTACTTTTAAGCAATTTGCCTCAGTCCCGGAGGTGAAATCGCGGGATGGGTTAGCGCCTCTGCTCACTGGGCGGACGTCCCGCCTGAGGGCGAAAAAGCAGGGCAATTACACCGTACAGAACCAGGCAAATCCAGAAGTCAATCAGCAAACCAAGGTCAGGAAGCAGGCGATAGCTGCGATGCTGAGCGGCCGGCGGCAAATACGGCATGATGAGGAAATAAAGCAAATTCCCCAGCACCACGGCGGCGAGAGAGATGAAGAAGTTTCTCGAAAGGCTCACTCTCTTTCATTAGACACCCGAATGCGCCGCGCAGGTTTCCAAACCGAGGTCCCGCCGCTTTGGTTCTTAACCTGCTGCCGCCTAAGCTGACGGCTTCCAAGTCTTTAGGAAATCGACAATTACCTGGGGATCAAGGCTTCGCGCGGTGGAGAATTCATGGGCCTTCTGGCTGTACAGCAGCTTGCCGCTGCTGTTGAGCACTGCAACCACAGGTATGCCCTCGACCGGAGTGTCGTATTTCTTGGCTATGTCGAGGTTCTTGTCGCCTTTGCCGATGTCGACGTGCACGACGTGATAGTTCTTATCGACGAGCGGCTCGATACTAGGTTGATGAAAGCGATAGTCGAGGGCAAAACAGTCGAAGCACCAGTCGGCCCCGAAGACCAGCAGCACACGTTTGTGGTCTTTCGTTGCAGCCTGCAGCGCGTCCGCAATTTCCTTGTGAGCATCAGCATTCGTGGGATATAGCTCGCGAAGCCTGGCAGACACTCGGTCTTGAGTAAGCGGCGCCTGTTGCGCCGTTAACATGACAGAACTCAAAAAGACAAACAATGTGACGGAAAGCCGCACAATTCTCATATAACCAATATAGCTGGCCCTTGCAGCACACTCCAGATTTGCCACCAACTAATCCCAAGTTGCTGACCGCGAGCCCCTGTTTATACTGATCTATTCTGCACAAAATCGCAGATCACTTTGCCGTGGCCAACGACATTGGGAATACCTCTACCTCCGCCAGCACCTGGACCTTGCGCTTCAAGGCGCTCCCGGCCTTCCGTAGCGGAGAGCTCTGGTACTACTTCGGTCCTGCATTTGTCGCCAGCATTGCTTATATAGACCCGGGAAACTTCGCCGCCAATATCGAGGGCGGCACCCGATTCGGATACTCCCTGCTGTGGGTATTGCTGTGGTCGAATGCCATGGCGATTCTCATTCAATATCTCGCCGCCAAGCTCGGCATCGCGACTGGACGCACGCTTCCGCAGTGCTGTCGCGAAAACTTCTCCCGTCGCATGAACCTGTTCCTGTGGTTCGCAGCCGAAGCAGCAGCGCTGGCGACCGACTTGGCAGAATTCCTCGGCGCTGCACTAGGCTTTTATCTGCTGGCTGGACCATCGCTTGTTGCCCGAGGCTTCGATAAATCCACGGTCCTGATGCTGGCCGCACTGGCAACTGCGGTTTGCGTATTTCTCATTTTGGCACTCGAGCTCTATGGCTTCCGAAAGCTCGAAGTAGCCATCATGATGTTCGTCTTCGGCATCGCTGCCTGCTACGCAATTGAGCTGTTTCTGGCTAAGCCAAATTGGGCACAGGTCGGCTTCCACATTCTCGTGCCGGAGATCAGCTCCCAGAACATTTATGTCGCCGTGGCCATGTTGGGTGCCACGGTCATGCCCCACGTAGTCTATTTGCATTCAGCCTTGGTTCAGGATCGTGCACGGCAAGCGACTGAAAGCTGTCCGACAGGACAACGAATCCATCGCCTGCGCCACCTCCAATTCGAGCTCATCGATGTGCTGGCCGCCATGAATGGCGCATGGCTGATCAATACGGCAATGATCGTGATGGCTGCCGCCGTGTTCTTCGCGTCAGGCAAGCATGTTACTTCGATCGAAGAAGCGCATCAGACGCTGGCGCCACTGCTGGGCCGCGTGTCCGCGGGAGCATTCGCGCTCGCGCTCCTGCTCTCCGGGTTGTCATCCTCAACCGTTGGCACCATGGCGGGCCAAGTCATTATCGAAGGCTTTCTGAACATCCGCTTTAGCGTCTTCCTCCGCCGACTTATCACAATGATCCCCGCGCTTATCGTGATCGCCATCAAACTCGATCCGCTGAAGATTCTTCTTCTCTCGCAGGTTGCGTTGAGCTTCGCCCTGCCATTCGCGCTCGTGCCGCTCATCGCGCTGACGCGCCGGAGTAAGGTTATGGGCGAGCTCGTCAACGGAAGAACGACGAACATTCTCGCCTACACCACCGTGACTGTGATTATCAGTCTGAATCTTCTATTGATTTATCAGGCGGTAGGTGGAAGTTTCTGACAGCTTACTGCCCGCCAGGAAATACTCAGATTTTTGCTCACATCGATTCTCTTGGGATGACACGCCGATTTTCTTACGCGTAAGCGTATCGCGAATGGATCCGGATAAATCCGCCCTTCAGAGCGCCTCCGTACATGAAGCAGCGTTAGCCAAATGTGGGGGACAAAGCCTTCACAAGTGGTTAATTTGCTATTGCTCGCACTAGGAGTGGCGGGTAGAATTGCCCCCCATCCACAGAGAGGTGCATACGGTTTGTCGCTGTGTGGGCCGAATTGGTTCGACTCACGCGCGGATGTGTTCACTCTTTTGCGGAGCGGCTTCGATCTCGAGCGGCGGAGAGCTTGTCACATTTTCCGCAGCAGGGAATCACACACCAGGGGCGTAATTCAAGCGCAGGGTCGAGAGCTAATCCTGGCCAGGCGCAGGCTCATGTTCGTGGTAGGAACCCTCAATCCAGAAAAAACTAGGAGAAACTCATGACGAAGTCAGTAAAGTTGGCAATCGCAAGCGCTGCTCTGGCGGGTATGGTGGCAGGAACCAGCGCGAGCATGTTTGCGCAGGACCAGTCGGGCAGCACCAGCACCGACAAGAGCACAAAAAAGAGCACCAAGGCCTCCAAGCACGTGAAAGAAAAACATGCTTGTAAAGGCCAAAACTCCTGTAAAGGCAAGGGCGGCTGCAAGAGCAGCGACAACGGCTGCAAAGGCAAGAACTCTTGCAAGGGCAACGGCGGATGTGCCACCGACGGCTCGAAGATGCCGGAGTAGCAACAGCTCCTTAGTAGTATCGGGGCCGAGTGCTATTCTGGGACTCGGCCCTCTCTCACTTCAGGTAGAGGTCCCGGGTTTCCAATGTCGTCCAACCGTTTTAACGCGTTCAAAGATCTCGGAGTCGGGATCGGCCTTCGCATTCCTCATTACAACCACATCCTGAGTGAGAAGCCGGTCGTCGGCTGGTTCGAAATCATCTCTGAGAATTACATGATCGACGGCGGGCGCCCGTTGCATATCCTCGATCAGATTCTTGAGCAGTACCAGGTAATTCAGCATGGTGTGTCGATGTACTTCGGTTCAGCCGAGCCGCTGAATCGCGAGCATTTGAAAAGACTGAAAGCCTTGGTGCGTCGCACAAAAACACCATGGCTGTCCGACCACCTTTGCTGGGGCAGCGTCGACGGCACGTATAGCCACGATCTGCTGCCGATGCCGTACACCTTCGAAGCGGCGAAGCTGACAGCGGACAAAATCAAAGAAGCGCGGGACTTTCTCGAAGTGCCAATTGCCGTCGAAAACGTGAGCAGCTACGCCGAGTTTCATGTTTCCGAGATGACGGAATGGGAATTCCTGAATGAAGTTGTCGAGCGCGCCGATTGCGGCATTCTGCTCGACGTGAACAATATTTATGTCTCGTCGCAGAACCACAACTTCGATCCATTCACTTACCTCGAAAGCGTGCCGATTGAGCGCGTCGCGCAGATTCACATCGCCGGACACTCGAAGTATGAGAAGTACATTCTCGATACGCACGACCATCCGGTGATCGATCCAGTGTGGAAGCTGTATGCGCGTGCGATCGAACTCGCCGGACCAACTCCCACTTTGCTTGAATGGGATGATCACATTCCATCCTTCGATCAAGTTCATGCGGAAGCGCTCAAGGCGAATCGCTACGTACCATCGAATGTTCCCGAATTAGCGGCGGTGTCGGAATGAATCTGGCTGAACTCCAGCGCCATTTTTCTGAAGCGTTGTACACGCCGCTGAATTCCGACGAAGGAATCGCGAATCGCACACGGCGCGGCGAATCGATGCAGAGGGTTGCCGAAGCCATCATCAAGCCGAACGATCGCTTGAGTTCAGCCGAGCGGCTCGAGATTTACAGCCGTTCTTACTGGTTCCGAATCATCTCCAGCCTGAATGAGGATTTCGTTGGACTCCGGGCAGTAGTTGGGGACGAAAAATTCGATGCCCTGGTTCAGGCATATTTAATCGACAACCCTTCTCGTTCGTTCACTCTGCGCAATCTGGGCTCGCGGCTTGAAACGTGGCTGCGTGCCAATCCGCAGTATGTTCAACCGCACGAGCAGTTAGCCTTCGACATGGTGCGGGTGGAATGGGCAGACACCGAATGCTTCGACGCCGCCGAAGAGTCAGTGCTTACGCTGAGCGATATCGCTCATTTGGGCGACGATCCCAAGCTGCATCTTCAGCCCCATATTCAGTTACTCGATCTGAGGTATCAGGTCGACAAACTTCTGCTTGAAATTCGGGAGCAGGCAGAAACCGAATCTGATGAAGCCAGCAACACCTTCTCTGAACGACGCACCCGCGCACGCGTGAAGCGAGTTCGTAGCTCAAAGCCGAAGCCTGTTTTTGTTGTGGTGCACCGCGTCGATTACCTCGTGTACTTCAAACGAGTCACGCCTGAAGCCTTCCGCGTTCTCACGTCGTTCCGAAATGGAATGAGCCTATCGGAGACGATTGACGCGGCCTTCAATCCCTCTACGCTGCCTCAAGCGAAAATTAAAGAGCTAGTTCAGGGCTGGTTCCGCGAGTGGGCAGAGTGGAAATGGTTTGCGAAAGAAGCTGCTTAGCTTCTAAGCTGCTGAGCTTTTAAGCCGGCGCATGTGACGTATTCACTCGTAGCCTGGAAAATGCTGCACTCGCTTTCGTACGAAGGTCTCTGCTGTACTGCCTCGCCGCTCCACTGCTGCTCAGATAGAATTGTCGGTCGGACCGTACGCTCCACGTCCATCTTCGTTCGTTTTCGGAAGTCGAGATCCCGAATGCACGCAAAGAAAAGCAATGTAGCCACTGCTGCTTCAAAATGGATCCTGCTCTTTTTCGCGCTGCTGACCACGCTGCACGTCACAGCTCAGCAGGAGCTCTGGCAAAAAGTCCCCATCCCTCCTCTCCACAAATTCACGCCGCAGGAGCCCACGCGCATTCAGCTCTCCAACCGCATGGTAATCATGCTGCAGGAAGATCATGAGCTGCCTCTAATCAGCGCGACGGCTCTGGTGAAGGGCGGCTCGAGTTCGGAGCCGGCATCGAAGATCGGATTAACTTCGATTTACGCTTCTACATGGCGCACCGGAGGCACGGAAACCAAAACCGGCGATCAACTCGACGATGAACTCGAGGCCATTGCTGCGCGAGTGGAAGCCGGCGGAAGCGTCGATACCACATCGCTCAGCTTCAACTGCCTGAAGCAGAACCTCGATCAGGTATTCGCCGCGTTTCTTGATCTGCTGGAGCATCCCGCATTTCGTGAAGACAAGATCGAGCTTGTCAAAGGCCGCATAAAGACTGCCATTTCGCGACGCAATGACGAGGTCGGCAGCATTGCCGGGCGCGAAGCTGCCATCTTGGGCTATGGTCCGCAAAGCCCGTATGCACGCGAAATGGAGTATTGGACCGTCGATGCCGTCACAAGACAAGACTTAGTCAACTGGCACAAAGAGCACTTGGCGCCCAACAATATCATCATCGGCGTCGTCGGCGATTTCGATTCCAAGCAGATGGAGGCGCGTCTGCGTCAGGCGTTCGGATCGTTACCGAAAGGCACTCCATACAATCCGCCGCAAATTCCCGTTCCGGGACCGAAGCCCGGTGTGTATCTTGCTGAGAAAGACGATGTGAATCAGAGTGATATCAGCCTCATTGGCCTGGGAATCCGCCGCGACAATCCCGACTACTTCGCTGTACGCGTGATGAACGAAATTTTCGGTGGAGGTTTTTCCTCGCGTCTCTTTAAGAACCTGCGCGCCACCCAGGCTTTGGCGTACTCCGTCGGCGGTGGCATCGGCGCGAGCTACAACCACAAGGGCCTGATCGACATCAGTATGGGCACGAAGAGTGGCTCAACCGCCAAGGCCATCGAAGGACTCTACAAACAGATCGACGATCTGCTCAGCAATCCACCCAGCGACGCCGAACTCAAACAAGCGAAAGACTCCATCCTCAACGGTTTTATTTTCGCCTACGACTCGCCGGATAAAGTGCTAAGTGAGCAGTTAACCTATGAACTGTACGGCTATCCCAAGGACTTCCTTGAACGCTTCCGCGGTGCCGTAGAAAAAGTCACGACTGCAGACGTAAACCGCGTTGCGCGCAAGTACATCGATAAAAGCAAGCTGGCGGTGCTGGTCGTGGGCAATCCAAAGGAGTTCGACAAACCGCTCACCACTTTCGG
>DATEKE010000189.1:0-15630 GCA_035277605.1 Terriglobales bacterium | reverse complement strand
GCGCACTCCAATCTCGCGCACGCGCATTCTCACCATGTAACTGACCACGCCATACAGCCCCAGCACTGCGAGGAACAGCGACAGTCCGGCGAATGAAGAGAGCAGTATCACCAGGAAGCGCCGGCTGACCAACGAGCTGTTTACCCACTCTTCCATAGTCTGCGGTTCATAGATCGGCTGATTCGGATCAACCGCGTGAACAGCATTCCCAATCGCGCTACTTAACTGCTCCGGATGCGAAAGGCGCGTGCGTACCACTACCGACGCGCTCGTGTCCGGGCTCTGAGCCAGGTTCAGGTAGTTGATGCCTTCGCTGGTATCAGAGTCGAGCGAAGAGACGCGCGCGTGCTTTACCAGACCGACAATGGTGTAGGAATCCTTGCTGCCAAAGTTCAGGTGCTGTCCGAGCGGCTCCTGGTTGGGGAAATACTGTTTTGCCAGAGTCTCATCGACGATGACGACCTTCTGCGTCGTCGGACGATCCTCGGTTGTGAATTCTCGGCCGCGGATCACCGGAATGCGCAGGGTGCGGAAGTAGTCGGCGGAGACTGCGCGAATGATGGCATGGGGCCCGGGATCTCCCGGTCCGGTCGGACGTCCTTCGATCTGGAACGATTGTGAACCGCCTTCATTACTGAATGGCAGGGAATCGGCGATGGCGGCATCGGTTACTCCCGGAATGTTCTTGATTTGATCGAACAGCGCAGTGTAGAAGGCCGCCTGCTTCTCATCGGTGCTGTACACGCTGCGCGGCAGCGAAACGCGCGCCGACATCAATCCTTGCGGATCGAATCCGGTCTCCACTTGTTCGACTTTGCGCAGACTAGTCACCAGCAAGCCAGCGCTTACCAGAAGCAGCATCGCCACTGCGATTTCGCAGACGACGAGTGCCGAGCGAAGCCGCTGACGCGCGCGGCTTCCCGTATCGGAACGTCCGTTGTCGCGCAGAGCTTGCACCCACTTGAAGCGCGTCATGTGCCAGGCTGGAGCGCTGCCGCATAGCAATACCGCGATGATCGCGACGGCAGCAACGAAGAGCAGGACTGGAGTTTCGAGGTGTACCTGAATGTTGCGGACGAGATTCTCCGGCGCGAGCAGCAGCAAAAGCGGGATCACAGTTTCGGCGAGAAATACACCGAGCACCAGGCCGCCGCAGGCGAGAAGGAAGCTTTCGAGGAACGCTTGTGCGATCAGCCGACTGCCGGGTGCTCCGAGTGCAATGCGGATTGAGTTCTCACGTTCGCGGTCGGAGGCGCGGGCAAGCTGCAATCCAGCGATGTTGAGTGATGCGATCAGCAGCACCAGAGCAACCGCTCCCAGCAGCAGGTACAACGGCTGACGCAAGTCTCCGGCGACATAATCGATCAGCGGTATGGAGAACATTCCCCAACCGGCGCGCCGCGCGAAGCTGTTGGCGCCTTCGCGGTCGATCTCTTCCTGCGCGCGCGTGTTCAGGTAGGCGTTCGTCTCATTGACGGTCACGCCCGGACGCAGGCGCGCGATACCAAAAAGGTTTTCGTTGAAGCGGTAGTTCGGATCGAAGAATCGGCCGGGAGGCATTGCGAGCGGAGTCCAGAATTCGGCGTCGTTCGGCCATCCGAATTCGGGTCCCATCACGCCTATCACTTCATAGCTCTGCTGGTTCAGTTGCAGCTTGCGGCCAACGATGTTCGGGTCTCCCCCAAAACGCTTCTTCCAGATTTGATACGAGAGGACAACCGAGTAGTTCGCGTTGGGCTGATCGTCTTCAAGACGGAAGTTGCGACCAAGATACGGCTTGACTTGGAAGACATCGAACCATTGCCACGAGACGCGCGCTGCCTGCAGGCGGATAGGCTGGGAATCTGATCCAGTGTAGTTGAAGCTGCCGGGCATCATGATCGCTGCCGAGGAGAAAACTTTGCGGCCTTCGAGCGAGTCCTGGAAATCCGGAGCGGATATGCTGATGTTGCTCAGGCCGCCAAGCGTATATCGCGCTCGCAGGGCGACAAGTCCCTGGGGATTATGCAGCCCGCTGGGATTCAATAGGACTGCATTCATCACACTGAACACCGCAACGTTCGCTCCAATGCCGAAGGCGAGCGTTAAAACGGCAGTGGTGGTGAAGGCGGGAGACTTGCGCAGTTGACGAAATGCGTACCGGAGTTCCTGCAGGAGTTTGTCCACGAGCGCTCCTCAAGTGCTGCATTATGCCCGACAGCGGGACTGAAAAGGTTTATTACGGCACGCGCGTAGCCACTGACAGGCGCTCAGAACTGTAAGGAAAGGCAGAGCCTTAGCAGGGAAGCGAGCGAGCATGCATCGTTCACCTTCGATGCGCAATGTTCATTTGCGAACAGTCGATCGAGACGAGATTCGCGACCGAGCGGGGGCTGATTTACTAGCGGTCGGGGACTTGGTCGCCACTGCGGTACCGCTCCCTTCTTTGACCGTGTTGATAGCGTCGGCCTTCGCATCGAAGTTCTCGACCAATCCGCTGGGCCAGCGGACTTCAAGCGAATCGATCTTCCCAGCCGAACCAAGTCCGAAATGCACGCGCATATCGTTCGACGAACTGTAGCTCGAACCGCTGCGGACTTCGTTAACGAAGGTTCGTCCGCCGGCTTTCACCGTGATGCGCGCGCCGATCCCGTCCCGATTCGATTTTGTTCCGACGGTTTTGAGTGCAATCCAGTGATTTGGATACGACATCTGGTTAACGAGCAGGCTGGGCGCATCTCCCAAATTGGTAATGACGGCAGAGATTTTGCCGTTGTTCCACAGATCGCCGATGGCGAGCCCCCGGCCTGAGGCGCGCCGCAGGATCGCTGGCCCCGCGCGGTCGGACACATCGTCGAAGGTGCCCTTGCCGCTGTTGCGATAGAGAATGCGCGGTTCCTGGTACTCCGAGCCGAGCTTGAATTTATCCACCTCGGGATAGACGTGGCCGTTCACGAGCAGCAGATCGGGCCAGCCATCGTTGTCGAAGTCGAGGAACATCGTTCCCCAACCGAGATACTGGGTGTGCAATCCGATGCCGGACGCGTAAGTGGCATCGGTGAAGGTCCCATCTCCGTTGTTGTGGTACAGCGTGGAGCTGTCGTCGGAGAAGTTGGTCTTGAAGATATCGAGGCGGCCATCACCGTCGTAGTCGGCGACAGTGGATCCCATGCCTGCCTGCTCGCGCCCGTCTTCATTGAACGCAGCACCCGCGACCACGGCGACGTCGGTGAACGTTCCATCGTGGTTATTGCGATAGAGAATGCTGGGCGTGCTGTCGCAGGCGACGTAGATGTCGGGCCAGCCGTCGTTGTCGAAATCAAGAGTAGAAACGCTGAAGGAATAATGTCCGGTGGTCTTCTCGATACCAGCTTTCTTGCTCACGTCTTCAAACTTGCCGTTCCCAAGATTGTGATAGAGAACGTTGGGCGCACTCTTTAGCCCGCGCGGACCGCACATTACCGGAACGCCTTTCCACATGCATGAAGTGCCCTGTCCGGGAGCGGGCGTGTTGGCCAGATCGAAATCGACGTAGTTCGAGACCATCAAATCAAGTTTGCCGTCGCGGTCGTAATCGACGAAAGCACAGCCGGTGCCCCACTGTTTCCCATTTCCGGAAACGCCCGCCGCTTCAGCAGTCTCTTTGAATGTGCCGTTGCCCTCGTTGTGGTAGAGGCGATTCTTGCCGTAATAAGTGACGTAGAGATCGTCGAAGCCGTCGTTGTCGTAGTCGCCTGCGCAGACGCCCTGTCCCCAGCCGCTGGCGCGCAGGCCGGCTTTATCGGTCACGTCGGTGAAGGTGCCGTCGTGATTGTTGTGAAAGAGGTGGTTCGTGGGAGCAGGCGTTCCAGGCTGAGCATTGAGCGTGGTGCCGTTCACAATGAAGATATCGGGCCAGCCATCGTTGTCGTAATCGAAGATGGCAACGCCGCTGCCGGTGGTCTCGATGATGTACTTCTTGGTCTCTTTGTCGCCGGAAACGATCTCGAAACGCAAGCCGGCTTTCTCGGCGATATCCTGGAAGTCGGCAATGGGCTGATGGGCAGAAGGTGACTGCGTAAACGCGGTGAAGAGGCTGACAGCAAACACTACAACCAGAACAACTAGGGCTCGACTGCTAGAGGGCATCTGTGGGCATTTTACCTGCGAATTTCGACTGGCAAACCCTCGTAGCAGAACATTGCAATGATTCGCGCGCTGCAGATAAAGTTATGGGCACACCTCATTTGTGCAGGTTCCTTCTATCCGCGTCTTCTGTTTAAGAATCCTCTTAAGAATCCTCGCTTATTTGATCCTGGTTTCGCTGGCGACCCTAAGCTTCGCTCAAACTGGTCCGACTGCTCCAAGTGCGTATAAACATGGAATGGTGGCGTGGCAATCGGGAGATTTAAACGCGGCACAGGCAGCGTTTGACGCAGCAGTAAAAGCCAATCCTAGTAACGCAGACGCCCAGAATGCCCTCGGACAGGTTTTGCTCGAATTGGGCAAAGTAGACGAAGCGATCCTTCATTTGCGAAAGGTCACGCGATTGAGGCCGAATCTTGCGGTCGCACACGTCTACTTAGGCAATGCACTGGCGCAGAAGGGAGTGCAGCAGGAGGCGCTCGCCGAGCTGCGGACCGCAGTCAAACTTGCTCCGCAGCAGCCGCAGCCCCACGAAGCTTTGGCGCGAGCGTTGAGCGCACAGAATAGAATCAGCGATGCGATTACGGAGATGAGGGTCGCGCTTCGTGTCGCTCCGGGCATTGTCGAAATTCACGATGAGCTCGGCTCACTTCTGGCTCAGAATCAGCAATTCAAGCTCGCTGAAGTCGAATTTCAGGCAGCGCTGCGAATAGATCCGAAGTACGAGCCGGCGCTGCTCCATCTAGGCGTTGCTTACCTGAAAGATGGAAGGCGTGCGGACGCCACAACTCTTCTGCAGCAGGCGACGGTAATTGCGGCGGATGATGGGTTAGCTCATTACTATCTCGGGACAATTCGGGAGGCGGAGCAGGACCAACAGGCTGCTCTCGACGAGTATCGGGATGCGGCGAAAGTGCTGCCTAATTATCTGCCGCTGCGGACTCGCCTCGGCCTGCTGGCCCAGCGGGTCGGCGACATGCCGACAGCAGTCGAATCTTTTCGCGTGGTAGCCGCTGCCCAGCCAGAAAATCCCAGCGCGCACAACGATCTCGGTCTTGCATTGGCCCAATCTGCTCAAGCAGAAGAAGCGATCAAGGAGTTTGAGGCTGCAATTGCGCTCGCTCCCAAAGACAGCAGCTATCGCAACAATCTCGGTGCGGTGTATCTGCAGAAGTCCGACTTCGATTCCGCAATCGAGCAGTACAAGCAGGGACTCGCGATCACTCCAAACAACGCCGAACTCCACTACAACATGGGATTGGCCTACAAGTTGAAAGATGAACTGGCGGATTCGATCACAGAGCTGCAGAAGAGCGTAGAGCTGGATTCGCAGCTTCCCGATCCTCATTACACATTAGGAATCATTTATTGGCAGACAGGCAAGTTCGATGACGCAATTACTCAACTGCGCGATGTCATTCGTCTGAAGCCGGACTATGCGGAGGCATACTACACGCTAGGAACTGTCTACAAACAGGCAGGCAAGCTGCCTGAATCCGCCCAGGCGCTTCACCAGGCGCTTCGTCTTCAACCTGACTTTGCCGGAGCCCACACCACGCTCGCCGCAGTGCTGCGCCAGCAGGGTGACACGGCGGGCGCGCAAGCCGAGGCGAAACTTGGCGCCGCGATGGTGCAGGAAAAAATGACGCGCCAGGCTGCTGTCTTTGATACCAATTCGGGAATGCGGCTGATGAACGTCGGCGACGTAGATGGCGCCATTTCGCAATTCGAAGCCGGCATCAAGGCCGATTCCTCATATGCGCCCGCTCACCAGCAATTGGCCGCAGCCCTCTCGCGCAAGGGACAGAAACAACGATCGGAGCAGGAGTTGGAGATCGCGCGGAAGTTGGTGGAGGGCTCTAAGCAATAGAGGTGACAGGAAACAGGTTACAGGGAATAGGCCAAACATTGCGGCTGGTCGCTGAAGCCCCCCTGCCCTGTCCCCTGTTACCTGTCCCCTGCGTTACCCTACTGCTGGTTTCTCAGCGCCACCAGCTCACTCTCAATCGGAACGCCGCGTGTGACTTTCACGTGGAGGACGGCTTCAAATGGTTCCGGTTCGCCATTCGGCGAAACTGCAAGTCTCAGCAGTAATTGTTCGACCGAGCTTTGGCGGCATACGAATTCGACTGCCGCTTGTGTGCCCAGCGTAGTAGTGCCTGCAAGAATCAGCACGGATCGCGCAGGATTCAGTCCGCGCTCGAGTGCAATGACTGAATAGTCGTCGTTAAGAGGCAGGTTGTTCGGCGTTCCAAAGAACACCCGCTGCTCATCGGCTTCCGGATGAACATTCACGATTCCGAGATCGCCTTTGCGTGGTCCCGACGCCATGCGCTGAAAGACGAACTGCTGTGTGTTCGGAATATCGCGCAAAGTCAGGTTTTCTGCCGGAGAACCTACAAAGATCAGATTGTTGTTCTTAACATCGTCGAGCGAGAGCAGGCTGCCGCGCTTCACCAGGATCTGGCGGTGGAGCTGAGCAAAGACGCCATCAAGCTGGTGAATTGCCAAAACCTCACCCACGCCGGTGTAATGGTCGAGTACTTTGGCATTCACGTCGTGTATTGGATCGCGATAGCGCATTCCCGTCTCGGGACGCCCGACAAATGCCGCGTTGCTGAAGATCACCCAGGGCTCGTCGGAGCTGGAAGCGAATGCTTTCCAGAAGACGCGAAACGCTGGCGGCGAATCGTTCTCGGCCGCCTGTGCCGACGCACCGCGGCCGAGAGAGGCTCGTTGCAGGAGCAGCAGGACGATTGCTCCTGCCAGCAACAGAGAGAGCACAAGCACTGCGGCTGCCCACTTGCTCTTTTCCATATCCGAATGCTGAAGAACTGGTGAAGGCGCCGTCGCAGAGGTTGTGGGCTGTTCCACGCGCGCTGAAGCATGATGAATCTCTAGAGCGTAAGAGCCTTTGGGCAGCTCAATGTGCAGCGCATCGCAGACGCCTGCAGTGTGGTAGTACTCCTGTAATTTCTGACGGAGTCTGCCGACCTGCACTCGCACCGTCGAGTCGGCTTGTGGGTCGAAGTCTGCCGGGCGACCGAATACTTCGGTCGCGATCTGATATTCCTTCAGGTGAGCGCCAGGGTGCTGCACAGTGTAGCGAGCCAGATAACGAAGCAGACGGCACAGCGATTCCGAATTTTGTAGGACGCTGCTGGTCGCAATCTTCTCGACTTCAGCCAGAAGCCGATCTTTTTCCGTGACAGACACCGGGTTACTGGACATTGCAGAATGTAAGTAACAAAGCGTAACAGGCTGAAAAATCGGCTGCAAGCAGAAGAAACACTGAGACGTAACCGTTTCATCCTGCCTGGAAACTCCCCAAGTCTTGACATCGTCGATTGACCTCAACTAACTTCCGGCGGCAAAGCAGAACTCTGCTCTAAAACTGCGCCTCGACGCGCGACGCTCTTGTTTTCGATGGGGATCTTTACGAGGGCGAAATTAATCCGAGCTTCAGACGAGGCTCAATTCGGCGGCTGGCAAACCCAGCTGCCTTCTTAAGGCAAGCGAGGTCAAAACCAAATGAAGCGTGCGAGATTTGCCTCCTTACTCCTTCTCTTACTCGGTCTTCTGCTTCTGCTTCCGCTGCAGAGCTTCGGTCAGGCCGTGTATGGGTCAATCTTCGGTACAGTGACAGACGCAACTGGAGCGGTGATTCCCAACGCGAAGGTCACAGTGACCGACGTGCGCAAGGGGACTTCCGACACCTACACCACGAATGGATCGGGCAACTACACCGCCACCCACCTGATTCCTGACGTCTACAAAATAAAGATTGAGGCCAGCGGATTCGCCGCCGCCGAATCCGATGAAATTACGGTGTCGGCGGATACCGGCTCGAAGTTTGACGCTGTCATGAAGACCGGCGCCCAGACTGAGACGGTTCAGGTCACCGCCGAAACGCCGCAGCTCAAGACTGACCGTGCAGATGTCGCCGTTGAATTCAACGAGAAGTACGTCCAGGACCTTCCTACCTTCAACCGCAACTTCACGGATTTCTTGTTGGACTCGCCGGGCACGCAGAAGCTCGTTGGGTGGGGACACGCGGTCACGGAGAATCCACAAGGTTCGCAGCAGATTTTCGTTAACGGTCAGCACTTCAGTGGTACCGGCTATGAACTCGATGGAACGGATAATCAGGATCCCATTCTGGGAATCATTGTCATCAATCCGAACCTCGACGCCATCACCGAAGCCAAAGTTGCTACTCAATTCCCCGACGCCGAGTTCGGCAAGGCCGTCGCCGGTCTGGTTACGGTACAGACCAAGTCTGGCAGCAACGAACTCCATGGCAGCGGCTTTTACTATCGCCGCAGCGACGCCAACCAGGCGCGCGACCCATTTACGCAGTTCGCTCCCGACCCGGTTACCGGAAGGTTTCTGCCCCGCGCGCGCTGGCAGAACTTCGGCGCCGCCGCAGGCGGGCCGATCATTAAGGACAAACTATTTATCTTCGGTGATTATCAGGGAACTCGCCAAACCAGCGGCATTACGAATCTGGCGACGGTTCCGACAGCCCGTGTAATCAGCACTTGTCTGGCCGCGACCGGCTTCTGCGATCTGTCTCAATACAACAGCATTATCGGAAGCCAGACGACGTCGAGTGGTTACATCTATGATCCTTCAACCGGCGATCCGGTATCGGGTTTGGGCCGTGCAGCGTTCTGCGGCGCCGCGGGAGAAGTTGTCAATCCAACTCCGGGGAACTGCCCGACGCCGAATCAGATTCCCGTGAGCAAGCTTTCTCCGCAGGCGCTGGCGATGCTCAAGTTGTTTCCAGCTCCAACCAGCAATGCCATTCAAAACAACTTCGTTTCCTCGGGAAGCGGTCCGTTCACCCAGAATGGCTTTGATACTCGCGTCGACTATGACCTAAGTCAGGCGACGCAGGTATTTGGACGCTTTAGCCTGGCTCGCTTCAGCGTTTCCGGCAAGGGCATCTTTGGTGCGCTTGGCGCGGTTGGTACCGGCATCGGAGGACTCTCCGGCAGTTCGCTCACGCATAACTATAGTCTGGCCTCCGGTTTGACCCACACCTTCAGCCCGACGCTGCTGGCGGACTTCCGCTTCGGCTACTTCAAGTACAACCCGACAACTCACAAGCCCGACGAGGGAACCACACCAGCAAAGAATTTTGGTATCCCGAACGTCAACATGGGTGATGTCTTTACTTCGGGCTTGCCTAGCTTTGAGGACGTTGGCCCTGTCACCAGCTTTGGCGATGGTCTAAACGTCGGGCGTTGCAATTGCCCATTGGTGGAGAGTGAGCAGCAGTTCCAGTGGGTAGCCAATTTCACTAAGATTCGCGGCAACCACCAGTACAAATTCGGTGGCGACATTCGTTTCGCCGAGAATCTGCGCATACCCAGCGATGCCGATCGTGCCGGAGACATGCATTTCCGCAACGGGCCGACTTCGCTGGCGGGCAGCGGCGGGTTAGGTTTCGCGAGCTTCCTTCTCGGTGATGTCCAGGAAATGAATCGCTTCGTCAGCACCAGTCTCAACGCCGCCGAGCGCCAGAAGCGCTGGTTCTTTTACGGGCAAGATACATGGAAAGCCACGGACAAGCTGACGGTCAACTATGGACTGCGCTGGGAGATTTACTTCCCCGAGTCGGTCAACGCCAAGGGTAACGGCGGATTCGCCAATCCGACGGAGGGCATTATCCGCGTCGCTGGTTACGGCCCGTATGGCCTGAACGGCAATATCGATAATAGCTGGAAGGCAATCGCGCCCCGCTTGGGAATCTCGTATTTGCTCACTCCCAAAACGGTACTGCGCATGGGCTATGGACGCAGCTTCGATATGGGTGTGTTCGGCTCGAACTTTGGACACGCTGTCACACAGAACTTGCCTGTGCTGGTGAATCAGGATGTGTTGGCACAGAACAACGGCAATCCGAATGTTGCGAACAATAGCTTCTATCCGGCATTTACTTTGGCGGCAGGCCCACCGATCTTCAACTTCCCTCCGGTACCATCTAACGGAGTCCTGCCGCTCGGTGGGTTCCAAAACAACGTGCAGCCCAGAATGCGTCCTACGTACCAACGCCTGCCCACGCTTGACGCGTGGAACGTGACCGTTCAACGCCAGGTAACCAAGAACACCAGCGTCGAAGTCGGCTATGTCGCCAACAAGGGCACTCACGGCTTTGCCGGCAATGGACCGGCTTACGACCTGAATCCTGCTGCCTTGGGCGGTGGCACTGCCATCGTCACAGGTGCGCTTGCCAATGGTACTGCGGTGCCAAATGGAACTTCGTGTGGTGCGGCGGGCGTAAGCTGCAGCGTTGCGTTTACTCCGAGCGTTCCTTTCGATCAGCGCCGTCCATTTTTCAACAAATTCACCTTTACCGGCACGGATCCCTCCACTGGCAAGAATGTGACGATCCTGTGCTGCGCTGACGGCATTATGGGCAACTTCTTCGGTAATGATGCCAACAGTCACTACAACTCGCTACAGGCGAAGGTGGATCATCGTTTCTCGCAGGGACTGCAGTTCCAGGCGGACTACACCTTTTCCCACGCTTATAACTACAGCAACGATTACACCGATCTGTACGCTACCAACCGCAACCTTACCTACGGACGCGACGACTTTAATCGCAACCACGTCTTCCTTCTCAACGTGGTTTACGATCTGCCGTTCGGTCGCGGTAAGACGTTTGCGGGCAACGTCAGCCGTGCCTTTGATTATGTGATTGGCGGATGGGAGATCAGTAACCAGACCAACTGGGCCAGCGGCCTGCCGTGGACGCCTTCTTTGAGCAGCTGCGGCGACGTCCATGACACCGGATCGTGCCATCCCGATCTGAAGGGATCGTTCAACGTAGGAGCTGGTTCATTCGATCCGGTCAACCATATTGTCCAGTTCTTCACTCCGGTGGCCCCGATACCCTTCAATACCAGTGCCCTAACCGTCGGGCAAGATACTTGTACGCTTTCGCGTCCATCGTCTGGCTCGTTCTCGTTGCCGGCATGCGGTACCGACGGAAACCTTGGCCGTAACACGTTCACTGGTCCGAGGCACTTCAGCAGCGATGCGGCGATTTCGAAGAACTTCAAGGTCACCGAGCGCTTCAATGCCCAGTTCCGTATGGATGCGTACAACGTTTTCAACCATCCTGTCTACGCGTTTTCCAGCACGCAGGGCAACACTTGTATCGACTGCGGAGGAAATGCCGGCCAGATCACCGATATCGAGAATAATTTCAACGGAAGCGGCATGCGGCAACTTCAGTTTGGTCTGAGGCTCACCTTCTAGCCCTCCGTTCGTTATAAGCTCTTGGGGGAGCGTTCGACGCTCCCCCATTTTATTTAGGGCGCTTTGTTGCTCGATTACTTATCGGTGCCGACTGTGGCGGTGATTGTTTCCGTGGACCTGCCTAAATTGCATAAAGACGGTGGACCGGTCGCTACCAATGGACGGTGCTGCCACCTTCGTGCGAGACACGTTTGTTTGCCGACTGGATTTATATGGTTGTCAAATTCACCGTATTTTTGGTTGGCTTTCTTCACCTTTCTATTTGCGCCGCAGCTTGCCGCGCAGTCCACTTCATCCGCCGCCCCGTCCGGTCTGCATGATGTTCGTGCGCTCATCGACTCCGGCAAGTACGACGATGCCATCGCTAAGATCCGGAATCTTGAACAATCCGATCCTTCGATCAAGGGCATCGAGCATGAGCTCGGCCTCGCTTACTATCGCAAAGGAGATTTCGCCAAGGCGGAAACAGCATTTAGCAAAGCTACGGATGAGGACCCGCAAGATCGCGAGGCAGTGCAGCTTCGTGGGTTGAGTCTCTTTCAACTCGGCCGTCCGGCGGAGGCAATTCCCTTCTTGAGACAGGTGCAGACGTGGATTGGGTCCGTGAATGTAGATGCCAACTACGTTCTCGGCCTCTGTTATATCCATACGCAGAACTATGACGAGGCGCGTCGCTCCTTCGCTCAACTGTACGGAGTTCCGCCGGATTCGGGCGCAGCTCACCTGTTTTTGGCGCGCATGCTTCTGCGTCAGGAATATGATCCGATCGCAGAGCAGAATGCGTTGCAGGCGGCGGCGATAGACCCCCAGCTGCCGCTGGTTCACTATTTGTTAGGCGAGTTCTATCTCTACAAATCGAATGTGCAGAAAGCGATCGAGGAGTTTGAGCTCGAGCAGAAGCTGAACCCGGGATACTCGGGGACTTATGACCGGCTCGGCGATTGCTATAGTCGCGTCGGGAAGTACGACGACGCGGAGCGGGCACTGCAGAGGGCTATCCTGCTCGACGCCACCGCGACCGGCCCTTACATTCTCATGGGCAAAGTTCTTGTGAAGAAAAAAGAGTACGCTTCGGCTTTGAACTATCTCGAAAAATCACTGCGCATGGATCCGACAAACTACATCGCACATCACTTGATGGGCGAAGCCTATCGAGGTCTGGGCCGCGAGGCTGATGCGGAGCGCGAATTGAAGAGATCGGAAGAATTGCAGTCATCTCAAGAACATAGGCCGCAAGGCTGACGAATCAACAGAACCGTCGCCGGTAGGCGATGGGGCGGTCGCGCATTTTGCGACTGCGCTCAGCCAGAATGAACGCTGCGCGGCGGTGCCCGGAACCCCCATTCGGCCAACCGCCGCCGCCGGCGGCGGTTCTGTCATTCTTCGCCCTTCGGTTGAAGGTAAACCAATGCTGAAGGCAATCGCCCTCGCAGGATCGTTATTGCTAAGCCGTCCCATCGCGTCGCAAAGCTCTGCCGACATTCCGGTCAAAATCATCGTCGATTGGAGCAGTCCTACTCCGCTGATCTCTCCTTCCGGATCAGGCGCTGCTTCTGCGGGCACGTTCAATCCTGCTGCGGTTCGCGTCGGTAATAAGACCATCCTTCTTTATCGCGAGCAGGATAAGGCAGGCACGTCTCGGATCGGCTACGCGTCGAGCACCGATGGCCTGCACTTTACGCTTCGCAACCAGCCGGTACTCCAGCCCGAAACTGATTACGAGAAAGATGGCGGCGTCGAAGATCCGCGCGTGCTCAAGATCGACGGCACGTATTACATGACCTACACCGGCTACAACAAGCACGATGCTCAGCTCTGCATGGCGACGTCGAAAGATTTGATCCATTGGGAGCGCAAAGGCATTCTGCTGCCTGCTTACAAAGGAATGTGGAACACGAAATGGACCAAATCGGGAGCGATTGTGCCGGAAAAGATCAACGGTAAATGGTGGATGTATTATCTGGGCACGAAGTCCGACAACCGCGATTACATGGGGCTTGCGTCGTCTGACGATCTGCTGCACTGGACCGATGCGACCCAAGAACCGGTACTGCCGCGAAACGCGGGAGCCTTCGATTCGCGCGTCATGGAACCCGGACCTCCGCCCCTAATCACTTCCAGGGGCATTCTCCTCATCTACAACGGGGCCAATGACAATCTGGTGTACACAACCGGTTGGGCACTCTTCGACAAGAACGATCCGACTAAGCTTCTGGCCAGATCAGACCAGCCGTTCTTGCGTCCCAAAAAGGAATGGCAGCGCGTCGGGCAGGTTCCCAATGTGGTATTCACCGAGGGAATGGTCCAGATCGGGAAACAGTGGTGGATCTATTATGGCGGGGCCGACAAATACATTGGAGCTTCACGGATAAAGATTTCGCTACAACCCTAGAGCATTGTCTGAACCTACTGTCATCCGATGTTTGGTGTCGGGCATAGATTCCATCTGGATTGTTAATGTTGTTCTGCAGATGCCCTCAATCAGCTGTCATCCTGAAGCGCTTCTTTTGCGCGAAGGATCTCCCGGAACGCCTCAGCCTGCAAAGCTCTGGCAACGGCTCTCACGAAAAACTTCGATCCATGCCTAAGAGCCTGGAAAGCGCGAATTCAGTTTGAGATATTCCGGAAGATCCTTCGCGCAAAGGAAGCGCTTCAGGATGACAGTTTTACAACCTCGATACGAACATGGGTCGGACTAAACCAAGCGGAAAATGTCTAGATCAGAACGTCTGCGCGATCTGACGAACTTCCAGACCTCGCAAGCAATCAGTAACCACCGCGGAGACAGAGCGTTTGCTTGTGTTGATCGCCACGTCTGCCCGCCGGTAAAGGTGTTCTCGCTCGGCGAGAATCCGCTGCAGGTCCGACATCGCTTCAGGATTGTGCGCCATCGGGCGCATATCGCCTTGCTCGATTACGCGAGACATGTGCTCCTCCGGCGTGGCTTGCAACCAGATCGTGCAGCAGGAACTAAGGAGCGTGCGAAAGGTTGCCGGTTCCAAAACGAGACTGCCTCCGGTAGCGACAACAAACCTGGACTGAAGGCGGAGCAGGTCATCGAGACATTGGCGCTCGAAGCGGCGAAAGCCGGGCTGTCCGTATAGATCGAAGATCATCGACAGTGACAGTCCGCTCGATTGCTCGACCAGACGATCGAGTTCAAAAAAGGGAACGCCCAGTTTGTCCGCAAGAAGGCTGCCGACTGTTGACTTGCCTGCCCCGCGCAGTCCGACTAATGCGATACGCTCGCCTCGCGCTGGAAGCTTGTGATGGCTGAAGTGCTCAGCCAATACTTGCCGAGCTCTGGCGACATGTTCCGGATCAAGACCGCGAAGAAATTCGACCGCGTCCCGGAGGTCGGGAGAATGCTCCGGCTCGGCGGTCAAGAAAACTTCCAGCGGCACTTCGAGCGCGCGCGCAATCTGCCGCAGAACAAGCACGGAAGCGTTTCCTGATCCGGTCTCGAGCTGCGCCAGGAATCGCTCCGACACTCCCGAGTCTGCAGCCAGGGCCTTGCGCGTGAGCCCACGCTTCGCGCGAGACGAACGAATATTCTTACCTAACCGCTGCAGATACTCGGAGTCGCTCCGGGCCTGTTCTGTCCGGCTGGTTACGGCCGAATGGAATCCATTTTGGGAAGTACTCGCCATTTAAAATGCGCGTCGAAAATCGACGAGCACCTCCCGAAGCGGCAGATTTTCTGTCTCACACAGCTTAGCCACCCGCTCCAGCACTTTCCAGCCTGAAGATGACGGCAAAATCTTCACGTCCTCGAACGGGTAAGGATCTTCGATCTGCACCAGCTTTGCCTGCTGCAATTCGCCGAGTAATGAATACATGGCTTCCACGTCGAGTCCGCAGGATTCATGTAGCTCCGGCAGATAGGCTACGTCTAACTTACGCTGCTGTCCGCGACCGTGATAGGCGAGCTCTGCGATGTGGGCCAGAAGCTTGCGACCCTGTTCCGAAACGGAATGCAGCCTTTCGGAAAATTCCCGGAGGTCCGGCGCGTGAGCAGATGCTTCCGGCCAGCGAGCGCTGATTCGCCTGTCAGTCGCCGCAGGTTGCGCGCTCAATTGAACCTCACATACTCAAAATCAATCGGCTTGTTGTTGATTCCGCGCGCTGGAGGCGCAATCCAGTTGGCGAACTTGCCTGGTTCGATCACTTGTCCCATCAGCGACTCGATGTATTGGTGGTCGCTCTCAGATGGCATCCATTCATTGCGGCGACTGTTCCATTCAGACTCGCTGA
>DATEKE010000188.1:0-11745 GCA_035277605.1 Terriglobales bacterium | reverse complement strand
ATGATTGCCGCCGGATTGCTCGCGAAGAAGGCGGTCGAGCGCGGGATCTGCCCGCCACCGTGGGTGAAGACTTCCGTCGCTCCCGGCTCACGCGTCGTGACCGAGTATTACAAGAAAGCCGGCCTGATGGAGTTTCTCGATAAACTCCGCTTCAGCATCGCCGGATACGGATGCACGACCTGCATCGGCAACTCTGGTCCGCTGCCCGCGGATGTCTCGAAAGCGATCGATGATCATCAGCTCGTCGTCGCCTCAGTGCTTTCGGGCAATCGCAACTTTGAAGGCCGGATCAACTCCGAAGTTCGCGCGAATTATCTGATGTCGCCGCCGCTGGTTGTCGCGTTCGCGCTGGCAGGGCGCATCGATCACGATTTGCTTACAGAACCACTGGGAAGAGATCGTCAAGGTAAGCCGGTTTACCTGCGTGAGATTTGGCCAAGTCAAAAGGAAGTCGATGAAGTTGTAAGTAAGGCCATCGATTCAGCCATGTTCCGCGACAACTACGAACACATTGCCGAAGGCGACGAGCATTGGAAGAAGCTGAGAGTTCCAAAAGGGGACACGTACTCATGGGAGCGGGACTCCACCTACATCAAACGCGCTCCCTACTTCAACGACATGCCTGTGAATCCCGCTCCGGTGCAGGACATTCGAGGAGCCCGCGCGCTCGCCTGGCTCGGCGACAGCGTTACCACCGACCACATCTCGCCTGCAGGCTCAATCAAGCAGAACAGTCCTGCCGGCAAGTATCTGATTGAGCGCGGAGTCAAGCCCCACGATTTCAACTCCTACGGTTCGCGCCGCGGCAATCACGAAGTGATGGTCCGCGGAACATTCGCCAACGTGCGTCTTCGCAATAAACTCGCGCCCGGCACCGAAGGCGGCGTCACGCGCTATCTGCCGACGAATGAAGTCATGTCGATCTATGACGCTTCGATGAAGTATCAAGCTGATCGCGTGCCGCTCATCATCCTCGCCGGCAAAGAATACGGTTCAGGATCCTCGCGCGACTGGGCGGCGAAAGGTCCAAAGCTTCTCGGAGTTTATGCGGTAATCGCGCAGAGCTACGAGCGCATCCACCGTTCCAATCTGGTCGGAATGGGAATTCTTCCGCTGCAGTTCCTGCCGGAAGAAGATCCGGAAACGCTCGGCCTCACCGGCGAAGAGACCTACGAGATCGCCGGCCTGCGTGAGTTGCTCGACTCAAAGTTCGCCTCCGGACGCCATGTGAACGTTACGGCCAAGCGCGCCGACGGCACTGCCGTGAAATTCGAAGCGACAGTCCGCATCGACACGCCCCAGGAGATCCTCTACTACCAGCACGGCGGAATTCTGCAGTTCGTGCTGCGCCAGCTCCTGGCCGGCTGGGAGAAGCCGAAAGTGGTAAGCCGAGGTATGAGCACCGTGGCTGACGCGACGACGGGGAGCAGCATTACGTAGCTGTTAGCTTGCCTTCGCGCGCAGTGTAGCGGCCTTCGGTCTGGCTGCCCGGTCGAGGATCATCATTGCGCTCATCAGCGACAACGCGAATGCGGGTACAAGCAATCCGGAATGGAGTGACCCGGCGCGTGTCGAGACCTCTCCAGTGAGTGCCGGCAGCGCGGCAGCTCCCACGCCAGACAACGAGAACGTCCACTTCGATCTTGGTGAGTCGTGCATGAGAGCGAGAATCCTTGCCATAGAGAGGGGAAAGATCGGGCCAAGCATCAGTCCGGTGCAGGTTGCGCTGAACACCGTCCCTAGTGGGGTTCGCAGGAGCAGCAACATCACCACACTAACGAATGCGCCGACAATCGCATAGGTAAGAAGCTGCAGTTCATCCATGCGGCGCAGCAGCCACGGTGAAATGGTGCGTCCACACAGCAGCGCCAGCCAGAAGCAAGAGGTCGCAAGCGGAGCCAGGAAATTGCTCGACGTTGCCAAACGATGAACGTAGCTCATCAGCCAGCCGCCGACCGAGGTCTCGCTTCCGACGTAGAGAAACGCCATCAGCGCAAACACCGCGACCCGCTTCCAGTCGATGTCTTCGCCGGCCGATTCGGAGTCGCGCATCTCATCGGCGGCAACTCGCTGCCTGCCCAAAACAGGAATCAGGGTGGCGATCACCACCGCTCCCAATATGGGATAGAAGTACTCAGGAAGAAATCGGGAGACCCAAACCGACGCAAGCGGCGCGGAAATCACTGCGCCGAAGCACCACCAGGCGTTCAGAACCGAAAGAACAGCGCCGCGACGCGCCGGAAATGCCTTGCCCATCCACATGCTCGTGGACGTCATCGCCAGCCCGAGGCCCAAGCCGAAGGTGAAGAACAAGAGCAGCCGAGTATCGCCCTTGACAAACGCGATGGATAGAGCGCTGATCGCCAGCAGCAGATAACCGCGCAGTGCGCTTCTGAAAAAATGCGAGCCGACGAGCAGAGCGCCCATCGCCGATCCGCAGAACTGGGCAGCAAAAAGAAAGCCTGCGCGGCGATCGTCCAGATGCCAATTCAGGCTGAGAGTCGGGAGCAGGGAGCCGAGGAGCGTGGTGCCTACGCCCGTCAGGGCGAAAGCCAATTGCATCGGCAAAATGCTGCTTTGGTCGGTTTGAGGCTCAGTAGACATCGATACTGCTGCCGCCCAGCTTGCGTCGCGTACCGGCTTTGCCGCGAGCATTGCTCTTGTTGCTCGACCTCACATCTGCCGTGGACTCACGAACAACTAATTCCGGTTCGATCGTGATCTCTTCCCGAAACGGCTCTGTTCCGTGAATGCGGTTCAACGCATATTGCGCAGCCATCTTGCCCATGTGATTGAGCGGCTGCCGGATGGTCGTGAGCCGCGGATTGTTGAAAGCGGCAGCAGTGATGTCGTCAAAGCCAAGGACGGAGACGTCCTCCGGCACTCTGAGTCCAAAGTCCTGGAGGGCGCGGATCGCGCCGATCGCGGACATGTCGTTGAAGGCCACAACTGCTGTGAAGCGCAAGTGCTCAGCCAATAGCAGCTGCATCACTGGATATCCCAATTCGGGAGAGCTGATATCGCGCTCGAGCTGCACGACAAATTTTGGATCGATCGCAAGATCCATCTCGCGAGCCACTTCCATCAGGCTTCGCCAGCGATCTGCCGAATCGGAGCTGAAGGGCTGTCCGCGCATGAAGGCGATCTGCCGATGCCCAAGCGAATGGAGATGCCTGAGGATCTGCTCGGCCGCGCGGCGATGATCGAGCACCACGTTGGTCACGCCTTTGATCTGGCGATGGCCGGCGATCGCGACTACCGGCACCGACACCGGATGTTCGAAGGCCGTATCGATGGCAATCAGCGCCTCAGCTCCGCGGCTCACCAGCATATTGCTGTAGCGCTCGACCAGGTCCTTGCGGTGGCGATGGTGCGCGGTGAAGTAAAAGTATCCGCTGTCAATCAACTGATCGCCGATGCCGCTCATCACCTGCGTGTGATATCCGTCGCCGAGTTCCGGCACCAGAATGCCAACCGTAAGCGTGCGACGGCTGCGCAGAGAGCGCGCCAGCAGACTGGGCTGGTAGTTGAACTGCTTTGCCGCTGCCTTGATGCGCTCGCGCGTAGCCTCGGGAATGGAGCGTCCGGGAACGTCGTTGAGCACGACCGAAATCGTGGCCGCGTTCAGCCCGAGATGCTCCGCCAACTTCTTCAGGCTGATCGGCCCGGTCGTGCCCGGATCTTTGCCTTTCGTAGGCACTTAAGTTCCTCGCGATTTCGTATCCGGACTTTAACACGATCGTGACCGTGCCACGGCGAAACGGACCTCGACCGAGTCCGCCACCATCGCGACACAACAGCCCATCGCAGGAACTTAAGCGGATTAAGGCGAAATACAGCCGATTTCGCCACGCGGAACCGTGCTACTATCCAGCTACTTAGCAAGCCAAAAACTTCCTTTCTAAGTCTTCGTTCGATGACGACCAGGGCCCCGTCTGTCCTTTCGATTTCCTACGACGAATCTCTCCTGCGTACGCGGGAGCGGATTCTGAAGGCCGCCGGCTTTGACGTAACGTCCGCACTGGGCTTTACCGAGGCGAGTGCTCACTGTGGCAAGAGCAGTTTCGATTTGGTAATCATCGGTCACTCACTCCCGCGCACTGATAAAGCCGCACTCGTACAAGAGATCAGACGCCACAATCACACCCGAATCCTCGGGCTGCGCAGGCAAGGTGAGGAGTCGCTCACAGGCGTTGACCACTCCGTCGATTCCTTCTCTGTCGACGAGCTAATGGAAGCAGTGCGAGCCGTTCTCGGAAAGAGCGAGAACTCAAGCGGCAGTTGCTAGCATGACCAACAAAAACGTACAGAAGCGGAAGGCGAGACCGAAACGCAGCATCCAAGAGCCCGGCGAGGATCATCCCCTGGGCTTGTGGATCGATAAAGATCTTCTTCGCAGGCACCACGTACCAACAATGCCGACGACCATGCAAAATCCGCTCATGGCGAGCAGTCAGCGCTACCTCGAACTTGCCGACCTTGCGCTCGGAGTGGACAAGCCAAACGGTAAGCCAAAGAAGAAAGCAAAAGTCGCGTCGGCCGAATAGCGGCAAACTGTCATCGACCAATTTCCCAATTCAGGAAGCGTTTCGTATGTGGCTATAGACGCCCATTTCAGGGACATGCCTGCTGCCAGCGAGCATGGACGCAATCTCCTTCATCATTGCGGCAGCGTCCCAACCGTCCATACTGCGACTGAGAGTTCCCCTCTGAGCAAATATGCCCGCATCAGTGACTAACAGTATGGGCAAGTTAGGAAAGTGTTTTGCGAGCCTGTCACTGTAGGTGCATGCGTCTTCTAACCTCTTCCGATGCAGAGAAAGCAGTATCAAATCAAAGGAATCTTCGTGCGCCAGCCGTTGCGAGATGCTGTCGTCTTCACGAACTTCGACTTCGTATCCTGCGGCCAAAAGCATTTTTACGCGCGTCTTCGCACGTGGATCGTTCACATCCACGAGAAGTATTCGCTTCTGTGGCGGCGGAGCCATAAGTGAGGGTTGCGTGGCATCACCATCTACCCAGAACAGATTCTGCCGACTGATAGGCGCAAGTTGGCGTAAATCATTTTTCATAGAAGTCAATCAGGAAGTTTTCGACGCCGAGTAACGAAACACCTCAGCAGCTTAGGAGCTTGTTTCACGGCCGAATGCCGAGTGCTGATTGCCGTTTTTGCCCTTGCCGTTGCTTTGGCTGGAAGCTGGTAGCTGGCACTAGTAGCTGTTGCCGTCCGCCTCTGCTTTTCGACCACTACCAAGTAGTGCGCTGGATGCGAGTTTCTCAGGAGCACTCGCTATAATGGGCGGCATTCCCGGTGTTCCCCGACAGATCTGCGGCCGATGGTACTTGAGGTTTGAATGGACATAGAGGATGCTCAACGTGAAGTGAGGACTGTCTATGTTGGCGGGTTTTGGGGACAGCTTGTCAGTTCCGTAATCTGGTTAGCATCCGCAGTGGCAGGCGCGTGGGCCACTCCAAAAGCCTCTATTTTAACCGTCGTACTCGGAGGATTTTTCATCTTCCCGCTCACGCAAATGCTGCTGAGTCTGTCGGGCAACAAGAGGTCCGTGGGTAGAGAGAATTCGCTGAACAGCCTTGGAATGGAGGTCGCGTTTGTGCTCCCGATTTCGATGCTGCTTCTTGTGCCTGTAGGTCTCTATCGTTTGAACTGGTTTTTTCCCGCTCTGTTGGTCCTTGTCGGTGCGCACTATTTGCCGTTCGCTTTTCTTTACGGCATGCGCATGTTCTTGATCCTCGCGGGACTGCTGATCGCGCTGGGAGTTGTGATTGCTCTCTATTTTTCGGGAACGTTCAGTTTGGGCGCATGGAGCGGGGGAATGGTTCTGTTCATTTTCGCCTGGATCGGGCGTTCCACCTACGCAGGTCAGGCTTCCGCAGCTTCGAGTCACTAGCCAGGTGCCCAACCCATTCCCGTTGGGATCTCAAAAAGAAAATAGAGCAGATCAGGCTGTCCCGCTTTGTTCTCCGCTTTGTTCAGATGGAAAGTGGCCCACCGCGAGACCTGTTAACATTTCCGGGATGAAGGCGCGAATCTCTCTTCTGCTCGCTATTGCGGCTGCGGCAACTCTATGTCTTGCGTTGCACGCGGCCAGTGACCAAAGCTACACGACTCGGACGCTCGATCTTCCCGATCACGGCAAGGGAACCATCTCCATGGATTACATCGCCTACGATCCCACAACGGGATACGTGTGGGTTCCCGCCATTAACATCGGGTCAGTCGATGTGGTGGATACGAGCAACGATAGCGTCCGCGAGATCTCCGGGTTTCCTATCAATGAGGTGGAGATGGGCGGGCGCAAGCGCACGCAGGGTCCCAGCGGCGTGTCGATTGGCGACGGCGTGGTTTACATCGGGGATCGGGCTGACTCCAGCATCTGCGCGGTTGATGAAAAGACCCTGGCGCGCAAACACTGTGGGTATATCGATTCCACTCCCGACGGCGTTGTCTATGTCGCGCCGACGAAAGAAGTCTGGGTCACGGCGCCGCGCGACAACTCGGTTCGCATTCTCGACAGTGCTACTTTGGCACAAAAGGAGAAGCTCACGTTTGAAGGCCGTCCGGAAGGCTACGCTGTCGACACGAAGCGCGGCCGCTTGTACATGAACTATGAAGACAAGGACATGACTACCGCCATCGATCTGAAGACACGCAAAACCGTCGCCAAATGGCCGTCCTCATGTGGTGAAGACGGCCCGCATGGCATATCAGTGGACCAGCCGTTGGGCTTCGTGTTTGTAGCCTGCAGCACGCGGGCGGAGGTGCTCGATGCCGGCCATAACGGGGAGAAATTGTCGTCGATCGACACCGGCGACGGCGTGGATGATCTCAACTACTCGCCTTCGACTCACACGCTCTATGTAGGCGCAGGTCGAGCCGCTCAGCTCACCGTTGCGCACGTTAATGAGAAAGGGGAGCTCACGATCGTAGCTCAGGTGCCGACTCATCAAGGTGCTCGGAATGGCGTTGTTACCAGCAACGGCACGGTCTATCTCGCGCACTCCTCGTTTGGTCAATTGCCGGGATTGATCGTTGCATCACCGGGCAAATGAAAGGACTTCTCTTTTCGTCGTACTGTGCACCATCCTCGCGCGGTGTTTGCGCTAGGACGGGATTTCATGCACGTTGGGTCACAAGTGTTGTGGCGTGATAAAAATCAAAGCCGAACCCATAATGGGAATCGTCGCCATCTTATCACCCACCCTTGCCAAAAACGGGCAAGAGCGGGGCACGCACTTTGTGGGAGGCCTTGCGACAGAAACCCGTCTGATCCATCATGGGAAAGGGTGGGCCACCCGCCGATCTAGAGGGCGGGCCGTTCCGTTTTGGTCACTGGCGCGTGCTTGCAGTCACTGGTGTCCAAGCTGATCAACATGGACATGTTTTTGGGATAGACGACCTCGCGACCTCGGGCAAGAAAATGGCAATAAACCGACATGCCCGCACCGTAGAATCCAAGCCCGCTGCTGAGCGCTCTCGAATGGCCTAACGCGCCTGCAAACATACCAACCAACCGGAAGCCGGAGGCGCCGGTCACTGCACCGTTGCCGCCCCTGTCGCCGTTGTGCAGACCGCCATCGTGATCGTGGTCATCGGACATGGAAGAGGCGGCGAGAGCTACCGATAACGCGGTAGTAAAGTAGCGCGATCCTGAATTCGTAGCCTGGGCGCCACCCTCGGAGTCGAGTGCCAAATGCTCCTTTTGCGCTACTTCGATCGCCTCGAGGCTGGCGGCAATCTTCTGCTCGACGCCATCCGGTGGCACGAGCTTTTGGAACTCAATGCGAAGCAGACCATTGCGCGCAAGACGCCTTGCCGGCCGAACTTGCAGCACCGTTCCTTCGAGACGACTGCCTTCCGGCAACACCAGACGGTCGGAAGCAAACAGCGGCTCCGTAATTACCGCCGCGACGGGATCGCCTTTTTTGCTGGTCGCGGAACTTAGCGGAGTCACCAGCTCCGCGTGCAAGACTGAGCCGACTGCGGGCGGGGTGCCGATGCGGGAGAGAGATTCAGCTGCCAATTTCTCCTCGCCAAAATCGAGAGGCTGCTTAAGATCCGCACTGAAGGTGGCGCCGGCATCTATATACTGCGGGCGATATGGAAGCTCAGCAATACCCAATCGCTCCAGGCGATGCATCTTGCCGGGCATATGAAATTGCGCCTTGGCTAAGTTCCATTCATCGCGGATTTGCTGCCTGGCAGCGCTGATTCGACGTGAAGCCGCATTGCGGGCGGCGTCGGTCCTGGTTGGCTTCTTTGCATCTGCGGAAACCAGCTGTAGTACTCCATTGCCCTGCGGTAATACTTCCGTGTGGATTGGAATGCGGCGACCGTCAGCTAATTGCAGCTCATTGAATGTGATTCGTACCTGGCGAGCCGGCGAGAAATCGGCGTTCAGCGCCGCCAGCGCGCGTTCCCGCTTGGAGACGCCCGCCATCTCTGAGATCGTGCCCGTGGCCACGGTTCCTGCAGGGACTGTCACCTTATCGAAAACATAGACCGGCTGAACAACTCGTCCGCGAACCGGCTGCCCGACTCTGCGAATGCGAATTTCCTGATCCAACTCTATCTTCAGCGGCGTATCTGCGGGAACCACCAACGGAACCGTCACTGGCGTTGCCGTCAGAGTAGTCGGCACTGGCGCAGGCTGTGTTTGGATTTCAGAGCGCGGTGTAAGGACTTGTCCGAAGCTCAGGTTTGCGCAAACAGCGGCGAGAGTGAAGCAAAACACCAACTTCATTGGAAAATCCGGCGAGAGACTTGGGTCAGTATACCGGATCAGGGACGAGGCGGCGTTGGATAACCAAAGCAGAACCAGTAGCACTCGGCCAAAAACAAAACACAGGACCCTTCGACCGCGGTCTCCATCGCCGGCGACAGCGCGATGGACTCTCCTAGGCTCAGGACGACAAGGCAAAGAATGATTTCTGTTCATCCGTGAAATCCGTGGCCACGGGGTCTGTGCAACCACGCCACCAACCGCAACTGCGGCGCTTGCTGGGGACCCCGGTGGCACCCGTGTCATGTTTTTGATTTTGGTGTTGCTTTGGCCGAGTGCCGAGTGCCGATGGAGGATTCTCGCGGTTTTCTCTTCTGCGATTTCGCTTGACTTTCGCCCGGTTTCGTCATAGCACAGAAGTATGGGTGTGGTCGGAGCGTGGAGAGCGACAGCGCGAAGTTCCGAAACGGGACACCTCTGGCCCTCGATGGAGCCGCGGATCTCGGCGGGCTGGGTGAACGCCATCAAAACTAGGGTTAACGCCGTGGAAAACTGGGGGTTAACGCCGTGGAAATCTCGGGGTAACGCCGTGGAAATCTGGGGTTGGCGTAGGCTCAGTTGCCGCAAACTTCTCGCGTAGGTACTCCATTGCTCAATGTTTAACGATGAATTTTGCAGGTCGGGAGAAGAGCGGCAGTCGGAAATCGGCATTCAGCGGTCGGCTAAGGCAAAAACAATGGAAAGCCGAACCGATCACAACTCGTATTCGCGGCCCAAGAAAGCAAAAAAGGGTAATTACTAATTAGCAATAAACAAGATGTCGGTACTTCGAATTTCGGAATACAACATATTGCGTACAAAATTGGGAAAAAACAGGCAAAAACGAAGCTAACTCTTTTAGAAGATCTATTTTGCAGAAAAAGGGGATGGGGAGGGGTAGGACCCCGCACCGGCACTCCGCCGTGAACGAGCTGCTAAGCCTCTAAGCGGCTGAGCTGCCAGCTAAGTGCGAACGCGAACGGCGAGGACCATGAAGCTACCAGCTCAAAGCCAAAACAACACAACAGCAAAAGCAAGGATTCGCCGGTCAAACCATGCTAAAGCTCCGCACGATTCAGCTATCAGTCCTGCTTGCAGTGGCTTTCATCTGCCCGGCACGTGCGCAGTACGCGCATACGCTGCATAAGCAGATCGTCGATGGCAATGGGAAGCCGCTGTTGATTCATGCCACGAACCTTGGCAACTGGCTGGTTCCTGAGGGCTACATGTGGCTGTTCCAGGATGGGCCGCAGTCGCCGAGCGAGATCCGCGCGCTGGTGCTGGAGCTTCTGGGGCCGGATGAGTCTCAGGCATTCTGGAAAAAATATCGTGAGAACTACGTCACTGCCGAAGATATCGCGCTGCTGCATCGCGCGGGTTTCAACGCGATTCGAGTGCCGATGCACTACTCGCTGTTCGAGAGCGAAGATGCAGAAGGTTTCAAGCTGCTCGATCAAGTGATCCGCTGGAGTCGCGCTGATGGTCTGTATGTCATCCTCGATCTGCATGCCGCACCTGGCGGGCAGACGGGCGCGAACATCGACGATAGCGCGGGATATCCGTGGCTCTATCGGAGTCCTCAGGAACAGGAACACCTGTTCGCGATTTGGCGTCGGCTGGCTACGCACTATCGCGACGATCCAACGGTGCTCGGTTACGATCTGCTGAACGAACCGATTCCGCACTTCGAGCAAATACGATCTCTGAATCCCTACCTCGAGCCTCTGTACAAACGGCTTTCCGCTGAGATTCGAAAGATCGACACGCACCACATCTTCTTTCTGGGCGGCGCGCAGTGGGATGGAAACTTTGCAGTGTTCGGCAAGCCTTTCGATTCCAATGCCGCTTATACCTTTCACAAGTACTGGACAGCGCCGGATGAGAGCGTCATAAAGCAGTACATCGACTTTCGCGAGCGCTACGATGTGCCGATCTGGATGGGCGAATCAGGCGAGAACACCGATGAGTGGATCTCGCAATTCCGAAACACTCTGGAGAAAAGTGACATTGGGTGGGCGTTCTGGCCTTACAAGAAGATGGAGAAGTCGTCGGCGGTCGTGAGCATTATTCCTCCCGCCGATTGGTCGAAGATCGTCGAGTTTGCAAAGCTCCCGCGCGGCACTGCGCACGTCGAGCAGCGATTGAAAGCTCGTCCAGATCAGGAGACGATTACGCGCGCCTTCGCCGATCTGCTCGAGAAGGTGCGCTTGCAGAACTGTCGTCTCAATTCGGGATATCTGCGTGCACTTGGAATGAACGCGGATATCTCGCTTGGCTCGGCAGCAGGAGGGAAGTAGCGCAGATGAATTCGCGCGCCATTCATCCTCAGGCGGCAAAGGCCGCCAGAGGATTGCGCTCGACGAACTGTACCTGATGCCAATATGGATAAATCGGCACTCGATGGCTTGCGGCGTTCAATCGTTCGACTTGCTCCGCGCTCAGGTTCCATCCAGCAGCAGCAAGGTTTTGGCGAAGTTGTTCCTCGTTGCGTGCTCCGATGATTACGTTCGCCACTGTCGGACGCTGCAGCAGCCAGTTCAGCGCGATCTGTGGAACGGTCTTTCCGGTTTCGCGCGAGATTTCGTCGAGCACGTCGACAACTTTGTACAGATATTCGTCGTCGACCGGAGGTCCTTGCTCCGCAGTCGAATGCAGGCGGCTGACTTTCGGCAGCGGCTGGTTGCGGCGGATTTTGCCGGTGAGGCGTCCCCAGCCAAGTGGACTCCACACGATGGTTCCAATCTTTTGATCGATCGCGAGCGGCATGAGCTCCCATTCGTACTCGCGTCCGATCAGGGAGTAATAAGCCTGATGAGCGACATAGCGCGGCCATCCGTAGCGCTCGGCGATGGCGAGCGACTTCATCAGATGCCATCCGGAAAAGTTCGAGCAGGCGATGTAGCGCACTTTGCCGGACTGCACCAGAGTGTTGAGCGTCTGCAGGGTTTCTTCAATGGGAGTGGTG
>DATEKE010000187.1:0-6105 GCA_035277605.1 Terriglobales bacterium | reverse complement strand
GCGCGAGCTGATCGCGCGCATTCGTGCTGTCCTGCGTCGCACTATGCCGCTCGATCCAGCAACGCAACGACTGGGCGCTGGCGACATCTCGCTCGATCTGCCGGCCCGGGAGGCATGGATCAACCAGCACAAACTGCACCTCACGAGTGTCGAATTTTCGTTGCTGGAAGCCTTCTTAAGGCAAGCCGGGCACGTAGTCACGCGCGAGCAGTTGACCGAGACCGTTTTGGGACGCAAGGTCGTCGGACCCTTCGATCGCGTGATCGACGTCCACGTCAGCAATCTGCGGAAGAAGCTTGGAGAGTCCCCAGCCGGAGAACGAATCAAGGCGGTGCGGGGCGCCGGCTATCAGTTCGTGCCGAGATCCGAATCGGGAAAGAAGTAAAGATGCGCAGTCTATTCTTAAAGATCTTTCTCTGGTTTTGGGCTGCGGCAATTGTCACCGGTATTGCTCTCATCCTGAGCTTCGTCTTACAACGCGGCGGAATCCCCGAGCGCTGGCACGCGGCGCTCAGCGAGGCCGCCGGTATTTATGGCAAAGCGGCTGTCGGAGAGATGGAGCATGGCGGTCGGCCTGCCCTTACGACATATCTTGGCGATCTGGGTCGCAGCGCTCACACCCAGGCATGTCTCTTTGACCAAAATGGAACAGCCATCGCCGGAGCAAAATGCGATTCTTTTCGCTCATTACTCAAGCGTGCAGATGAATCGTCGAGGCATTCCGCCTTCGATATTCGCTACGGACTTGTACGCGTAGCTTTGCACGTCTCAGGCAGAGATGGCGCTACCTACATATTCGCCACGGAGCTGCCGGCTGGACCTCGGGCGGCTTTCGGGCCTGATCCGCTGGGAGTCGCCCTCCACTTCATGGTCGCGTTCGCGGTCTCCGGCTTGATCTGCTATTTGCTGGCGCGGTATCTCACAAAACCTATCGTGCAGTTGCAGGCGGCATCGCGGCAGCTTGCCGCGGGCAACCTGGACACCCGTGCAGTCACCGGCGCACAGCGACGCAGCGACGAGCTCGGAGAGTTAGTCCGCGACTTCAACGTGATGGCGGAGCGCATCGAAGGTCTTGTGTCGAGCCAGCGGCAGCTGATCTCTGACGTCTCCCACGAACTACGTTCCCCTCTTGCCCGTTTGATCGTGGCCATGGACTTGGCGCGAGAGCGCAAAGGCAACGATCCTGCATTCGACCGCATGGAAAGGGATTTCGAGCGCTTGAGCGAAATGGTCGGTCGGCTTCTTACCGTCGCCAGACTCGATGCCGCCAGCGCTTCAGTGGAGATGAAACCATTGAATCTCAGTGCGTTGGTCGCCGAAGTCGTGTCGGACGCGGAGTTCGCCGCGCGCGAGCGACAGCGCTCCGTACGCTTCTCGGGCGATAAAGAGGTCTGCGTCCGGGGCAATGGCGACCTGCTGCGCAGCGCTATAGAAAATGTTGTGCTGAACGCGGTCCGGCACACGGCTCCAGACACGACGGTTGAAGTCAATCTTCAAACCGACCCAGCTTCCGCCTCGGCGCGGCTTACAGTGCGGGACCATGGACCCGGAGTCCCCGAAAAGGAACTGCAAAACATCTTTCGGCCGTTCTATCGCGTGGCCAATGCTCGCGACGAGCAATCCGGAGGCGCGGGCCTTGGTCTGGCTATCGCAGAAAAGGTGATCCGTATACATGGAGGTACGATAAGTGCTTCGAACGCTGCCGATGGCGGCCTTCAGATCCTGTGCTCCTTGTTTATTTCCTGATTCGGGAAGACGGCCTCCCTGTCCCTGCTTTTCCGTCCCAAATTCTCTTCAGCAGCAAGCTTACGAGACAGGCTTTTTACTTCCCGGTGACAAAGCATTTACATCTCGCGAGTAACCCCCACGTATGTTTCGGACTCTGTGAGTTGAAGCAACACGTCTCCTGATCGGGGTCATATGCGGGAGTTTCACGTGCGAATTCTTCGGTGCCCAACCACGCCGAAGACAGTGCCTCCTGCAAATGCGCCCGAATCCCAGACGTGAACTGCTCCACTACACAAACAAGATCGATTCGCACCAACAGGAAAGGAGCTGGTCATGAGAGTACGTTGGGCCACGGTTGCGGTACTGCTGGCTTCGTGTCTTGTGCTGGTGGCCATGGCTGATAGTCGCCACAAAGCCAGAGACAATGCACGTCATCTCGTCAGGCAGGGGCAACAAGTCTTTCGTTTCGATACTTTTGGAGATGAAGCATTTTGGGGCGGTGTTTTAGGACTCCATAAGGCGATTGAGGGCAGTAAGTTTGGCGGAGTTGGTCCTGGAGTTAGTCCCAGAACGGCGCTTGCCGTTGGCCTGAAGGTCGATTCGGCCGCGCTTCCCGACAACCTAGTTCAAGCACTTAAGCGAGGTCAGGTAAATCTCGATGATCCCGCCACGACCCTGGCCCTGCTTAAGCTGAACGCTGTCGTGGGCGTCAAAGGCCTCTTTAATAATGATGGCAGTCTGCAAGCTGTGGGCATTCAATGCGCTCTCTGTCACTCCACCGTTGATAACTCATTTGCACCCGGTATCGGCCAACGTCTGGATGGCTGGGCCAATCGCGATCTGAATGTGGGTGCGATCGTCGCGTTGTCACCCAATCTTCAGCCCGTCGCTGATCTCCTCAACAAGGGTCTGCCTCCTCCGGGCGTAACTGTCGACACGGTCCGCGCTGTACTCAACAGTTGGGGACCCGGCAAATTCGATGCCGAGTTGTTCCTGGATGGCAAAGCTTTCAATCCGCAGCAGATGTCGAACGGAGTCGTGACCGGCACGAACGTCTCCGCCGCCACGCTGATCCCGCCGGCATTCGGCCTCGCGGGAGTGAATCTGCACACCTGGACCGGCTGGGGATCGATCCCACATTGGAACGCGTTTGTCGCGAATCTGGAGATGCACGGCATTGGCCATTTCAAGGATTCGCGGTTGCGCGATGCGACAAAGTTTCCCGTCGCGGCCGCCAATCACTTCGACAATGTTGCGCCACCTCCGGGTCAAGCCGATTTGATAACTCCGAAATTGGCAGCCTTACAGGCCTATCAGCTTTCAATTGCCGCTCCGGCGCCTCCCGAGGGAAGCTTCGATGCGGCGGCGGCGAAGCGTGGTGAGGAGGTCTTTAACACTAAAGGATGCGCCAGCTGCCACGTTCCTCCAACTTTCACCGAGTCTGGCTGGAATCTGCACAATGGCGCCGCCAACACTCCGGGCCTGATCTGCCTCGACGATTTCCAGGCGAAGCGTGCGCCGGATAATGGCTATCGCACTTCCCCGTTGAACGGCCTCTGGACCCACACCCGAGGCGCGTTTGATTTGGGTCCGATGGCCAACACTGGCTTCTTCCACGATGGCCGCTTTGCCACCTTGAAAGACGTCGTCAATCACTACAACACCTGCTTCAACCTCAACCTTAACGACCAGGATAAGAGTGACCTAGTCGAGTACCTCAAGTCCTTGCCGGCTCAGGATGAACAACAAGCAGAAGACCAGGACGACAACGGAGATCACGATTAACCGTGGTTTGATCCACAAGTCGCATCCGACCAACGTAGACTCACAATACTGTAGGTTGCACGTCGTGACCTCAAACTCAAAGGCCTCTCGAGAGAGGCCTTTTCCTTGCGCGAAAAACGCCGGCTGTTCCGTTTTGGGATTGCCGCGGCGCGATCATTCTGAGTGCAGGAAAAAATCGACAGGCTAGACGTTCCTGGTTGGTCAGCGTCTGATGTTCCGTTTTTAGGACGCGTTTCCGATACAAACCTGTTCTTGCGTTGTCAGGAAGGCATTCCGCTGCCCTCGGGAAGCTCCAGTGTGTGGAGGTCGAGAGCATTCTCGCTGGCGTCCGTGCGCCATTCCGCAGCTTGCAAGGGGCGCGCGAGGTGATCGACACCAACGAGCTCCGGGATAGGATCACCAGAAGCGGCTCCAAGCTGCTCGAATCTCCGCGCGGCAGGGAAGGCGCTGCGCTCGATGGACCCGATCACATCGTTGTAGGTAGAAACCGCGCGGTCGAGATGGCTTCCCAATTTAGAAAGATGATTTCCCAGTGTGACGAGGCGTACGTAGAGCTGGCGGCCTAGATTGCTGATTTGCTCTGCGTTCTTGGCCAGCTTGTCTTCGCGCCAGCCGCAGTACACGGCCTTGAGCAAGGCGATTAGCGTCAGTGGGCTCGCGAGGAGAACTTTTCCCTGAGCCGCGTCGTCGAGCAGCGATCGATCAGCCTGCAGAGCGGCGCTCAACAGTGCTTCGCTGGGCATGAAAGCGACAACGAAGTCCGGCGAATTCGGTAGCTGCTCCCAATATGCTTTGGAGGAGAGGCTTTCGATGTGCGCGCGAACCTGGCTGGCGTGATTCTCCAGATGTTGGCGAACTTCGGCATCTTGCTCGGCGTTGGCGGCTTTTGTGAATGCGTCGAGGGAGACTTTGGCATCGACGGCGATGATTCGCCCGTTCGGCATTTTGACGATCAAGTCCGGACGCAGGCGCCGGCCGTCATCGTCGAAGAATGTCTTCTGTGATTCGAAGTCGCAGTACTCGACCATGCCAGCGAACTCGACCACGCGTCGCAGTTGTACCTCGCCCCAGTTGCCGCGGACCGTCGGGCGCTCCAGCGCGCGCGAGAGACGGCGAGTCTCGTCAGATAAGCGATGTTGCAAATCAACCAGCGAGTGAATTTGCTCTCCGAATACTGATTCGCTGGTTTTGCGTTCGCTCTCCGTTGCGGAGATGCGCTCCTGGAGTTGCGACAGGGAATCGGCTGCAGTTTTCAGCAACGATTGGATTGCATCCTTCTTTGCGTCCAGATCGCCCGAAGCCATCTTCTGCTGCTGGTCGAGGAGGCTCTTTGCCAAATTCAGGAATTCGGCTGAATTGCCTTTGAGCGCCCGATCAGCCAAGTGTCCAAACGACTCCTCAAACTTTTGTTGTGTTTGCTGAATCAACGCCAGCTTCTCCTCAGCCGCTTCGCGCTCGGCTGCCAGGGAGGCTTTCAGGGCCGAAAGTTCGCTCGATGCAGCAACCAGTGCGGTCTGCTTGGCAGTTAGTTCTGCGGCTAGTCTGGTCTGCGCGGATGTAAGTTCGCCTACTCTTGCATCCAAATGCGTCGCTCGTTCTCGCGCGACCGCGAGCGTGGGGCGAAGAACTGCATAAACGGCGATTGCTCCAGCGAAAGCGGAAAGCACAGCGACTGCCAGTCCCATTCGTCCTCCCTTCAGGGCGAAGCTTAGACGAAGGTACCACGTTTCTTCATCATCGTTACTCGAAAATTCGCTGTGGAATTGAGGGAATCACGTCAGAAACTCGAGGGCGGTTCCCAGCACAATGAGATCGTGCCGCAAATTTCGCGATCTTGTGATTTCGTGATTTCGCGCTTGGGAGAACAACAATCACGAAATCGCGAAATCAGGAAATCACGAAATTGCAGTAACTTGGGCGCTCCGTCTGGTTTAGAAAAAATGCAGGAGCGCGTAAACTCCCCGCCCACAAATTCGTCCATTTAACTAACGGAGAGAGCTCATCGGAACGATGAACATGGTACAGGCCGCGGCTCCGGTTACGGCGAATGCTGAAACTGATTCGCCCTTCGCCGATTTCGACGAATTCATTCGGCTCTATCAGCAGCGCATTTATCGCCTGCTGCTGGCGCAGACCGGCGATCCGGATCTCGCCGAAGAATTCACGCAAGAGTGCTTTATCCGGGCATTTCAGAAACAACACGGATTCCGCGGCGATTCCCAGGTGTTTACCTGGCTGGCGCGGATCGCGATCAATCTGGTGCGCGATCACTATCGCAACCGGCGCTTCGGATTTTGGCGACGCTTCATCCGCTTCGATCATTCGGATGAAGACCAGGAGCGGGCGCAACAGGTACGCGATCCCGGCTCAACTCCTGAGGAGCAGATTTTGCGGCGCGAGCGGCTGGAACGCGTCTCCGCGAGAATTCGCGATCTGACGCCGCCACAGCGCGAGGCGTTGTTGTTGAGTGCGGTGGAAGGTATGTCGATCGAGGAGATCGCGCGTGCGACGAATCGCAAGCCAGGCACGGTGAAGTCGCATCTGCATCGGGCAATGATGAACCTGCGCACCTGGCAGGAAGGAGAACAATCG
>DATEKE010000186.1:0-15970 GCA_035277605.1 Terriglobales bacterium | reverse complement strand
AGGCTTACAGCTTCAACTTCACCACGCCAAACGCTACCGATCTTCCGAATGCGCTCACCAAGCGCGTTCTCGAAATGCCAACCGGCGGTTATTCCATCGGTACCTGTTTGTCGCAGGCGGGGAACAATGGTATGAGTACCTACCGCGTGCTGATCGCCTTGTACCGATAGACGCATCGCTGCGGCGTTCTGATCATCTATATTGTTTGCATTGCCCAGAATGACTTCAGAGAGCACGGAAACATTTGACGTCCTGGTGATCGGAGCCGGTCCAACGGGGATGGCCTGCGCGATTGAGGCTCAGCGAGTCGGCCTCCGGGCCGTGCTGGTTGACAAAGGCTGCCTGGTGAATTCTCTGTTTCACTATCCGGCCAACATGACGTTCTTCACCACGCCCGAGCTTCTCGAAATCGGCGACATTCCCTTCAGCAGCCCGAACCAGAAACCGAATCGCAGCGAGGCGCTGGAGTACTACCGTAAAGTTGCCGATCATTATGCATTGGACGTTCGGCAATATGAGCGCGTTGAAAGCGTGGAGGGAAGCGATGGAAATTTCCGCGTACACACACGTGATCGCTTCGACGCTGCTCACGTACACTCCGCACAAAAACTCGTGCTCGCAACCGGCTACTACGACCTGCCGAACTATATGAACATTCCGGGCGAGAAGTTAAGCAAGGTCGCACATTACTATCACGAGCCGCATCCGTACTACGACACCGATGTGCTCGTGATCGGCGGAAAAAACTCAGCCGCGATTGCTGCGCTGGAGCTATGGCGCCACGGAGCACGCGTCACCCTGGTTCATCGTGGCCCTACCATGCACAAGAACGTGAAGTACTGGATTCTACCGGACATTGAGAATCGCATTCGCAATGGGGAGGTAACTGCTCATTTCGAGACCATCATTCGCGAGATTCGGGAAAGAAGCGTTCTGCTGGAAACTCAAGGTCGGAGTTTCGAAATTGCCAATGACTTCGTCTTTGCGTTGACGGGCTATCATCCCGACTACGACTTCCTGCGCAGCCTGGGAATTCAGATCACTGGAAACGACTGTCGGCCATACTGCAACACCGAGAGCTTGGAATCAAATGTTCCGGGAATTTATCTGGCAGGAGTAATCGTCGCAGGAGCACGGACAAGTGAGATCTTCATTGAAAATGGACGGTTTCACGGACGCCAGATTGCGGCAGATCTGGCGCGCAAGTTGGCGTCACAAACCGTAAACGGTTAGATCATCCTTCCGGACCCAGATATCTCAATCCTACTCCGGCAACTTCTTCTTCTCGCATTTCGAGTTCAGGAAAGCTGACGTAACCGTCGCGGACTACACGCTCGAATGCGAGGTCGAGTTCCCGGTTGGGAAGATCGAGAGCCAACTTGTCGTATAAAAGCTCGTGCAGTTCTTCCTTGTTCATGCTCGCGGTAAATGACTCACCAGCTAAATCCTCGTAGCGGACTTGAAAGATATCGCCGCCCGGAGAGGCGTTGGCTGCTTTTCGAATATCGAGCTTCCCGTGCATCTACCTACCTCTGATTGATTCTGATTGCGGTTCTTGGTGATGGGGTTTTCTCGCGTGCATCTCGGAAAATGGAAGAAAGCCGCGACCGATAAAACACTGCTGCCAGCTACTCTCACTCGCTGCCAACCTGCGGCCTGCACTGCTCGTCTCACTTAGCGTCTCTTCACCTCACCCTGGTTGGGATGTGTGAACGTAAGTTTCGCGCCCAAAATGTGGAGAAACGACAGATTGCACCTTGGGGGAAGGTTCCATGAAAACACGTTTAGCAGTCATGCTGATTGCTGTAGGCGCGCTAGCTTGTGCGCCGGCCATGCTTGCGCAGGACCACGGAGAAGTTGGCGTATACGGTGAATTGTTCCGCGCCTCGGCCAGCAGTCTTAATCTCTACGGTGTGGGAGGCCGTGTGGGTCTTAACGTACATCCCAATGTGGCGCTCGAGGCTGAGGGCTCGTACGATTTCTCGCAGAGCAACACCCAGAGCATCAGTCAGGTCGGCGGCAACACGACATTGTTCCGCTCCGATCTGCGCGCAACCCACTTCGCTTTCGGACCAAAGTTCCAGTTGGGCACCAACTCGCCTGTACGCGCGTTTCTGTTCGCTAAGGGAGGCTTCGTACGTTTCGGCGTAACTCCCGGAGCGGTTACCTTCGGTAACTTTCCGACGAGCCTCCAGAATACTGATCTGAACGGCGTTTTCTATCCCGGTGGTGGACTCGAATTCTTCCTCGGTCCACTCGGTATTCGCGTCGATGCCGGCGACGAGATCTACTTCGATCGCGGCGCGCAGCACGACTTAAAGGTGTCCTTCGGCCCGACGATTCGCTTCTGACCGCTGGCGAGAGACGCCGGCTTGCCAGCGTCTCTCGTATTCGCAACCTTGAATACGTTATCTGACTGGTTAATGTTGGAATGATTATCGCTGAAATGGAGTGGTAGTGAAATCTGCGCGCCGATCGCGAGCGAATCGCCTTGCTGCTGCAGTGAATGACGTGCAAAAGTTTTCTAAGCTGCTGACAACATCTCAGCAGAGTGTCTCATCTGTAAACACGTAAGCCGCTCCTGAAGTAAAGGCGGATGGGCCCCTATGAAGGTTTGTTTAGTCACTGCGTTCCCACCAAGTACAGAGAGACTCAATGAGTACGGTTTCCATTTAGCCAAAGAACTCAAGAAGCACGATCTGATCAGCCTCACAGTCCTCGGCGACCAGATGGATCAGCCCGCGCCGGAGCTTCCAGACTTCGACGTCGATCGCTGCTGGAAATTTAATTCCGCTTCGACTCCACTGGCGCTGTTGCGGGCGGCGAGGAAACATAAGCCGGACGTTGTCTGGTTCAATTTGGTTTTCTCCAGCTTCGGCGATAAGCCAATCCCAGCGTTCCTTGGCATCTGCACCGCGTTCCTATTACGACTGTTCGGCTTTTATACCCACATTACGCTGCATCATGTAATCGAGGCCTTGGATTTATCCAAAGGCACACGCTTTCCGCGTTTGTATCGGTTCTGCGGCGCGATCGCGACCAAGCTGATCCTCTTTTCTGGATCGGTAACTGTTCTTCTGCCCTCGTATCGCAAGCTGTTGCTGGAAAATTACGGCGGAGAGTACGTCCATCTGCGGAAACACGGAATCTTTTCCGCTGCGCCGAAGTTCCCAGACATCGGCAAGCGCGGCAATCCGGAGCACCGGATCCTAACATTCGGCAAATGGGGCACCTACAAGCGACCAGAAATTCTGATCGAGGCTTTTGCGCAAATCGCTGATCGCTTCCCGAATGCCAAATTGGTAATCGCGGGCTCCAACCACCCCATGTGTCCCGGATACGTCGAGTCTCTGCGCGAACGGTGGAAGGAATGCTCGCGCATCGAGTTCCAAGGCTATGTTCCGGAAGATGAAATTGGGAATCTCTTCTCTTCTGCGACAGTGATGGTCCTGCCGTACACATCGGCGGGCGGACCAAGCGGAGTAGCGCATCAAGCCTGCGAGTTTGCTGTACCAATCATTGGTTCAGACATCCCTGATTTCCGCGATATGGCTCAGACCGAAGAGTTAGCCATGTTGTTTTACGAAAACGGTAATACCGACAGCCTGGCAAAGATCCTGGCTGATCTACTCGAGAATCCGACTCTGCAGCAGGAAATGGCGGAGCAGAATTTCTCGGTAGCGGTACGTATGACGATGGAGAAAGTTGTCGATCAATACCTCCAGTCATTCGCGAGATACATTGCATTGAAGCGGCGAAACAAAGCCTCGAAAAGGAAGCCGGCGCAGACTGTCGAAGTCTGGCCGTCTCGATTTCACCGGGCGACAGAAGCGATGGACACACTGAACCCAAGGTGAACCATGTATTCGCTCACTATCGTCATTCCGGCTTATAACGAAGAGGGAAGGCTCGATGCCACTCTCGATAAGCTGGCTGCATTCATCGAGACAGAAGAACAAAACACAGAGATTATCGTAGTTGATGACGGCTCATCCGACGGCACCGCGCGTGTGGTAACGCGCCACTTGCAGCAACTGCCCTATCTGCGGCTATTGCAGAACCACGTCAATCGCGGCAAAGGATTCAGCCTGCGTCGTGGAGTCGAAGCCGCACTGGGCGAGATCATCCTGCTCTGCGACGCCGATCTGTCCGTGCCAATTCAGGAATATCACAAGTTGCTGGCCGTGATTCGCGAAGATGCAGACATCGCCATCGGCTCGCGAGGAATCATTGCCGGGGGAGAGCGCGTCGCCGCCCCCTGGTACCGCCGCATCTGCAGCGCCGGATTCCAGATGGTCGTTCGTTCCGTCCTGGGACTGCGTTTTGAAGACACGCAATGCGGCTTCAAGGTATTCAAACGCAAAGCCGCGCGCCTGATCTTTTCGCGGCAGCGCATCGAGCGCTGGGGATTCGATCCCGAAGTGCTCATGCTCGCCGATCGCTTCTGCTTCGTCGTGAAAGAAGTCGGTGTAGAAGCCATTCACGATGACCGCAGCCGCCTGAACATCATGAGCGCTTCGTTCCAGATGCTGTGCGAAGTGCTGAAGGTCCGTTATCACCTGTTGTTCGGGCTCTACAGCCATCCAACGCCGAGCTACCAGGCGCTTGCTCCAGCCTCGCCAGCATCTGTCGCGAGCACAGACACACTCGGAGCCGCCTCAGCCGGCACGAACTGATCGTCATTAAGAGGGTCCTCTATTTTGGAGGGCCTTTCTCAATGAGCAACCTTCCACTTTGCAGACACTGTCAATTCTCGCGGTGTAGTTGCTCTCATCTCCACGTATGGCTTTGCCCGGGCGAGCCAGCTTCTTTTGTGGGATAGGGAACCGCGACTACACTTGAGGTGTCCAAAGCAGTGATCGGCAATAGGCTGAGGCTGCTCCCTCATTGTGTCTTTCGTAAACATTCCGCGGAGGGCGGACGGCGACCGGTCCCGTAAGACCGTTGCCGAGGTTCCTTTCTCTGTGCTGTCCCGCCGAGCGCTCTGGTACTCAGTCCTGGCCGGCTTCATCTCCGCATTCATCACGTGTCCGCTCCGGTATGCTGTTCTCAGAACCTGGATCACTCCTCCCTCCCTTCAGCAGCTTCGGTGGCTGCCCCCAATTATTGTTGCGATTGAATACGTGGTGATTGTCCTGGTCGCAGCGTTCTCAGGCGCAATCGCAGGGTACGGTCCAGGGCTCCATTTTCAAGAGCGCAAGACTCGCGGGAATCTCGTTCTGTTCGCGATGGTCGCGGTGTGGACCGCGCCCTTGATGATCCTCCTCCTGGAGCGTTCCGCCTGGGCTGGGTTGATCGCCGCAGGAATGGTGCTTGCAGGATTCTCAGCTCTGCGCGCTGTCAGGGATGATGGGACGTTGCCACATACTGCACCAATACAGACGCAAGCAGGATTCGGCAACTTCTCTCAACTCGGAGATTTGAGCAGACTCTCCAAATCGCTCGCCCTGGTAATCCTGGCCTCGGCAGCATTGGAAGCAGCCGGACTGGCAAATTGGATCGCCGAGCGCGAGATCGCGTTCGTACTGTTCGTTGCCGGTGCTGCCGTGCTGGCAACCCAACTTTCGAGGGAAGTTACGCCGGGCGAGTCCGATCGAGGGCTGTCCCGCAATGGGACGCGCCTCGCACTGAGCGCAGGTTGCGCAATGGCAATGGTCTTAGTAGGACTGCTGCCGTTCATCGCGTCGTCACAAGGGGATGCTTCGTTGGCGGCGCTGTTGCGAAGCCTCTTTGCGCGCAAAGCAGGCGGAGCCATCGTCCGCAGTCATTCGATCCGTTTGCAGCAGATGCCCATCCGAAGCGATGGCTACATCGGAGTGATCCTAACTCCGAAGCGGCAACCTCAACCCGTTTCGAAAACAATTCCGAAGCTTATTTTCAATAGGAAGGCGCCGGGCTTTAGAAATCCCCTGCACATTCCATTTACTGGTTCCTACTGGTTTTTTCAGGATCCATTCGTCCGTCCGCCATTCGATTCGATAAAAGCAGAAGGTGACCCGGCGAATGTGGGCGTGCGCTCCTCGAACCGAAAGCCCCTTCAGATGGAGGCGGTGCAAACCTTGGACGAACCTATCGAGACTCGTGATATCAACCGGATAAAACTCGCAATGCGCGATGCCGATCGGAATCCACAAACGATTTCCGTGGAAGTCGTACTCGCTGATACTCGCACCTGGGGAATTCCCATACTGTCGCTCGGCGTAGAGCGCCTGGAGCAGAGTACAGATTTGATGAACGTAATGGCGTCCCATCCCGAGACTGAGGGATTCGCAGTGCCGTTGCGCTCGCACCTCGAGCATTTCAACCAGATTCGCCTGATCTTCCGCCTGGATCCCTCTCGCGATAGACGAGCAGCGGCGATTGCGATTGAGAGCTTCGTACTGGTGCCGCGCGGGCTGTAATACCGAACCTGCAGGATTTCACCACAGAGCGCACAGAGGACCACAGAGGAAAACTAATTTCTCTTTCAGCATCCCTCTGTGGTCCTCAGCGTCCTCTGTGGTGAAATCCTTATACTCGCGCCTGCTCGAACCGGCGCTTGGCTAATACCAGCCGGATCTCATCGAAGGTGATCTCCGGTGGCAAGGCATCTTTGATTGGACGCAATCTCTCGCCACCGATGGAAGCGCAAGCTGCCTCGATGGCATTTACCTTGTCGCTGCCGACCCATTGTGGTTGGAAATCCAGTTCACCGCTTTCCACCATGTCGGCCACCAGTGCTACGACACTCCCAAGCTGACGGCCTCGAATTTCTGCAATTTCCAGCAGCGTGCGGCCCTGCGCAAGCAGCCGTCTCGTTTCCTCTGACGGTTTGGAAGCCTTCTTCGCACTGGAGGCGTTTCCGCTGGCACGCGCTCCGGCACGGAACTCTTGCATTGCCTTAAGAATCTGCGCGCCATAAGACCCGATTTTGCGCTCTCCCATCCCGGGAACACGTTTCATTTCGATGAGGTTGGCTGGCTGAATGCGACAGAGGGCCTCGAGTGTGCTGTCGTGCATTACAACAAACGCAGCGAGTCCCAGTTCGCGGGACACGTTTCTTCGCCATTCACGCAAATACTCCTTGAGCTCGTAATCGATGTCGGACAGGGGCGGCTCGGGTGCAGGCAGGGATTGGGGCGAGCCGTTGCTGAGTGCAGAGAATGCCGTAGCACGCCTCCGTTTGCGCACTGGCTCCTGAGCCGGAACAACGAGCCAATCCGGCTGCGAGCCGCAGACATCGCACGCGCTGCACGTACTCCATTTCGGCGTTTCCCCAAAATGGGAACAAACCTGGAGATGCCGGCATACGCTGCTCTCCACAAACCGTCTGACCTGGTGATAGCGCTGCCAGGAACGCTCTTTCTCGGCAGGATCGGTCATCTGGTCGATGAAGTACGTCAGCAGCCCGATATCTCGTTTTTGCCAGAGCAGGAGGCAATCAGCAGGCTCGCCATCGCGTCCGGCGCGCCCTGCTTCCTGGTAGTACTGCTCGATCGATTTCGGCAGCGAGAGATGAATCACCGCGCGAACCGCAGCTTTGTTGATGCCGAGTCCAAAAGCGATCGTCCCGACAATGACGCGCACTTCGTCAGAAGTCCAGCGCTCTTGATTCTTGCGGCGAGTGTCGGCATCCATTTGGCCGTGATAAGCGATCGCCGGAATGCCGTGCGCCTCGAGAAAGTCGACGGTCTCTTCCACGCGCCTGATCGTCGGCGCATAGACAATCACGTTGCTGCCACGATATTTGCTGAGAGCACGCAGGAGCAGATCCGGTTGCGCCCACGAGTCACATTCCTTGACTATGTAGCGCAGATTGCGACGGTGAAAGCTGGCAATGTACTTGTCAGGATTGCGCAGGCGAAGCTGATGAATAATGTCGTGCCGTACCTGCCGCGTAGCGCTCGCCGTGAATGCCGCAATCGGGCACTCGGGAAAGTGCTGACGCAGCGCACTGAGCTGGCGGTACTCTGGACGAAACTCGTGTCCCCATTCGGAGATGCAGTGCGCCTCGTCAATCGCAAAGTAAGAAACCGGAACCTGTTTGAGCCAGTCGACTGTGTCTTTGCGCGCAAGCCGTTCCGGAGAGAGATAAAGTAGGCGAAACTCGCCCCGAACTGCCTTGACTGCAGTCTCTGATTGATTGCCTGCCGTCATCGCGCTGTTCAGAACGCTCGCCGAAATCCCCATTTGTGTGAGTTGTGCAAGCTGGTCCTGCATGAGCGCGATCAGGGGAGAGATCACGATGACGGTGCGGCCTTCCAGCATCGCCGCCGGCAACTGGTAACAGAGTGACTTGCCACCGCCGGTAGGCATCACGACGCAAGTGTCGCGACCGGCAAGGAGGCTATTTACGATGCGTTCCTGCAGGGGTCGAAACGAGTCGTATCCCCAATAGCGTTTCAGCGCTCCAAGCGCATTCTGATCAAGATTCATGGGCCGAGGTGGCGTGACCGCAGGACGAGAACGGCCGTAAGTCGCAGCCTATTCTAAACGCAGGCGCAATTGCCGTAGCCGACCGGCTACCGCGGGCGGTTCCGTCAAAATCCTCTCGCTACCAACTCCTCAATGGTCCACTGCCGTTCCTCGTCCCGCTGCTTCTCCGCATACCGCGCCAGCACATCGACTTCAATATTCACAGGCTCTCCCGACGAGAGCGTATGCAGGTTCGTCGCAGCATAGGTATGAGGGATGATTGCGATTGTGACGCGCGTGCCGAAAATCTTCGCGACCGTCAGGCTGATGCCTTCAACCGTAATCGAGCCCTTCTCGACGACATAGCGAGTGAGTGACTCGGGAATGTCGATCTCGAGCCAGCGATCTTCACTGCCGTTGCCAGTCGGGCGAAATGAAACCAGCCGGCCTGTTCCATCCACGTGGCCCTGAACGATATGTCCGCCAAGCGGAGTTCCGGCAGGAGTAGGCAGTTCCAAGTTGACAACGCGTCCGGGTGCGAGCCGCAAAAGGGAAGTGCGGGCGACCGTCTCTTGGGCGAGATCGGCTTCGAAGGAGTCGGCGGTTGGGTTGAGTGCGGTGAGGCAGACGCCGCTTGCGGCAACGCTGTCGCCTTCCTTCAGCTTGGAGGCAAGCCCGGGCGCTGAGACGCGGACGCGCATTGTGCCGCCAGTGTGAGTCAACAACTTGATGGTTCCTGTTTGTTGAATCAGGCCAGTGAACATAGTTAATGAAATCAGGCAGTACGAAAACGTGGACTGAGTGGCCGTAGTGGACGGAATGGACAGGAACAAGCAAAAGCTTGTTCAGCTCAGTCCAGAGGATCTATTGAGTCCACTAGGTCCACAAAGTCCACTCCGTCCACCCACGACCGGCTACCGCCGCCGGCTCTGTTCGCTTTCGTAAGGATCCTTGATGTATCCCTCCACGGCAAAATCTTCCCCGAACCGATGCAGCGAGATCGAATGCACACGCGCAGCTTCGCTGATGCGCGGAAATCCAGGTCCGCTGGCAAAAGGGACCGATCCTGTGCCGGCGAGAATCTTCGGCGCGTAGAACAGAAAAACTTTATCGACGATATCAGCCGCGAGCGCAGTCCAGTTCACCAGCGCGCCGCCTTCGATGATCAAGCTCGTGATCTCCATCTCCCCGAGTTTCTGAATCACGGCAGCGATGTCCGGCCGACCATCGAGCGCACCCAGCTTCACCTGCTCGACGCGAATGCCGCGATCCTCGAGCTCACGCCGCTTATTCTCTTCGGCAAAGGAACTGAAGACGATCAGGTCATCTTTTGCCGTTTTTACCAAGCGCGAATCTAAAGGCAAGCGCAGTTTCGAGTCGCTGACCACGCGCAGCAACGGTCGCCGTCTCGGTCGTCCCGTGCGATCGGTAAGCAGCGGATTATCGGCGATTACGGTGTTCACGCCCACGAGAATTGCATCCGCAGCATGGCGCAGTTCCTGTACATGCGCGCGGGCTTCGGCGCTGGTAATCCATCCGCCGGCAGCATCGCCCAAGCCTACTTCGCCGCTCGGAGGCGTGTACGGCGGCGCGATCTTGCCGTCCAGCGTCATGCCCGCTTTCAGCGTGACAAGAGGAGTTTTGTGGACGATGTACTTGGCAAAAGCTTCATTCAACTTTCGCGCCTCTGCCTCGAGCAATCCAACATGAACTTCGATCCCTGCAGCGCGCAGCCGCTCGAATCCTCTTCCCGAAACTGAAGGATTCGGATCCTGCATCGCGGCATAGACGCTCGATATACCAGCGTTAACGATGGCGTCGGCACATGGCCCGGTGCGTCCGGTGTGAGAGCAGGGTTCGAGATTCAAATACAGAGTTTCTCCGCGCGCTCGCTCGCCAGCCTGCTCGATCGCGAGCACCTCCGCATGCTTCAAACCTTCGTACGTATGGAATCCCTCGCCGACGATTTCGCCAGCTGAATTTACGAGAATCGCGCCTACGTACGGATTGGGCGAGGCCAGCGCGATGCCTTGCCTCGCCAGATCCAGTGCGCGGCGCATCAACTGTTCGTGATCGTGTGCTGGCATGAGTTATGCGAAAAGGGAATCGACAAAAGATTGAGAATCGAAAGGGAGCAAATCGCCGGCTTTCTCGCCCACTCCGACATAACGGACCGGTAAACCGAGCTCTCGCGAGATCGCTACCACTACGCCACCCTTCGCCGTTCCATCCAGCTTGGTGAGCACGATTCCAGTCACACCTGCAGATTGTGTGAACTGCCGCGCTTGCTGTAGACCGTTTTGTCCGGTCGTGGCGTCCATCACGAGAAGCGTTTCGTGGGGAGCATCGGGAATCACTTTTTTCGCCGTACGGCGCATCTTTTCCAATTCAGCCATCAGGTTTTGTTTCGTGTGCAGGCGCCCGGCGGTATCGACGATTACATAATCTGTTCCGCGAGCTTTGGCAGCACTGAGTCCGTCGAACAACACTGCGGAAGGATCGCCGCCGGCCTTGGTCTTGATGACCTCGGTTCCGGTGCGAGTACCCCAGACTTCGAGCTGCTCGATAGCTGCGGCTCGGAAGGTATCCGCTGCGCACATTAAAACCGTCTTCCCCTGACTGCGGAACAAGCTCGCGAGCTTTCCGATAGTCGTTGTTTTGCCCGTGCCATTAACACCTACGATCAGCAAAACCTCCGGTCCATCAACCTGCCGCGCGGGAACATTCGAGGAATGGTTGAGGATTGTTGCGATCTGGTCCTTCAATAAACGCTTTAACTCTTCTACGTTGCCGATCTCTTTATGCGTCGCCCGTTCGCGCAGACCATTCAGGATTTCGCTAGTGGTCGTCGTGCCCAGGTCGGCAGCGATCAACGTAGCTTCCAGGTCGTCCAGAGTGTTGGCATCGATCTCTTTATTAAAAGCAACAATCTCCTCGATACGCTCGCTGAGGTTCTCGCGGGTGCGCGAGACAGCCTCCTTCATGCGATCGAGAAATCCTGGCTTTTGGTTTTTTTCCTCGTCGAGGCTGCCGAACAGAGTCTGAATCATGAAGAATGCCGGAAAAATTCGATTATACGTAAGCGTGTTCGAAGTGGTTGCGCGCGGCGTGCGGTCCAGCGCTGGATGCGCGAAACCATTGCTTTCTACATTCAAGGAACACGGCACACGAACGACGGAGCAAAATACCGTCGTTCATCCAGCCGTAAGTCATTGAATTGTCGTAGAAGTTTCCACAGAATTTTTCTTTGACTCTGCCTGCAAATTCTGGTTCCATTATGGGAAGAGCTGCGAAGCGACGAAGTTGCTGAGCTCCCAAACCCGCGCTTTCCATGGTCTGTTGAACCGATGGCCTTTGCCGCGACAGATTCACCGTAGAGGACTTACGCCAGACCGAGGGTGCGCAGTAACCGACGAATCTGAAGAGGAATCCGCAAGATGTTGCGTATTAACAGTGGTCGATCCGGCACATCTTGCGGATCGAAAATGAAAATTGCCGGATTCGTGCCGCCTAAGTTCTTTAGATCACGGATTTTGTCGAAAAAGGGGGGAGGGGTGCGCAGCAGGGTTGAGCACGCCTTCGCCCCATCGGAATGCTGGTAGCGATATTGCGGGTCTTCTTTGGATGAAACGGATTCGATGAGACGGGTAAGTAGACGATGATCAATGTGGGACTAGTGGGCTTCGGCTTCGCCGGGCGTGTCTTCCACGCTCCGATGATCTCATCGGTGGCTGGGTTGAATCTGCGCGCGATTGTGCAGAGAAGAGGTGACGACGCATCGAGCCTCTATTCCAATGCCACTCAGGTGCGTTCGGTTGAGGAGTTGCTCGCAATTCCTGAGATACAGCTGGTCGTAATCGCCACGCCAAATACCTTGCATTATTCGCTGGCAAAGCAGTGCCTGATTGCTGGAAAGGACGTTGTTGTCGATAAGCCGTTCACAACGACGTATGCCGAAGCAACAGAGCTGGTCGATCTGGCTCGTCAGCGCGGGCGATTGTTGACGGTGTATCAAAACCGCCGGTTCGATGGCGACTTTCGCACCATCTCTGATCTGCTTGCGAAAAATCGCCTCGGCAGAATCGTCTTATTCGAATCGCACTTCGACCGCTATCGCCTGGAACTGCGGCCCGATGCATGGCGCGAGCGTCCCGAAGCGGGAAGTGGAATTTTCTTCGATCTCGGCGTTCATCTTCTCGACCAAGCCTTGCTTCTGTTTGGCCCGCCGGAAGCTATAACCGCGGACATTCACATTGAGCGCCGAGGAGGACAAGTCGATGATGCCTTCGACGTTCTCTTGCACTATTCGCAAATGCGCGCTCTGCTCCGCGCCAGCATGATTGCTCTTGCTCCTGATTTGCGCTTTCTAGTGCGCGGCGAGACCGCAGCGTACGTGAAACACGGAATCGATCCTCAGGAAGAAGTGCTCAAACGCGGTGAAGTCCCGGGAGCGGATTCATGGGGCAAAGAAAAACAGCAAAGCTGGGGATTGCTGCAGTCTCTCGATGGCTCAGAGCGCGTGGAAACAGAGCCGGGAGACTACCGCCTGTTCTACCAGAATGTGCGTGACGCCATTTTGGGAAAATCCGAGATTGCCATTACACACGAGCAGATGCTGAACGTGATGCATGGAGTCGAATTGGCGCGCAGAAGCAGCGAAGAGCGGGGGACGGTGAAGTGGTAACGGAACCGGCGCGGTTCTGTCGGTCAGTGCCACCTGATACCCTTATTTCCCTATGAAATACACCGCGTGGAAGGACGTTGAACTCGAGCAGGTGAATCCACTGCTCGACCGACAAATCATCATCGGCGACGAGGTAATGCTCGCGCGCGTTTTGCTGAAGAAGGGCTGCATCGTACCCGAGCACAGCCATGTGAACGAGCAGGTGACCTACATTCTCGAAGGGGCGCTCAAGTTCTGGATTGAAGGCAAGGAAATTGTCGTACACGAAGGCGAGGTGCTCTGCATTCCGTCCAACGTTCCGCACAAGGCCGAAGCAATGGAAGACACGGTGGATCTCGATATCTTCTATCCGCTTCGCCAGGACTGGCTGAATAAAACTGACGGCTATTTACGTTCAGCTGCAAAGAAATAAAAAAAAATAAGCGGAGATCCGATGAAGGCGATTCGTGTTCAGCAATTCGGCGGGCCAGAGGTGCTGAAGATCGAAACCGTTCCCGATCTGCAACCCGGTCCGGGGCAGGTTCTGGTGAAGGTTCAGGCTGCTGGCGTGAATCCGTTTGAGACTTATCAGCGTACAGGCACCTACGCTGTTAAGCCGCAGCTTCCATACACTCCGGGCGCAGATGCCGCGGGAACAGTGATTAGCGTCGGATCCGGAGTACAGCGCTTCCGCACAGGCGATCGCGTTTATGTCGCAGGAAATGTGACCGGCAGCTACGCCGAACAGGTGGTGTGTCTCGAAGCGCAGGCGCATTCTCTGCCGAAGAATGTTTCATTCCAGCAAGGTGCCGCAATGGGTGTTCCTTATGGGACTGCGTATCGCGCTCTGTTCCAGAAAGCTCACGGCCTTCCGAACGAGACCATTTTGGTACATGGAGCGAGCGGAGGGGTTGGTATTGCCGCAGTCCAGTTAGCGCATGCACACGGCATGACTGTGTTCGGCACTGCTGGAACCGAAGAGGGAAAAGCGCTTGTTCGCGATAATGGCGCACATTATGTCCTAGACCACAGCAAGGGCAGCGTTGCAGAAGAAGTAAAAAGGATTACAGACGGTCGCGGCATGAACGTAATCCTCGAAATGCTCGCGAACAAGAATCTGGCGCAGGATCTGTCAATGCTCGCGATTCGCGGATGCATCGTTGTAATAGGGAACCGCGGCACAATCGAGATCAATCCCCGCGACGCGATGGCGCGTGACGCAATCATTTTGGGAATGACGCTGTGGAACACACCGGAAGAAGATCTCGCCAGGATTCACGCAGCGCTCGTGGCCGCATTGGAGACGGGTGTTGCGCGTCCGGTAATCGGGAAAGAACTCCCTCTGGCCGAAGCTGCGCGCGCACACGAAGAAATCATGCAACCGGGCAGTTACGGGAAGATTGTGTTGGTGCCATGAAGTTCCGCCAGTCTCAATCGTACGGATGGAAAGTTGTCATCCTGAAGTCCTTCCGTTGTGCGAAGGATCTCCCGATATGCGTGGGATGGAAATGGACTTGAAAGGCTCCGTGGCGACGCTCCTCTCAAATCTCGGCCGAGAGCCTGAGAAGAGCAAATGAGTTCCCGCACTTTGCGGGAGATCCTTCGCACAATAGAGGCGCTTCAGGATGACAGCTCTAGACCGCTGCCGTCAGAACACAGAGAAGAAGGACTTAAACCGGTGGGCCCGCAGGCGCTCCGGACGGCTTCAACTTCGGTACGTTCTGTTTGGGATCGCGAATGAATGCCTCGATTCTGCGCTCAATCGCTGCAGCATTCCCATTCTGGGATCCCTTCACGTGAGCTGAAACGCTGCTTACTCCTGTCCACGCTTCGGCACGAACTTCGGCGGTTGCGTTGTCATCGGCAGCGAGAATCATGAGTCGATCGGCTAGCTCGTTCTGCAGAACATTGGAAAGATCGGCATGCACCGCAGTCGATGGAGTGAAAGTATTCTTGACCAGAGATGAGATCGCCTCGTTGGCCGAAGGAGAGCTGTTCTCGAAGTGATGAATCGAATCCATGCGCGCGAGGCGCTCAGGATCGAGGAGTCCGCCGTAAACGATCTCCGCGATCGAGCGCGCGCCGTCGTATGGACTGAACAGATAACCAGCGCTGGATTTATAGGCCTCTGGATCTGGTCCTGCATTTTCATGTTGCACGAGCGAATTCCAGATTCGGGAAGGCACTTCCATCTGGTCGGGTCGAAGCGCCTGCAGGCAGAGTTGAAGAGCTTCGCGCTGGCTCTGCGGGTTCCAGATCTCGAGCGGCTTTTGCCCATCTCCGGCAACGGTAAGTGGAACCTTTGCGCTGCCAATCGTGCTGATCGCCGATGCGAGCGCATACCGATGGAACAGATACACAAGAGCGAATCGTGCTGCGAGTTTCGAAATGGGCTCGCGTTGGCGAAGCATCGTAGGTCCGTAAGATGCGACCAGCGCGTTGCGAACCGGAAGCACTTCGCGCAACCAAGTCACAGGATCAGGACCATCGTCGTACGCGTTCCAGCGCGGATCGTCGTAGTTGCCCCAGAAGATTCCCTGGCTGAGAGCTTTGCGCACGATGCCGTCGAGTCGCGCAATCTCCTGGGGATCTTCGGACGAAGCAGGCGACTGAGCGCTGGTGCTGTATCCCCACTCGATGGCGAACTTGTCGTAACTGCCGACGCCCTGCATGTACGCGTCGCTCAGATCGGCAGTGCCGTCCTTGCGAATGCGAATGCGCGGAGCGAAGTAGTCCATCACCGAACCACGATCGAAGGTGCTGGCGACGAAGTTGTGCTCGAGGCCGAGGATATGTCCCATTTCGTGACAGGCGAGCAGTGCGATGCGCCGAACCAAGACTTCATCTTCCGAAAGCTGCGGATCGGCGGCGTCAAGTTCTGCGAAGAGGTCCATTTCGGAATCGTCGCGGCCG
>DATEKE010000185.1:0-3308 GCA_035277605.1 Terriglobales bacterium | reverse complement strand
TCTCTCCTTGACAGCTTAGGAGAAGCTGAGCTAATCTCCTAATCCACTTAGGAGAAAGCAATGGGCGACCAGGCTCAGATTCTTCCCGGAACCCTCGATCTTTTGATCCTCAAGGCCGTTTCTCTCGGTCCCCTGCACGGATACGGGATTCTGCTGCGCATCGGGCAAATTTCGGGGCAAGCGCTGCTCATTGAGCAGGGCGCGCTTTACCCTGCACTGTTTCGTCTCGTTCGACAGGGCCTGCTGGAGGCAAGCTGGGGCACCTCTGAGAACAATCGGCGCGCCAAGTACTACGAACTTACCGTCGCCGGGCGCAAGCGGCTGCGCGAAGAAACCGAAGGATGGCATCGCCTGGCGACTGCGATGGGATCGGCCCTCGCGGCGCAGCCGGAGGAACTATGAATCTGTTCGCTTATTTCCGCTCCACTGCCAGCAAACTCTTCCATCGCTCCGAGTTCGACCAAGATGTCGCAGAAGAACTTGGTTCGCACATCCTGCATCGCGCCGACGATCTGGAGCGCTCCGGCCTGAGTCGCGCTGAAGCAGAGCGACGTGCACGGCTTGAGTTTGGCGCACCCGAACGGTTCAAAGAAGAATGTGAAGAAGCTGTCGGCGGAAACTTTCTTGACACACTCGTTCAGGACATACGCGTCAGCCTTAGAGTGCTGCGCAAGTCTCCCGGATTCGCTGGCGTCGCGATACTAACGCTCGCTTTGGCCATTGGCGCAAACGCTGTTGTATTCAGCGTGATTAACAGTTTCCTGCTGCATCCATTGAATCTGCCGCAGGCGGAAGATGTCTATCAGATTGAGCGCGGCAAGGACAAAGTTTCGGGCCAGTCCTATCCCGACTATCTCGATTTGCGGGATCGCAATCACAGCTTCGACGGACTGGCAGCGTACAACATCGCTGTTGCGGGGTTGGACAACGGGAAAGAGCCGTTGCGCGCCTGGATCGAGGAAACTAGCGGAAATTACTTCGAGGTGCTGCGTGTCAGGCCGTATGCCGGGCGTTTTTTTCAGCCTTCTGATGACCGCGGACCGAATAGCGCGCCGTACATGGTTCTCACGTACTCATTCTGGCATACGCACTTTCATGATGATCGCAATGTGATCGGACAGGTTGTTCAAGTGAACAAGCGTCCGTTCACCATCATCGGAGTCACGCCTCCGGAGTTTCACGGCACTTTGATGTTCTTCCATCCTGATTTCTTCGTGCCGCTCGTGAACCGCGAGCAGATTGAGGGCACAGGGAATTTGGATGTTCGTGGGGAGCACTGGATCTTTGCCGTTTTGGGACGCGTCAAGCCAGGGATCACTCCGGCACAAGCAATCGCCGATTTGAATGCGATCGGCTCCTCCCTCGAAAAAGCGTATCCGAAGACCGATGGACAGATGTTCTTTGCCTTGGGGCGTCCGGGCTTCTACGGCGACTATCTTGGACCGGTCATTCAGGCTTTTCTCGGTGGACTGATGCTGCTCTCCGGGCTGATTCTCCTGGCAGCCTGTGCCAATCTGGGAAGCCTATTTGCAGCGCGCGCTGCCGACCGCTCCCGCGAAGTCGCTCTGCGACTCGCATTGGGTTCGAGCCGCAGCCGTATTCTTCGTCAAGTGTTCACTGAGGCGGTGCTGATCTCGCTTACCGGAGGCGCAGTTGGACTTTGGTTCAGCGTCATCCTCTTGCGAGGACTGAGCACGTGGCAGCCGTTTGCGAAGTGGCCTGTCTACGTTCCTGTAAATCCCGACATGAACGTTTATATCGTGGCCTTGCTGCTGGCTCTCGCAAGCGGATTCCTGTTTGGCGCCGTTCCGGTGCGGCAGATCCTGCACACGAATCCGTATGAAGTAGTAAAGCTTGGAGCCGGCAGCAGGCCAGGACGACGCCTTACCGCGCGTGACATGTTGCTCGTCGCGCAGATCGCGATTTGCGCGGTGCTGGTGACTTCATCGATGGTTGCGGTGCGCGGATTGGTGCGTGCTTTGCATGGCAATTTCGGCTTTGATCCGCAGAATGCCGTGGTGATCGATACCGATCTGAGTATGGCTGGGTACACAACCGACAAAGTTCCCGAAATGCAAAAACGCATGATCGATGCTTTGCAAGCGATTCCCGGCGTCGAAACTGTGGGCTTAGCCGATTCCGTACCGTTGAGCCAGGGAGCCAATACTGAGATTATCTTCAAAGACGAAACGACAGATACAAGGCCGGCAAATGCGGCCGCTCACGCTGCGGTTTTCCGAATATCTCCTGAGTATTTCCGCGCAGATGGCACTTCGCTTCTTTCGGGACGGGCGTTCACCTGGCACGACGACGAGAGCGCGCCGCGTGTTGCCGTCATTAACCCAGAGTTTGCGCGCCGGATTTTTGGCTCGGTTCCCGGCGCACTCGGCGGATATTTCAAGGCACGCGACCCCAACCACTTGGAAAGTATCGTTCGCGTCCAGGTCGTAGGCATTGTTGAGAGTGGCAAATACAACGGCGTCACCGAAGACCCGACTTCCGCGATGTTTCTTCCCATCCTCCAGTCGCCCATCAGTTCGACATGGCTGGTGGTGCGATCGAATCGCGATCCATTGCAGCTTGGCCCGGCAATCCGCAGCACGCTGCACAATGTAGACGCATCGCTGCCGATTTTCATCCAGACCCGCTACCAGGCTATGGGTGGAGTTCTTTTGGGTGCTCGCATGGCAACGATTGCGCTTGGAGTTCTCGGGATCATAGGCGCGATGCTCTCTATCACCGGCATCTTTGGCATGGCTGCATACTCAGTGAGCAAGCGCTTGCGCGAGCTGGGGATTCGCATTGCATTGGGAGCACGTCGAAGCGAAGTTCTGCAGAGCGCTCTGGGACGCGCCTTCAAACTGCTTGCACTGGGCTCGGCAGTCGGACTTCTGCTCGGAATCCTCGCGAGTCAAGTGTTGGCGTACATCGTCTATTCTGCGAGTCCGCGTGATCCGCTGGTGTTGACTGGAGCGGTTTTGGCCATGTCGTTATTGGGACTGATCGCTACGTGGATTCCCGCGCAACGTGCGCTATCAGTAGATCCGCTCATCCTCCTCCGTGATGAATAGAGTTTGTCTGCCTAGGCGCGACGGCTGGACCACCCTTTGTCACTGTAGGTCTCAAAGGATTATCAAATGAAGCCAAATGCCATATTGGTCGTCACCTCGCTGCTCTCGATCCTCTTGCTGACGCTTCACGTAACGGACGACATCGTCCGTGGGATATCGAAGGCCGAGTCCTCCAACATCGCGCTGCTCGTCCTCACGGTCTTACTATATGGGACACTCGTGCTCGCCGAACGGCGA
>DATEKE010000184.1:0-12732 GCA_035277605.1 Terriglobales bacterium | reverse complement strand
TTGCGGCGATGACGGAATCCGCGATAGGAGCCGATTTCGATGAGCCGCTTGATGTGCATCGAAGTGTCCTTACGCAGATCGCCTTCGACGTCGCCTTCCGCCTCAATCACCTGACGGATGCGATTAACCTCGTCTTCGTTCCGGTCCTGAACCTTCTTATCGGCATCCACTTTGGCGGTTGCCAGAATGCGCGCCGAACGCGGATTACCGATGCCATAGATGTAAGTGAGCGCGATGTTCACATGCTTGTTGCGCGGAAGATCGACGCCTGAAATGCGTGCCATAAGTTAGCCTCTAGCCGGCAGCTACCAGCCGCCAGCTTTTACATGAAAGATTTCTGAGTTCTGGGTGCTTCCCACAAGTCAGAAATTTAAGTTCTGCACAAACCAACTGGCAGCTGGTAGCTGGCAGCTGGTAGCTCCTATCCTTGACGCTGCTTGTGCTTTGAGTTTTCGCAGATCACCCGCACCACGCCGCGGCGGTGAATGATCTTGCACTTATCGCAAATCTTCTTGACTGATGCTCTGACTTTCATAATTCGGCTACCGGCTACCAGCTACCGGCTGCCAGCCAATTCTTAGGTCTCCCAAATTCTGAACTCGTTGTGAACGTTCTTTCTGTTCGACGAGTGTTTCTAATCCACGCTTCAGCCGGAAGCCGGTAGCCAGTGGCCAGAAGCCTATTTATACCGATACACAATCCTGCCCCGGTTCAAGTCGTATGGCGATAGTTCCACCGCTACGCGATCACCGGGCAGGATCTTGATGAAATTCTTGCGCATACGTCCGGAAACATGGGCGAGAACCTGATGCTTGTTCTCCAGCTCGACCCGGAACATTGCATTGGGCAGCGGCTCTAAAACCACCGCCATTACTTCAATCGCGTCTTCTTTGCTCAATCAGTTCCTTAGCTGCCGGCTTTCTGTCAGCAGCTGAAATTCTTAAGCCGTTAAAACTACCGGCCCATCTTTCGTGACAGCCACCGAGTGCTCGAAATGAGCGCTCAGGCTTCCGTCCACAGTGACGGCTGTCCACTTGTTGTCGAGCAGGCGCGTGTCCGGCCTGCCCACATTCACCATGGGCTCAATCGCGAGCACCATACCTTCGCGGAGACGCGGTCCGTGTCCACGCGTTCCGTAATTAGGAACCTGCGGTTCTTCGTGCAACCTGGTTCCGATTCCATGTCCGACGAACTCGCGGACTACGCTGAAGCCATTGGCTTCGACCATCTCCTGCACGCTCGCGCCGACGTCGCCTACTGTGCTCCCGATGCGCGCCGTCTGAATGGCGCGCTCGAGCGAAGCTTTCGTCACGTCCAGCAGTTTCTTGATCTCCGGCTTCAGGTGATTCCCCACCGGAACCGTCACGGCTGAATCGGCATAGTAGCCGTCGAGCACCACGCCGCAGTCGATCGAGACGATGTCGCCTTCCTTCAGCAAGAGCTTGGAGGAAGGAATGCCGTGCACGATCTCCTGATTCACCGAGGTGCACAGGACGCACGGATAATCGTAATAGCCCTTGAACGCCGGTTTCGCCCCGAGTTCCTCGATCTTGGCGGCCGCGACAGCCTCGAGATCCATGGTGCTGATGCCCGGCTTTACTGCCGCCACCGTAGCGTCGAGTACTTGCCGAACGATGCGCCCACTGCGGCGCATCTTCTCAATCTCAGCCGGCGACTTGCACATGATGGCCATCAGGCCACACTCTCAAAAAACACAGGATTCCGCACAGGCTCGTTTCCTCGTCGGAGAACGGCATCGGAACCATTAGCCGTGAGATGAATCCGCCGCGGCGGACTGCCGCCGACGGTACAAGAACGACGTACGGAGAGCCGTTGCAGTCTTTGATTATAAACGAGCTGCCAGCTTCCAGCTACCAGCTGTCGGCTTAAATCAACACCAAAACCAACGTGCGCACACCCGAAAGCGCCAGTCTGAGCCTCGCCGTTAACCAGTCCAGCAACGGGCCGGTAGCTGGCAGCTGGTAGCTGGCAGCTTCCTCTTACCATCTGCGTCCACGAATACGCCCGCTGCGGGGCGTAAAGCCCTCGTAGTGACGCATTACCAACTGCGCTTCGATCTGGTTGACCGTGTCCATGGCCACGCCGACGACGATCAGCAGCGAGGTTCCACCGAAGTAGAAGTTGACGCCTAACCCGTTCGTGAACCAGGCCGGGAAACGCTCAAAGAAGTTCCCCATAAACCCGGGCAGGTGGTTGAGATGGATGCCACCGATCATCCACTGCGGGATGATGGAGACGATGCAGAGATAAATACCGCCAACCAGCGTCAGGCGCGTAAGGATGTCGTTTACGTACTCCTGCGTACGCTTGCCAGGACGAATGCCCGGGATAAATCCGCCGTATCGGCGCATATCGTCAGCCACGCGCGCCGGATCAAAGATGATCGAAACGTAAAAGTACGCGAAGAAGATGATGCCGATGATGTAGAGCAGCTCGTACAGCGGCTCGCCCCCGCGCAGCTGGTCAAACATCCATCCGAAGCCGCGCACGTTCTTGAAGTACGGAGCCAGAAAGAGCGGGGCGCTGAGAATCGACGCTGCGAAGATGACCGGCATCACGCCTCCGGCATTCACGCGGAACGGCATATAAGTGCTCTGGCCGCCCATCATCTTGCGCCCAACGATTCTCTTGGCATACTGCACTGGAATACGCCGCTCGCTGCGCTCGACGAAAACGATGAAAGCGACCACGACGATCATTACCACGATCAGCAAAACCATGGCAGGAACGGTGAAGCCGCCCCAGGCGTCGGTGCGGGCTTTCTCGTACAGATCAGCCACGCCGCGCGGCAAGCCGACGACGATGCCGGCGAAGATCAGCAGCGACATTCCATTGCCGATGCCGCGCTCGGTAATCTGCTCGCCCAGCCACATGACGAACGCCGTGCCCGCCGTGAGAGTAAGCACGGTCATAGCGATGAAGCCCCATCCGGGATTTACGACATATTGCACGCCGCCGGATACCGAACTCTTCTGCAGCGTGATGGCGATTCCCAGCGATTGCAGCAAGCCCAGGATCACGGTGAGATAGCGAGTCCACTGCGTAATCTTCTTGCGCCCCAGCTCGCCTTCTTTCTGCAGCTTGGCCAGGGGCTCATAGACGACCGTCAGCAACTGCAGAATGATCGACGCCGTGATATACGGCATGATGCCGAGGGCGAAGACGGTGAGCTTGCGCAGGTTGCCGCCGCTGAACAGATCGACGAAGCCGAGCACGGTGCCGCGCTGCTGGTCGAAGAACTGCGCCAGCAGATCGCCATTGATTCCCGGAGTGGGAATGTGGCCGCCGAGACGGTAGACTGCCAGAATGCCCGCGGTGAACAGAACGCGCGTCCGCAGGTCGGGCACGCGGAAGATATTTGCTAACTTCTCAAACATGGTGACTCAAACATCCTTAAGCTGCGCCGATGACTTCTGCCTTGCCGCCGGCCTTGGTGATCTTCTCCTGCGCTGACTTGGAGAACTTGTGAGCCTGCACGTTCACTTTCTTCTTGAGCTCGCCATCGCCGAGGACTTTCACCAGCGCGCCGTCTTTCGCGAGCCCGGCTTTGACCAACGCATCGAGCGTCACGTCGGCTTCGCCGAGTTCGGCAATCCGGTCGAGGTTGAGGATGGTGTACTCGGTCCTGAAAATATTGGTGAATCCGCGCTTGGGCAGACGGCGATGGAGCGGCATCTGGCCGCCTTCAAAGCCGCGCATCATGCGCGATCCTGAGCGCGAGCGCTGTCCTTTGTGTCCGCGGGTTGAGGTCTTGCCCATGCCCGATCCCATGCCGCGTCCGACGCGCTTCTTGTTCGAATTCGCCTTTTTAGGGGCGCGTAAGTTGGAGAGATTCATGTTATTTCCTACAAACTCTTCCGGGCTGCTGGCCACCGGCTGCCAGCCTCCGGCTAAACCCTAAACCATTTCAGGAGTTAGTCGGAAGCCGGTAGCCGATGGCCGGAAGCCGCTTTACTGCACAAACTCTAGCAGGTGTGGAACCTTCTTCACCATGCCACGGATTGAGGGCGTATCCTCGCGTTCAACGATTTGATTCAACCGTGTGAAGCCCAAGCCTTTCACGATCTTCTTATGCTTCACCGGTGACGCGATGTATGACCGCACCCAGCGAATGCGAACTGTTCCCTTCGAACCTGCGCTTGTCGCCTTCTTTTCTGCCATGGATTTACAGCTCCTGCGCGGCCTTGCCGCGGAGCGCCGCGACTTCGTTGCGATCACGTAGCTTGGTGAGCGCATCGAAGGTGGCCTTGATCACATTGTGCGGATTGGCCGTGCCCAGCGATTTGGTGAGCACGTTCTGCACTCCAGCAGAGGTCATGACTGCGCGAACCGCGCCGCCGGCGATTACGCCGGTCCCTTCCGGAGCCGGCTTGAGCAGAACTTGTCCGGAGCCAAAGCGTCCGAGAACGATGTGCGGCACGGTCGTCTGCGTAAGGTTCACCTTGATCAGGTTTTTCTTCGCCGACTCGATGCCCTTGCGGATCGCCTGCGGAACTTCCTTGGCTTTGCCTGAGCCGTAGCCGACCACGCCCGCAGAGGGATCGCCAACCACAACCAGCGCCGCGAACGACAGGTTCTTGCCACCCTTGACGACCTTGGTCACACGATTGATGGCGACGACCTGATCTTTTAACTGAAACTGACCGGCGTCAATTCTCTTCTTTGCAGTTGCTGCCATGTTGATTAGAACTCCAATCCTGCTTCGCGAGCCGCGTCGGCCAGGGCCTTGATGCGTCCGTGATAGAGATATCCGCCGCGATCGAAGACCACCTGCTTCACGCCCTTTTCCTGCGCGCGGTGGGCGATCAGCTTGCCAATCTCTTTCGCCGAGGCCACGTTGCCGCCGGTACGCTTCTTGCCTTTCGACTCCTTCTTTCCGGAGGCGGTTGAGGCAGAAACGACGGTCACGCCTTTTGAGTCGTCGATCACCTGCGCGTAAATGTGGTTCAGTGAGCGATACACGTTGAGCCGCGGACGCTCATCGCTGCCCTGCATCTTTTTGCGAATGCGAGTATGTACCCGCCGCCGTACTTCGTCTTTTGAAATCTGAGGAATCATTTCTTATCTCGCCAGCAGCCACTCCGCTGTGGCGTCCCTTTCCTTCGCAGCGCTCATTGCGCCGCGATGAAATTGCATCTGCTTTGTCTTCGTCATTCCGACCGAAGGGAGGAATCCCTACTGAACCCATACAGTCTGGGTGAGGTAGGGATTCCTCACTTCGTTCGGAATGACAAACCTACGTTACTTCGCTCCCGTCTTGCCAACCTTCTTCTTCAACCGCTCGCCAGCGTAGCGCACGCCTTTGTTCTTGTACGGATCAGGCGGACGCAGCGCGCGCATGTCGGCGGCAACCTGACCGACCTTCTGGCGGTCGATGCCGCTGATCGTGAGGCGCGTCTGCTTGGGGTCGACCGCAACGTCGATTCCGGTAGGCAGCGGGAACTCGATCGGATGCGAGTATCCCAAAGTGAACACGACCGTTCCCTTGCCTTTCAATTCCACGCGATACCCGATGCCCACGATCTCGAGTTCCTTCTTCCAGCCATTGGTCACGCCTTCGACGGCGTTAAAGACCAGCGCACGAGCGAGTCCATGCAGCGCCGACTGCGAGTCGTTCTCGCGCGTCGCCACCAGATGCCCGTCTTTCTGCTCGAGCTTGATCCCGCTCGGAACCGGTGTATCCAACTTGCCTTTGGGACCTTGCACCGAAACTACGTTGCCCTGGATATTGACTTTCACTCCACTGGGAACTGTGATCGGCTTTTTTCCAATTCTCGACATAAATTCCTTCTTGAGCTGCCAGCTACCAGCTTCTTTGAAGTGATCCCCTGCTGCCGCGACTTTCCAAAAATTGCTGGAAACTGGAAGCTGGCAGCCGGAAGCTGCTTTACCACACCTCGCAAAGTATCTCGCCGCCCACCCCGGTCTTGCGCGCCTGCCGACCGGTCATCACGCCTTTCGGCGTCGTGAGAATGCTGATTCCAAGGCCTCCGAGTACGCGCGGGATCTCGTTGTGACCGACGTAAACCCGGCATCCCGGACGCGATACGCGGGCGAGATTGGTGATGGCAGCGTCATTGTTCGAACCGTACTTGATGTAGAGCCGCAGCAGTTTTCGTCCGTTTTCTTCCGTGGCCTTGTAGTTGGACAGGTAGCCTTCCTCTTTGAGGATGCGGGCGATCTCCGTCTTCAGCTTCGAAGCGGGTACGTCCAGCTTCTGCTGGCGGGCATTGATCGCGTTACGGATACGGGTCAACAAATCTGCGACCGGATCGGTGAAACTCATTCTTATCTCCTCTTCAACGTTTCGCGTTAGTCCGCCTCAGGCGGAAACCAGTCCGAAACGGTACTGCGTTGAGCACTCAGCAATCAGCGCTCAGCATTCAGCCAATTCACTTCATGCACTCGCAGGCTGAATGCCGACTGCTGAGTGTTGATTGCTTCTTTACCAGGACGACTTCGCGATGCCGGGAATTTCCCCGCGCAGCGCCAGACCGCGGAAGCACAAGCGGCAGATTCCGAACTTGCGCAGGTATGCGCGCGGACGTCCGCAAAGCTTGCAGCGGTTATGCCGACGCGTCGAAAATTTTGGTCTCTCGACTTTTTTGTCGCGCGCCTGCTTGAACTTGTCCTCGATCTTCTCGTCCTTAACTCTTTTTGCGATAGTCATGCAATCCTTAACAAACTGTGTCAGTACCGTCTGCAATAGCGGACGGGGCAAACCTCAACTGCACCACCCGCACCGCGGGCGGTTCCGATTAGGCAGCGCGGAACGGCATGCCGAAGCTGCGCAGCAGCGCGCGCGCTTCGTTGTCGTTCTTGGCGGTTGTCACAATCGTGACATTCATGCCTTTGAGCTTATCGACCTTCGCGTAGTCGATCTCCGGGAAGATCAACTGATCGCGGAGGCCAAGCGTGTAATTGCCGCGTCCATCGAACGACTTGGTCGAGACGCCGCGAAAGTCGCGCACGCGCGGCAGCACCACATTGATCAGCCGATCGAGGAACTCATAGGCGCGATCGCCGCGCAGCGTCACCATCGCGCCGATTGGCATGCCTTCGCGAACTTTGAAGGCGGCGATCGACTTCTTGGCCTTGGTTACGACCGGCTTCTGTCCCGTGACCTGTCCCAATTCGGTAACCGCCGGATCGAGGACCTTCGCGTTCTGCGTAGCCTCACCAACGCCCATGTTCACGACGATCTTGTGCAGGCGCGGCACGGCCATCGGGTTCTTCAGCTCCAGCTCTTTCTGGAGAGCCGGAGCAATGTCCTTATGAAATTTTTCGCGCAGCCGGGATGCCATAGCTAACTCTTCTCCAGCGTGGTCCTGCATTCTTTGCAGACGCGCACGTTCTTGTCGCCCTGACGTTCGTGGGCGACGCGCACCGGGCCGCAGCTCGGGCAGATGAGCTTCACGTTCGAGATATCGATCGGGCTCTCCTGCTCGGCGATGCCGCCTTTGATGTTCTTCTGCGGATTCGGCCGGACGTTCTTCTTCGCGACCATCACGTGCTCGACGAGCACGCGTCCCGTATCGGGAAACACGCGAAGCACGCGTCCTTCCTTGCCCTTATCGCGCCCGGCAATGATCTTGACCTGGTCATTGCGGCGAATGTCGTATGTCTTTTGCATCATGTTCGTGAACCTGTTTCAGGTTTCCTGTTTCAAGTTTCGGCAAAGCCAGTTCCTTACAGTGAAGCTGAGATCAGGCTTTGCCGAAACTTGAAACCTGAAACTCGAAACCGCCTTACAACACTTCCGGCGCCAGCGAGACGATCTTCAAAAACCTCTTCTCGCGCAACTCACGCGCTACCGGACCAAAGACGCGGGTTCCTACAGGCTCACCGGCATCGTTGATTAACACTGCGGCGTTCTGGTCGAAGCGAATGTAAGTTCCGTCCCGGCGCCGCGATTCTTTGCGCATGCGTACCACGACCGCCTTCACTACGGTGCCCTTTTTGGCCGTGCCATCCGGAGACGCTTCTTTGACCGCGGCAGTGATGACGTCACCCAGCCCGGCACGCAGTCCGCTCGATCCGCCCAATGGCAGAATCATCTGCAGCTTGCGCGCGCCGGAGTTATCGGCGACTTCCAACATGCTTCGCATCATGACAGGCATAAATTCTTCTCTCCCCAGCAGCCTCTTCTGGCTTGTGGCTCAGCCGATAGCCAGCGGTTGATAGCCGCTTTAACTCGCTTGCTCCAGCTTTTCCTCACCCGGAACGATCGCCGCGCGCTGAATCACTTCCGCCAAACGCCAACGCTTGAGCTTCGACAGCGGACGCGTCTCGACGATGCGCACTACGTCTCCAGTGCGAGCCGTGTTCTGCTCGTCGTGCGCGTAGAACTTCTTCGATTTCGCGATCACTCGTTTGTATTTCGCGTGCGCTCTTTTCATCATCACTTCGACAATGATGGTTTTCGCCATTTTGGTGGAACGGACGTAGCCAATCTTTTCGTTGCGGTGCGAATCGGTCTTGCGCGCTTCGCTTCCAGTTGCTTGAGCCATATCTAAACTCTCTCCTCATCCCGCTGTTTGCGCGGGAGCGCGAAGACTACTTCTTCGCCTTGCTCCTCTTCTTGGCCGCTGTCTTCTTCTTCGGAGCAGCCGCTGATTTCTTTGCCGCGGATTTCTTTTTCCCCGCCGGACGCTTCGCTGCGGCGGCCTTCGCCGGTGCTGCTGGAGCCGCTGCTTCCTGGTTCGGTTCTGCTGCCGCCGAGGAACCGGTCGCATTGCCTACCGCCGTGGTCGTGATACCCAGCTCGCGCTCGCGGGCGATGGTCTTAATGCGTGCCAGGTCCTTACGGAGCTCGCGCATTTTCTTCAAGCCGATCGTCTGTCCCATTTTGAGCTGGAACTTCAGACGAAAGAGCTGGTCGGCGGCTTCGCGCTGCTGGTGCAGGAGCTCGTCAGGACCGAGATTTCTGATTTTTTCGATATTCATTTCAAACCTGTTTCAGGTTTCGGGTTTCAGGTTTCGGCAAAGCCAGGTGCTCACTTCGTTGAGTACTGGCTCTCGGAAATGTTTCGGCCTGGCCTAGCCGAAACTCGAAACCTGAAACTCGAAACGCCTTTCTCCCTAGTGTCCTTCGCGCGCAACGAACTTGGTTCGCAGCGGCAGCTTGTGTGAAGCGAGACGCAACGCCTCTTGAGCGTCCGTGCGAGTCACGCCTTCCATCTCAAACAGCACTTTGCCCGGACGGACAACGGCTACCCAGTGATCCGGCGCGCCTTTGCCTTTGCCCATACGGGTTTCGGCGGGCTTCTTCGTCACCGGCTTGTCCGGGAACAGACGCAACCAGATCTTGCCGCCGCGCTTCACGAAGCGCGTCATGGCAACACGGCTGGCTTCAATCTGCCGGTCGGTGATGTAGCCGCACTCGAGGACCTTTAGTCCGTAATCACCGAAAGAGAGCTCGGATCCGCGCCAGGCCTTGCCGGCCATGCGTCCGCGCTGCTGCTTGCGGTACTTAACTTTTTTCGGCATCAACATAAAAATCAGCTCTCAGCTTTCAGCAATCAGCCAAATCGTAGCCAGCTTTTGCTGAAAGCTGACTGCTGACGGCTAAATGCTTCTTTTTCAGAACGCAGTCGCCGTTACCTGCGGCTCGCGTTTCTTTTGCGACAAAATCTCGCCTTTGTAGATCCAGGTCTTCACGCCGATCACGCCGTATGTGGTGCGCGCTTCGCTGAATCCATATTCGATGTCGGCGCGCAGCGTGTGCAGCGGCAGACGTCCCTGCAGATACCACTCGGAGCGCGCGATTTCGTTGCCGTTCAACCGGCCGGAGACGCGAACTTTGATTCCCTTGCATCCGAAGCGCAGTGCCGAATCGACACTCTTACGCATTGCGCGGCGGAAGCCAACGCGTTTTTCGAGCTGCAACGCGATCGACTCGGAGACAAGCTGGGCATCGAGCTCCGGCTTGTGCACTTCCTGGATGTCGATGAAGACATCGCGGCTCGTGCGCTTCTGCAATTCAACCTTGAGCTTGTCAATCTCGGCGCCTTTGCGCCCGATGATGATGCCCGGACGCGCGGTCTTGATGATGATGCGCAGCTTGTTGCCCGGACGCTCGATTTCGATCGAGCTCACGCCCGCCGATTTCAGCTTGTCCTTGAGCTCCGCCTTGAGCTTCACGTCTTCCAGCAGCAGCTTGTCGTAATCGCGCTCTACGAACCAGCGCGACTTCCACGGCTTGGTGTAGCCGAGCCGGAATCCGTAGGGATGTACCTTCTGACCCATATTTATCCTTTCGCCGTCGCTTTTTTCGAGGCGGATTTCTTCTTCGCCGCTTTTCGCGGAGCACGCCGTTTCGCCGTTGTTCCTGTTTCTTCGCCGACTACTGTGGCAGCGCCGTTGGCACCACCGCGCAGGCGCTCAGCTACAGCGATCTCGATGTGTGCCATGCGACGCTGATAGCGATACGCGCGTCCCATAGGAGCCGGGCGGATGCGCTTCATGCGCGGCGCATCGTTGGCAATCGCGCGTTTTACATAAAGCTGGTCGACATCGACGTCGGCGCCCTTCTCCTGGCTCACGTAGTTGGCGTTCTCGATCGCCGAGCGCAGCAGCTTGCCAATCGCCGGCGCAATTCCCTTTTTGGTAAAGAGCAGCGTATTCATCGCATGCTCTACCTGCTGACCCTTAATCAGGTCCAGCACGAGACGCGCCTTCTGCGGAGACACTCTCTGGAAGCGCGCTTCAGCTCGATATTCCTGTTCTGCAAAGTTCATGCGTCTGCTCCGCTATTTCGCCGGCGGCGCCGGCGCTGGTTTCGCGGCGGTTTCCGTTGCAGCCGCCTTGACCGAGTGTCCTTTGAAGTTGCGCGTCTGGCTGAACTCGCCCAGCTTGTGGCCGACCATGTTCTCCGAGATGTACACCGGAATGAACTTGCGTCCGTTGTGGACGGCGATGGTGTGTCCGACCATATCAGGGTGAATCGTCGAACGCCGCGACCACGTGCGCACGACCTTCTTATCGTTCGAGCGGTTCATCGTTTCGATCTTCACCATCAGGTGACCGTCGATGAATGGACCTTTTTTTGTGCTTCTCGCCATAATCTAAATTCCCAATTCGGCTCGCGCTTACTTCTGCCTGCGAGCGACGATGAACTTGTCTGTGCGCTTGTTGTTGCGCGTCTTGTAACCGCGAGTCGGCTGTCCCCACGGAGTCACAGGATGTCGTCCGCCAGAGGTCTTACCTTCACCACCACCGTGCGGGTGATCGACCGGGTTCATCGCCACACCGCGGTTTACCGGACGACGCCCCAGCCAGCGCTTGCGCCCCGCTTTACCGATCGAGACGTTCTCATGGTCGGTGTTGCCTACCTGCCCAATAGTCGCCATGCAGTCGATGAGGATCTTGCGCGTCTCGCCGGAAGGCAGCTTGATCAGCGCATAATCGCCTTCTTTGGCGACCAGCTGCGCGGCGCCGCCGGCTGAGCGCACCATCTGCGCACCCTTGCCCGGTTTCAGCTCGATGTTGTGCACCGTCGTACCGGCAGGAATATTGCGCAGCGGCAACGCGTTGCCGACGAGAATGTCGGCCTCTGGCCCGCTGACAATCTTCTGTCCAACCTGCAATCCCACCGGCTGCAGAATGTAGCGCTTCTCGCCATCGGCGTACGACAGCAGAGCAATGCGAGCTGAGCGGTTGGGATCGTATTCGATCGAGGCGACGGTTGCGGGAACACCAGCCTTGTCGCGCTTGAAGTCGATGATGCGGACCTTGCGTTTATGTCCTCCGCCACGGTGCCAGCTCGTCAAGTCGCCCGAGTTGCGACGTCCACCCGTGCGCAGCTTGATCTCAGTCAGCGCCTTGTGCGGACGGTCAGTCGTGATCTCGTCATTGACCAGCGTGGTCTTGAAACGCAGCGACGGAGTAAGCGGTCTGTATGTCTTAATCGGCATTGGTAATAACTCTTCGCCGGGGCTTTGCCCCAATTTCCGATCGGGTCATCGGGTGATCGGGTCATCGGGTGATCTAAAATCGTTCACCCATTCCCGAACCGGTCCAATTCACCGATCCACTTCAATTCGAATCGAGAGCGCCGGAGATAGATCCGGGTTTCACTTCATCCGATGACCCGATCACCCGATGGCCCGATACTTCTTACGCGTTATCCGCGTATTCCGGCATCTTCTCGCCTACCTTCAGGCGAACATATGCCTTCTTCCAATCCGGACGATGTCCGGCAAATTTACCCCGTCGGCGTTCCTTGCCGTGGAAGTTCGCGGTACGAACGTCCTCAACTTTGACTTTGAACACCTGCTGCACGGCTTGCTTGATTTCAGTCTTGGTTGCCTTCGCGGCCACTTCGAATACCAACTGGCCGGACGTAGCTTCTTTCTTGCGCGAACTCTTGTCCTTCGCCGCCTTAGGATCGAACTCTTTGGCGCGCTCGGCCTTTTCCGTGACCACAGGACGGCGGATGATCTCGTATGCAGACTTCATTAGGCCACCTCCGCCTTCTGGCGCTTCGAGACCGTCTTCTTCAACGTCTCCTGCAACTGCTCAATCGCCGGACGCGAGAAGATGGCGCGGTCATAGCGAAGCAGGTGATAGGGATGCACTTCGTGTCCGGCCACGAGTTCGACGCCATCCAGATTGCGCGAGCTCAGATACAAATTCCGGCTGTGCTGGCGATTCTCGGGATTCAGATTGGCCACGAGGAGCGACGTCTTGTCAGCTCCCAACGTATCCAGC
>DATEKE010000183.1:0-14464 GCA_035277605.1 Terriglobales bacterium | reverse complement strand
CGGAAACGCGCCGATCAGCACTGCCGTGATTGCGGAAACGAATACAGCGAAGAGATGCCAGGCCTGTGCAGTGAGCCCAGCCGGAACCGGTGAAAGTGCGATCCCCAATGCGAGAGCGAAAGGCATGACCCGCTTAACGATCAATCTCACGCTCGGTTTCTTGACTGGGAACTCGCTCGGAGTCACAATCCGCGGAGTTGCCGCTGTGCTCGTCACGACTGCGGTACTCCAAGATTGGATGTTTCTTCTGACGAATCTACCCGCACACGACCGTTGAGGCCAACGGACTCACCCTGCATCTTCCCGTCATCGGATTGCAAAACGAACCGCCAGGAAAACTCGTAACTGCCGGTAGCTCGTGAATACCTGCCAGTACCGCCGATGAAGGTTCCGGCGATTTTCTTGTCGCCCTGAGCACCTTGCAACACGCTAAAGACCTTATCGCCATGCTCGTCAATCCAAACCGCGCGGCCGGTCATGCCGGTCGAACTATCGCTGAAGATGATTGCTTCTGCACGAAATCCAACGTTTGGACGCGACTCTCCGGCGAGCATGAGCGATCCATTGAAATCTGCGATGGAGGCGCGCCGGTCGCCTTCGAGAAGCATCTCGTTGCGATTGCCAGTCGCGGTCCATGTGCCATGAAATTCATGCCAGTCGGCATGTTTGGACCTGGATTGTGCGGGCTGTGGGGCACGGGCGCAAGCGCTCATGAAGAGTAGAGCAAGCAATACGCTAATGAGAAACGTTCGGTTGTGGGTGCACACAATTGCGCGCCGCTGCAGTCGCGACATCTTTAATGAAGGCTCGAGTTGAAGCTGAAACATCGTATGCGGCGCGCAGTAAAGCTAGAACTGGCAGGATTTACAGCCGCGATTAGCGCTCAAGGCAGATTCTCTACCAGATCTAGTTCGCTCGTTACAGAATCCAATTGGCTGTAGTAAACCCATTTGCTATCGTGTGACAGATCGATTCCGAGATACGAGATTGCTTTTGGTGTGCGAAAATCAAGGTCCTCGACTTTTCTCGTGACAAAGCGATAGAACTTTGCGTCGGCAACTCGCGAGGCGCTCCCAATCTGGGAATTTGAGTGAGAATCAAGGATGTAGATTCCATCTCTCATAACCTTCCAGTTTCTAGACTTCATCTCCGTGACGACCGGCTCTTCACGATTCGTAGCTAAAGCTAGACGCCATATCTCTCCGCCATTACGCGTTTTTAGATAGTAGAGATACCGGCCATCTATGGAGAATTGACACGTGAATCCGCCACCTTGCGTGACTTGCTGCGTCGGACCACCCGCTATCGGAATGCGAAATAGCTGCAGGGCGCCGGTGCGGCTGGAGCTGAAATAAATCCATTGGCTCGTCGGATCAAAACAAGGAGTTATGTTCTCGCCGGGCCCTGAGATCAGGATTTTCGGCTCGCCACCTGTCGAAGGTGAAATCCAGAGGTCGGCCGCGGCATTCTTTGTTCGCGCGTCGAACGCGATCCATTTTCCATCCGGCGACCACGCCGGCGATCCTGCCGTGCCGCCTTCTCTACTAAATAGTGGACGTCCATCTGTCATCGCTGCGTTCCAGAGCCAAATTTCCCAACGTCCTTTCCGGTAGGAACTAAGAAGCAACGAGTTGCCGTCGGGCGAAAACGCAGGAGAGTAATCTTCGCTGGGTCTCTCAAGGACTTTCTGCGGAGTCACCTCAGCGCGGTTTTGGGAAAATGCTTCCGCGCGGTAAAGATTCACATCAAAGGAATTCCGGACGGTCACCATCTGTTTCCCGTCCGGCGACAGCATTCCCGGCGCGACACTTTTGGGAAGGCGCTTTGCTTCGCTCCCATCGGCATTTGCTATAAATAAGATCAAAGTATTACTACCGCGCTCACGTGCCTCGATCAGCATGCGTGTGCGTCGTGGAGCAAGGCGTACCGCATCGACGCGATCGATGTCTGGCCCAAGGCCATCGAAGTCAACTCTCTCCAGGTTGCCACCTTCGACTCGGACTTGATGCACACTGAGATGATCCCGATCTGGACCGAACGGAAGGAAAACCCATTTCCCGTCTGAGCTGAACTGTGGATTCATCCTGCCGTAGTAATCTCCCAGTCGACGCTCTGATCCGGTTGATAAGTCCAGAAGAAAGTCGCCTATTGCTGTACTTTCAGAGCCGCTCGGACGAACCACCAGGGCGTTCTGGCCATCTGGAGATATGTCTGCGATCACACCATCGGCAATTCGCGTTTCCTCCCCTCCCAAAGTGGGAATCCAATAAGCGGCAAACCCGGTATCTGACTGCCGATTAAAGTAAAGACGCCGTCCATCCGGACTGAAAGCAGCCGGCCACTCGCTCGCAGGATGATTTGTGAGACGCAACGGCTTGCCGCCCTCCAACTGCATCAAATACACATCCGAATTTTGACCTTCAACGCCGCCATCCCAGGCGAAGGCAATTGCGTTTCCGTCGCTTGAGAAAAGCGGAAATTGTTTGTAACCGGGAAGGCTGGCCAGCGGATGCACCGTCAGCGGCGCCGCGGCAGCTTCAGTGTGCTTCGCCTGCCAGGTGAAAAACCACCGTCCAGCGGCAAAGAAAGTCGCGCTGAGAAGCAGCCATGGAAGCCACCGCGGTACTGCATGCGGCTTGGACGAACTCACCGGAATGAGAGTTCCGGTGCGGCTTGAATCCGATTCACGCCGCGCAATCGTGTGCGAACCGTTCCACATACTGCTGGGTTGCGCCTCCCCAGAGACCGGCGTCGAAATATCGCGCCTGATGCGCTGCAGTTCGATGCGCATTTCCGACGCGTGCTGGTAACGCAAGTTGCGGTCCTTCTCCAATGCCTTGCGCATGATCTCTTCGAGTGCGGGAGGAATCTCCAGATTGAGACGCACAGGAGCCACTGGGGTGCGATTCAGGATCGCCTCGGCGACCACGCCCGAGCTCTCTCCGCGGAAAGGCATGACGCCGGTCGCCATCTCATAGAGCACCACGCCGAAGGAGAAGAGGTCTGATCTAGCATCGAGATCGCCCGCTCTGACTTGCTCGGGCGACATGTAATTCATCGTGCCAACAACCGCACCTGAGGTCGTTAGCGGGTCGACTCTTGCGTCAAATGTAACGTCATCCGCAACTCCAACCATTGCCGCTCTGCGGCTACGCGTCGGCACAACCTTCGCTAGGCCAAAGTCCAGGATCTTTGCGTGGCCCCGCCCGGTAATAAAGATATTGGTCGGTTTGATGTCGCGATGGACGATTCCTTCGGCGTGCGCGGCCTCGAGAGCGTCAGCAATCTCGATTCCGAGCCCCAAAAGGGTATCGAACTCAAGTTGACCTTCCGCGATCAGATGCTTCAGGGTCGCGCCCTCTAACAATTCCATGACGATGTAAGCTCGGCCGTCCTCTTCGCCGACATCGTGGATGGTGCAGATATTGGGATGGTTCAGCGAGGAGGCGGCCTGCGCTTCGCGTCGAAAGCGCTCCAGCATTTGGCTGTTTTGTGCCAGATCGTCAGGCAGAAGCTTGAGTGCGACAAAGCGACGGAGGTTGAGATCCTCAGCCTTATAGACAACACCCATTCCGCCGCCACCAATTTTGTCCACAATGCGGTAGTGCGAAATAGTCCTTCCGATTAAAGAGCCTTCGACCACATTTGGATGCTAAGAAGCCTTCGGTTCACGTGCCTACTGAAAGGAGTGCCAGTTGTTCATTGATTGCGCACGAGCCAGGATTTCTCCGGCAAGACCATCGTTTGCAGATCTCGCAAGCAGCGGCATGAACGTCTAACGACACTTGATTTCATAGCTCGGCAGATGTGCTACTCAGCTCTGACCGATTGCTGTGAATTTGGTGAGCTGCCAACCCTTGGGCGAGCCTACTGACCGTAGCAAAAGGAAAATTCAAAAATGGCAGACTATCTTCAGGCGGTAGTTGAGAAGCACAATGTTTTCTATGAAGTACTTCCTTATTATGTCGTGCAGCAAGAGCTGCGGTATGCAACTGCGCCGGCTACACAAAAGATTCAGGCTGGCTTTGATATTGATGTGTACGGCACAAAAGACAGCGATGAGCAAGGACCGGCACGTGATTATTTGCTTTTCTGCGCCGCTTTAGTGAGCCTCGTTAACAAGCTTGAACCTGACACCGGTGAGTCGTGCTCGATCCAGCTTGTTCCCTTTCCATCAAGAGTCGTAATCGATACTAAAAGGCAGTTCCAGGAGCTCGGAATGTTGAGAATCAGGATTGCGCACAGAACTCTTAATGAGCCGGCGGGCGCGTCGGAAGAACGCGCATTGAAGGAGATCAAGGAACGGCTCGACGATCTTGGTATAAGCCACAGATAGGAAATCGAACTTAGGCGAGTCGGCCTACGCGAGTCCAGTTCGCTGAATTGTTATCCTGGCTCCAAGCGGAAAATCTGAATTCCTGAAAAGCCATTGCATTCATGGAAAACTGCGCAGCTTCCTTGTTCCAGCTGACTGTTCATTGGCCAATTGTCGAAGTACCGGACGACTCTGCCAATTGAATCGCACAGTCAATAGCCGAATGATGAAAAACGTTCCGACAACTGTCCATGCAGCTCGCGTTGGATTGACGTCGTAATGGACTAGCACTTCAAAGAGGCAACACGTTCCGACCAGCGTAAGAGCGCTGAATTGACCTGGTCGCAGCAGTGCCGGCACGTCACGCACGACGACATCGCGGAGCAAGCCACCGGCGACCCCGTTCACAATTCCAACGAAGATCATGCCAAAGATCGGTACGTGCTTATCTTCCGCCAACTGCATTCCAATCACTGCAAAAGCAGGTGTACCCAGTGCATCGATCACGTCAACTAATTTGCCGAATCCTTCATTGTTGACCACGTGCGTCAATGGTCCGGTGAAGACGGCCATCATAAGAGTCGCGGCTACTACTAGCGGAAGGTAAATCGGGTTCACCAAGAAGGAGGGGATTCGCTGCAGAAAGCCGGCATCACGGATTAATCCCCCGCCGGTCGAAGACAGCAGCGCAACGACAAAGATCCCAACAATGTCGAAACGCTTTCGGATCGCTACTACCGCCCCGCTAGCCGCCCAGGAAAACGTTGCAGCGTAATCGAAAATCAACGGCACACGAAAACCGCTGTCGGCTAGCATGGCATTCTCTCTTCTTGCTTACTCTTTGTCTCACCGTAGCTTCAACTGGTCGAGTGACACCTATGAACTGCGAGAAGTAACAGCCTCCATGGGCCTGAGAACGAGATGCTTCCGTCGGGATTTGACTAGGCGAAGAAGAAATTCTCTTAAACGTCGAATCCGTCCGTATCCGATTGCGTCCCCGAACTGACAAAAGTCACAGTTGGTGCGGAATAAGCGGAGTCGAATATTTGTCCTGCGTACACATTTGTCGAAGCCCAATGGGTGAGTCTCGGTTAAGGAGACCAACTGAGTCCTTTGTCCTCGCGCCGACGATATACCGCAAGTGCAGCGGGAAATAGACGTGCGAGTCAAAAAGAACAGGAGTGTGCCATGCGCGCGATTATCCGACGAATTGTACTGTCCCAGCTGTTCGTCTTTTGTGTTGCTTTGACCCCAGCGGTCTGTGTAACTACGGGTCAAACTGTGAAGCTCGAGGGATTCGTTGTTTCCTCGAACGGTGACTCGGTGACCATGCGAACGAGAGATTCCAGCGACGTTGCTGTTACCGTGACGGAATTCACAAAAATCAGTACGCCGAAAGGCTTGTTTCGCAATAAGCGAATGCCATCCGAGAGCCTAGTGCCCGGTCTTTGGATCAAAGTACAGGGGATGGGGAGCAGTCCAGGTCACGTGATTGCAAAGACGATCAGCTTCAGCGGCAATGATTATCGGACGGCTTCGGCAATCAAGGCGGGTTTAGTTCCGGTAGATATGAGATTCGCTGACAACGAGAAACAGATCCAAGCGAATGCGGAGAGTTTGCAAGCGCATGAAGAAACCATTCGCACCCACGAACAAAACATTCAGGCCAATCAGCAGCAGATTCAGGACATTAATCAGAAGTTTTCGAAACTGGCTGACTACGATGTGAAGTATTCGCTCAACGTCTACTTTCCTTCTGGCAGTGCAACGCTTTCCGACTCGGCAAGGAACGACCTTATGCAGTTGGCCAGGCAGGCCACGTCGCTCAGGGCTTACCTGGTCGAAGTAGAGGGCTACACCGACTCGAGCGGATCGACAGACAAGAATCAACAGCTGAGCATGCGTCGGGCAGCGTCTGTAATTGCATTCCTGCAACAAGAAGGGAACATACCTGTCAGGCGGGTGCTGATGCCGGGAGCAATGGGGGAGTCTCATCCAGCATCGTCAAACATTTCATCGCATGGACGCGAGGCGAACCGCCGCGCTGAGGTTCAGGTTCTCGTAAACCGCGGATTCAGCGGCGAGTGAGCTGCGAATCGCAATAGGTGGTCAGTTCCGCGTACCCAGCAGATACAGAAATCGTCCACGATGCTGCAGAACCAGGGACGACATGCTTTGATCTCCTGATCGAAATCTCTATCTACGGTTGCACGCTGGTCTGTTCAGGATCAGTTCGTCGGTCAGCTTTGCGCGGAGTTGACGATCCATCTGCTGCCGCCGGCGATATGCGCAGCCACAATGCAGTTAGACTAATTGCCGCCCGCTCTGCAGCTTTCTTCGTAAAGCCGTCACAAAAAGTTACATAAGGCTTTCCGTTATGTAAGAACTGGACGCAATATCCGATCGGGGATTGATTAACTCTGAATTCGTCAGCCAACGATCACCTCAGCCGCAGACCTTCTTAAGCCTCGGAAGAACCTCCGACACGCGGACTTTAAATCCAGCTCTTGACCGGCACCAACTGGCAAACGTAGCAGCAGGCGCCAGCAGCTTGTATTTGCCAGGCAATTCGGACCAGAATTTTCGTACTAGAACTGCACGCTCTTCAACATCGCCTCGTAAGTTGGCTGAAAACGCTGGAATTGCGCTTCCGGCGCTACGAATACGAAGAGGATCGCGGTATCGTTCGATTGTGGGAAGACAACTAGCCAGTCGCGCTCAACCTGCTGACCGCTAGTGGAAGAGAATGGCGAGACCGACTGCATTATCACCGAGCGTCCCTGCACTCCATGCACACTGATGGCCTGCGCCTTGCCTGCAGGCTTTATTCCATTGCTTTTTTCAAGGTCGCTCACGAGTTGACTCGTGACGTCGTCGATGTTGATGGTTTGGCCATTCATCCGCGCCGCATTGATGAGTACCCCGTATCCCACGCCGTTAGGAGTAATTCCCGCTTCGGGAGCGATGGTGAGGTAGTCCCCCGGGTGCGCGGGCATAGTCACTGACCAGTTCTGCGGCCGGTCAATCTTTACGGGTCCAAGATCGCTGGGGATCATTCGCGAGCTTGGGAGCACGCTTTCCAGCGATGCAGCCAGGGCTTTGGTCCCCACTGACGTCGCCGGGGAAGAATTCGTTGCAGCGGAGGACCTAAACGCCGCTCCGTTCTTGCGGTTGATCGAGGCCCATTGTCCCGCCTTTGCTCCAGCAGCGATTTCTTCAGCCGTATAGGCTTTCACGCCAAGCGCATGCTGCCGTGCTTTCTGGAATGCCACGCTGTCGCCGGCGTATTTTTCCGACGGCCAATTGCGAATCTCTTTTTCAATGGCCTGCTGACGATTCCCTGGATTGGGATGGTCACTGAGCAATTGTGGAGGCGAGCCGCCCTGCGCTTCAAGCGTCTGGAAAAAATCAGCCAAGGCTCGTGGGTTGTAACGCGCTTTGTACAGAATGATGGCTCCCACGGCGTCTGCCTGGGATTCATCGCTGCGCGAATACTTGAGCATCAGTCCTTGAGCACCGAACTGAATTCCAGCTTGCGCGAGCTGTCCCATGGTTCCATGAGTGGTCGAACCGAGAATGCCGCCAGCCAACTGCGCCAGGCCTCCTGTCCATTCCGCTTTACTCTGCTGCTTAGCGGAGTGCTGCATGTACACGTGCGACATTTCGTGCGCCATCACCCCGGCAAGTTGGGCTTCGTTAGCGGCAGCCGTGATCGTTCCGATGTTCACAAACATGGGGCCGCCCGGTAGGGCGAAGGCGTTAATCTCTTTCTGAGCGACTACGTGGAATTCGTAAGGCCAGGAGTTTTCCGCAGGGATCGTGGCGAACAGTTTTTGTCCCAACTGCCTGACGTATTTCGTTTCCGGACTACTGTCCGGTAATACCGGCATCTGCTGGTACACTTGCGCCGCGGCCTGCAATCCGAGCTGGCGCTGCTGATCGCGCGACATGCGGGGGTGTCCCGGATCGGGAAACTCGGGATTCGCAGATTGGGACCACATCTGTGTCGCCAGGCACACTACGGCGAAGGACAGTACTTTTCTTAATGGGATACTTTTCATCACGAGTGCCTCAGGCTAGCGAGCGTGATGCGCTACCAATAGGGATGTGCCCACGCTCGGCGCTCACGTGTTTTCACAATGAGGACCATAATGTTTGGATTGCCTGGCGTTCTGGAACACTGTTACGACTTACAGTTCGCTACCCGGAGTGGAGGAACAACGCGATACCAAGGACACGGTTGCTAAATCACGGGTCTAACTCTGGATCAGCATATCGGGTTCGAATTCCTGGGGGCAGCCAGTTTGGTTTACATCTATGTTCTTTAATCCTCACACGCTGCGACAGGAGATGTAGATGTGTCCACCTTCTACGCCGCACGCTCGTGCCGTTCTCTGAAATGTTTCTTTTTCTTCCGCCAAAGAAAATAACCGAGAACAAATAGGCCAGCGGCCATAGTCCACGATGCTTTCTCGAAGAAGCCCAGCAATGTCTCAAATTGGTCCGCGAAGGTGTAGCCGATCATTGCCATTGATGTCACCCACGTCGCAGCTCCTAATGCATTAAAGAGGATAAATTTCTTCCATTCCATTCCCAGCACTCCTGCGAGCGGACCGGCGACGGTTCGCAGGCCAAAGATGTATCGAGCCCAGAAAACCGTGGCCCCGCCATGACATCGGATCTGGTTTTTGGCTGCACCGATATCCGTATCATCCAAATGGAAAATCTTCTTCATCCAGCGAATCAGCCGCGTTCCTAGTTTTCGGCCCAGCAGAAATCCAAGGTTGTCACCCATGATGGCCGCCGCAGTTCCAGCCACAATCACCCACATGAGTTGAAGGTCAGTGTTCTTGTGCGAAAGGAAGCTGGCAAACATGAGTACGGTTTCTCCTGGAACAGGTAGTCCCGCATTCTCGCCCAGGAGACCTGCCAACACCGCCCAGTAGCCCCAATGTGTGAGTGTGTATCGGATGATGTGGTAAATCCAATGCATCCTGGTCCGTTTGCTCGTCGACTGTTATTGGATGACAGATTCAAATGACATGCACTCGCGTCAATGATCATGACGAGCACCGCATCCGCTATGGAGCGGCTTGAGCAACTACAGATAGCTCGTTAACGCAATGAAGGCCGCAAATGCGATCACGAAAGCAGCTGCGGCAGCGTGAGATTCGCCACGCTCGTGTGCCTGTGGAATGATTTCCTCCACCGCCAATGTTGTGAGCAAGCCCGCCGTGAAGCCAAGCACGCCGAATTGCGCCAGACGTGAACGACCTCGCAGAACGAAGTAACCGAATATCGACCCCACATATAGCGGTACGGTAAGCAATACTGCAAGTCCGATCCTGTGTGCGCGCGATGTCCGCTCTTGAAGCAGCGCCATGGTGGCGAGTGCTTGGGGAACGTCCGCCAGTGCCTGCCCGCGCGAGCACGAGAGCCAGACGCTCAGAAACTACCGAACCGACGCCAATCATGATTCCATCGCTTATCAGATCAATGGCCACAGAAGCGTAGATGGTCCAGGGTCCCGAGCGTGAACTCTTGCCGGCTCGAGTGCGAATATTCTCCAAAAAATGATCCAGCGCGATGAACACAAGTCCTCCGGCAGTAAAGGACGTGATCACAATCCAGGGTGGCGCCTGGCGTAATGCTTCGGGCATGAGCTCGACCGCCACCACCGCGAGGAGAATTCCGGCGGCCGCATGCAGCGTCAAACTCAGCCGTCGTGCCGTCATGGGAACGAGCTCAGCCAAAACCGAGCCCAGAAAATTTCCGGCTGCGGGCAGTGCCGACATCCACAAGAGTCTGAGGAAATTTTCCATCAGTTAGTGCATCCAGGAGGTTGATGACGATTGAGGGCTTGTGTGGACAAGTTCATGTACGTGCACTTGGATGCATGGTCTTTCACCAGTCAACCCCAGCTCAACACGGCTGAAGTTTGAGATTGCGATAGAAGATTCCACTGCGACATTGACGCAATGTACTTTGTAATGTAAAGTACGCGGATGACAACGATGATCGATTGGGTTGCTCTCTTTTCGTCGCGAGCGGCGACTCGTGAATTGCTGCCGTGGTCGCATCCGCGAGCCCTGAACGATACTGAACGCCGACTCGTGAGTGGATCGATCCAGCAGTTTCAATTGGGTGAAGGTTCTGACGGGTCAGGACTGATACGACGCGGTCGCGCCTCGCGCCTCGCTGCACTTAATCCGAATTTCCTACCTTCATTGGAGCTGTTCATCCAAGAGGAGCAACGGCACAGTCGCCATCTGGCCCGCTTCCTGCGACGGGAAGGCGTGGAACTGCTTCACCAGCACTGGGTCGATCGGATCTTCCGGCGCCTTCGCAAGTTTGCCGGACTAGAACTTTGCCTGCGCGTGCTGGTGATGGCTGAGATTGTCGCCGTTCCCTACTATAAGGCCCTGGAGCGCGCGACGGAGTCGCAGCTTTTGCGATGCATTTGCGCCAATATTCTCGCTGATGAAGATGACCATCTGCGTTTCCAGGCTGAGAACCTGAAACGACTGCAGAGCAGCCGGCAATCGCTTCCATCGATGGAACTGCTGTTTTGGCGCTGCTTCCAGCTGGCAACGCTTCTGGTGGTCTGGCGCGAGCACGGTCCAGTCTTGCGCGCGGGAGGCTACGGTTGGGACAACTTCCGCACAGAATGCATTCGGCTTCTAATAACCGTCAGTCACAATGAATTCAAGGACAGACCAGCGGAGCAACAAGTCCTTGCGGCCGCGAATTGATTGCTTAAGCGCGGCGCGAGGAATGACAATTTCAAAGAAGCAGTGTTTCTGCTTGAGTCCGTCGGTTCATAGGTCTTGGAAAAATTCTCCAGTATCTAGCTGCATAAGCCCGCGCACAGCGTTTTAGCACTCAGCAGTCAGTGGTATTGGATTTGGCTGAATGCCGAGTGCTGAATGCTGAGTGCTGGTGCTATAAATCATTCGCTAATTTATGCAGCTAGTTACTAGGCAATTCCAAACATCCAATTCGACCCTTTGATTCCGTCACAATGATTCGAGTGTCACGAGAACTTTGTTTTCCTGGCGCCACGCTCCCCTGTTCCGCTACCCGCGCTATCAAGCAATTTTTTGTCACAAAACCGGCCAAGTGAGCAGCGCTGTCGTCAATGCAGGGATCGCTATGGCGAAATTATTTGTTCGTAAAAAGTAGAGTAGCTGTAAGAGAGAATAAGATATTCTTAACTGACAATGGAGTGGCTGAACTATCATCATTTGCTTTACTTCTGGACGGTAGTGCGCGCCGGCAGCATCCACAAAGCAGCCGCCGAGCTGCGGATTTCGCCGCCGGCTATCAGTACCCAATTGAAAATTCTGGAAGATCATTTAGGAGAAAAACTGCTTGAAAGATCGGGAAGACGGCTTGTACTAACTGACACAGGCAGGACCGTCTTCAGTTACGCGGAGGACATTTTTTCGCTCGGGCGGGAACTACTGGACGTCGTGAAGAATCGACCGGTGGGCCGAGCGATGCGTCTCGATATCGGAATCGTTGACGTAATGCCTAAGGTGATTGCCCAACTGTTGATCGAGCCCGCCTTGCACCTTCGAGAAAATGTTCGCGTGGTATGTCGTGAAGCCGCATCTGACAGCCTTTTGGCACGCCTCGCGACTCACGAGTTGGATCTGGTCCTTTCGGATTCTCCTGTCGATCCCAGCCTAAGCATCCGAGCCTACAGCCACCTGCTGGGCGAGTGTGGCGTGATCTTCGTCTCTGCCCCGAAGCTGGCAAGCAAATTTCGGAAGGACTTTCCAAAGAGTTTGGATGGCGCTCCGTTGTTTCTGCCTACCGAGAACACTGCGTTGCGTCGCGGACTTGAATTCTGGTTTGAGACGAACAGTGTGCGTCCGATGATTGTCGGGGAGTTCGAAGATTACGCCTTGCTTCGTGCCTTTGGAGAAACCGGAGCCGCAATCTTCCCCATGCCGTCAGTTTTCGAGAAGCAGCCGGACAAATTGAGAGGACTCGCCACCATCGGACATACCGACAAAGTCAGAATGCATTTCTATGCCATCTCTGCGGAACGCAAGCTGCAACATCCAGCGGTAGTGGCTATCTCAAATGCCGCAAAGCGCGAATTATTCAGGTAATTCGACACAAGTTATTGTGATCTGTTTTCCGGCCAGCGCTGATCCTGGAAGCAATTAGCAGTTCGCTGCATGGACCGGCACTTGCAGCTATGTGACACGACGGGCATTCCGCCGGGACCGCGAAATGATCTTTCCAGCTTTGTAAATCACGGCAATACCAAACCAGCCAAGCAGGACAACAGCCGGGTAGACTAGCACTCGCGGAAAAAACCAAAAAAGCGCAGCGAGCCCACTCAGCAGCAATCCAACGAGAAGAGTAAACCGGCCCTCGACGTCACCGAGGACACGATGATCGGTGAAGGCCGCTCCGATAGCATTCCCGATTCGGACCGCTCCTGTGGCCGCTCGGCTGGCGCTGCCACCTCCTCGTCCAAGCACGGCACGATGAGCAGGTTCACCCGGAGCGCGCACCCGGCGTCTTTCATCGAGAACGATCTCGGTTGCATTCGTCAGATCCTGAAGATACATGTCCTCCATCTTTGCCGCGAAGGCGGCGTCCTCGATTACCGCGTCCAGCTCGCAATTCCCGAACCAGCTCGCGATGTTCAGATTGGTTGACCCTATGCGCGCCCAGTGTCCATCGGCCACGGCAGTCTTAGCGTGGATCATCGAGCCGTTCCATTCAAACACGCGCACACCAGCTTCAAGTAAAACGCGATAGCCGGTTCGGGATAGGAGCCGTAAAGCAGGGATGTCAGTAGCATTTGGAACCAACACTCTGACATCCACGCCATCTTTTGCCGCTGCTCGAAGAGCCTGAACATAGGACGGGGTCGCGGCATAATATGCATCGGTCAACCACAGCCGCTCACGCGCAAGAGCTGCAACCATCTGGTCCAGCCGAATCATTCCGGCCGTGGCCGGCTCGCTCGCCACAATTCGCATGCTTGTCTCTCCCGTCGGGAGAGGCGGGGTAGATTCCTGAATGGGAAGCGGCTCTCCGAGTTTCGACCAGATCTGTGTGAACGCACGTTCGATTTCCGTAACGGCAGGACCGCGTACGCGAATCCCCGTGTCCCGCCACGGTTCGATATGCTTCGCCGGATCGCCCACCCACGAACGGCCTATGCACAATCCAGTGACGAAGCCAGTGTGCCCGTCGATTACCAGCGATTTTCGGTGATCGCGTGATACCCAGCCCAATGGGCTGCTCAAATGCGGAGGGTTATAGCAGCGCACCGCAGCGCCACCACGCCGAAGGTGATTCCAAAATCGCCGCGAGGCTTTTCCCAATCCGCCAAGCCAGTCGTATACAAGACAAACCTGCACGCCTTCGCCCGCTTTTGCGATTAAAGCGTCGGCGAAGTGGCCGCCAATCTCATCGTCGTGAATGATGTAGCTTTCGAAGTAGATGTATCGCTGCGCTGCGCCAATGGCTTGCAGCCATGCAGGATAGTTCTCGGCTGCATCGCGAAGCAGGTCAACCTGATTTCCGTCCACCAGTGGGGCTCCGGCAATTCGTGAAAACGCCGGATCGGCCAGAGCGCGCAGGCTGGCTAAAGTTGAAGCATCAGTGGGCTGTGGATCGATCTCTGTCTGCAGCGCGGTCGCTTTTTCCTCGAGGTACATCTATGCCCTCTGCTCCTGACTCGCAGCTTATCTGCAGTCCGGAAGAATATTGCGCACTATCGTCGACAAGTGCTTGCCGCGACTCCCCCCTGGCCTTTGCTGCTAGTATCTAGCTGCATAAATTAGCGAATGATTCATAGCGCCAGCACTCAGCATTCAGCACTCGGCATTCAGCCAAACCCAATACCACTGACTGCTGAGTGCTAAAACGTTGTACGCGGACTTATGCAACTCGATACTAGATTGCCTGTATTGGTAATCAACTCCGCGCCGTGTGCGAGGCGCTTTCCTCAACTTCATGCCCGGGAAGGATCTCCCGTAACGCCCAATCGATACGTCGTGCAGCGTCGCGGATGGTATTGAGCTGCATTTCCTGATCCTGCGAGTACGGAAGATACATGACGGGTTGCAATGCATTGCGAACGTGGTGATTCATCAGCTCGATTACCTGCAGCTTGCG
>DATEKE010000182.1:0-4603 GCA_035277605.1 Terriglobales bacterium | reverse complement strand
CACTAAGCCAATCGTTCTTCAGTGGCGGCGCGAATACGCTGCGTGGATTTCCCCTGAACGGCGCCGGCCCGCAACGCTACATTCCTGTTTGCTCGGTGGGCGAGACCAGCGGCTGCCAGCAAATTGCGGTTCCAAACGGCGGCAATCAACTTTTTCTAGTCAATTCGGAATTTCGCATCCCGGTTCCGCTCAAGCAGGGACTCGGCGTGGTTCCCTTCTATGACGGTGGAAATGTATTCCGCACGATCGGATTCCATGGCCAATACACGAACACAGTTGGCCTTGGTTTCCGTTACGCCACTCCAGTGGGTCCGGTGCGTATCGACTTTGGCTACAACTTGAATGCTCCTCAAGGACTCAAACCCTTCCAGTACTTCATCACGATCGGACAGGCATTCTGAGGAGCTTTGAATTGGCGTGCCACTAGATCAGCGAGCACGTCTTTGAAGATGTTTAGGAGCTTAGGCTGTGAGCGCAGCACCGAATTTACCTCCCTATTACAACGAGCCTCCTGAGGAGCCACGCCAGTTCGAGGAGCCGGCTCCACGTCGGCACGGCCGATGGAAGAAGATCGTCGGCTGGGTCGTCGGCGTCATTCTGTTTCTGATCATTGCTGTGGGTGTCACGATTTATGTCCTGCTGCACAATGAATCGTTTCATCAATACGTACTGAAGAAAGCCGAGGCGCAGGCGGCCGCTGCGTTGGGATCGCAGGTCCATGCCAAAGACTTTGCCCTGCACTTTCACGGAATTTCACCGAGCCTCGATCTTTATAACGTCGTAGTGGACGGAGCCAATCCATATCCGACACCGCCGCTGCTCACCGTCGATCACATCCACCTTGGCATTCGTGTCGTCTCCATTCTCAGCAAGACCTGGTACATGGATGATGTAACCATCAATCATCCCGTCGTTCGTGTCTTCATCGACGCGCACGGCACAGACAATCTGCCGCAGACCAAGAGCAACAACCAGAAGAGCAACACCAACATCTTCGATCTCGGAGTGCGTCACGCGGTACTCGACAATGGCGAGATCTACTACAACAACCGCAAGAGCGTGATGAACGCTGACCTGCACGATCTCACGTTCCAATCTGGATTCAATCCCTCCCAGAAGCGTTATTCAGGAAACATCAGCTACAAGGACGGACACCTCAAGCTCGAAAACTTCAATCCGATTCCACACGACCTGAGCGCCAAGTTCGACCTAACGCCGCAAGAATTCAAGCTCACTAACGCGACCCTCAACAGCGGCGATTCGCATTTCATCCTGAATGCCACGCTCACAGACTTTGCGCATCCGCACGTGAACGCCACCTATCAGGCCGTTCTCGACTCCGGCCAGTTCCGCCGGACGTTGAAGAACGCTTCCCTACCAATCGGCGTGCTGAGCGCGAATGGATCACTGGAATATCAAGCTAAGCCCGATACTCCCATGCTCGCCGTTGTTGTGGTTGATGGAGGCCTGAACAGCCGAGAGCTCCAGATCGTCACGCCGACCATGCGCACCGGCATCCGCGACCTCGGCGCGCGCTACACTCTGCGGAACGGAAATCTCGAAGTAAAAGACATGCGCGCCGGCCTGCTCGGCGGAGAACTCACCGGCAATCTGGTCATGCGCGATCTCACCGGCAAGTCGCAGTCACATCTGGTCGCTGCACTGCACGGAATTTCGGTTGCGGATTTGAAGGCGATGATGAATTCCCCATCGCTGCGCCAAGTAAAGGTGAATGGCAGAGTCGACTCCAACGCGGACGCGACGTGGGGGCGCACGTTCGATGACATGAAGGCCAAGGCCGACGCCAACTTGAACGCGAACCTGGCGCCTGCAAATGGGAATGGTGCGGCAGTGCCAGTGAATGGCACCATTCACGGCGCATATTCGAACGCAACCAAGACAATCGCTCTCTCCAACAGCTTCATCCGCCTGCCGCAAACATCGCTGAACCTGAACGGGACCGTCAGCGATCGATCGGCGCTGCAGATTCGTTTGCAGTCGAATGACCTGCATGAACTGGAAAACATTGCCGACGAATTCCGTGCGCCCGGTTCGCAGCCTTTTGGCCTATACGGCACCGCGAACTTCAATGGGACTGTCACCGGGTCGACGGCAGCGCCGCATGTCGCCGGCCAATTGAATGCCAACAACCTTCGTGTGCACGGCACGCAGTGGAAGCTGCTGCGCACCAACATCAATGCCAGCCCATCCGGCGCGAGTCTGATGAATGGGGAACTCGATCCCGCCGACCGCGGACGCATCACCTTCAACCTGAGCGCCGGGCTGCGCAAATGGGCTTTCACGAACACCAGTCCGATTCAGGTAGGACTCAACGCCAACAACCTGAATGTCGGCGAGTTGGCCAAAGCCGGCGGCGTGACTACGCCCATCAAAGGAACGCTCGCGGCGAATGTGAATCTGCATGGCACGGAACTGAATCCCATCGGACAAGGCACAGTCAGTCTCACGAATGCTCAAGTTTCCGGCGAGCCCATCAATGCGCTGAATCTCAACTTCAACGGCACTGGCGAGGTCGTGAATGCCAAGTTAAACGCTCGCATTCCCGCCGGTTCTGCGAACGGCAATCTTGTCTATTATCCGAAGTCACAGAATTACGACTTCCAACTCCAGGCTCCCGGAATTCAACTCGCCCAACTGCAAACGGTAAAGCAGCGCGGAATGAATCTGACGGGCGTGCTCAGGCTGATCGCCAGCGGACGCGGCACCGTCCAGAATCCGGAGCTCACGGCTTCGCTGCAGATTCCCAAATTGGTCATCGATAAGCAGGCGATCAACGGAATCGCGCTTAACGCGAATGTCGCTAATCATGTTGGAACTTTCGATCTCAACTCGCAGGTCCTCAACACCTCGATTCGCGGACGCGGCACCGTGAACCTTACCGGCGACTACTACGCGAACGCCACGCTCGACACCCAGGCCATTCCCCTGGGCGCCATCGTCGCGGCTTATGCGCCGTCGCAAGCAGGCAAAATCAATGGCCAAACTGAGCTGCACGCAACTCTGAAAGGACCGCTGAAGGACAAAGCTCGGGTCGAGGCCCACGCGACCATTCCCGTTCTGAACGTGAACTATGCGAATACGGTGCAGATCGGTGCCGCGAGTCCAATCCATGTTGACTATGTAAATGGCGTGCTTGCTCTTCAGCGCGTTCAGCTTCGCGGAACCGATACCAACCTGCAGTTCCAGGCAACTGTGCCGGTTGTCGACCGCAATGCTCCGGTCTCGATGCTCGCTCTGGGCACGGTCGACTTGAAGCTGGTCCAGCTCTTCGATCCTGATCTGGTGACTTCCGGACAGCTTCGTCTCAACATCAATTCGTACGGTCAACGCAGGAATCCCGACGTTCAGGGACAGATCGAAGTCGTCAACGCAGGCTTTGCCAGCGGAGACCTTCCGCTCGGGTTGGAAAACGGAAACGGCGTACTGACGTTGACCAAGGATCGTCTCAACATAACCAGCTTCAAAGGCGAAGTCGGAGGCGGCCAGGTAACGGCCAGCGGTGGTGTAGTCTACCGCCCGTCGCTCGCTTTCAATCTTGCATTGGCCGGGCGGGGAATTCGCCTGCTGTATCCGCAAGGGGTTCGTACCAGATTAGGAATGAGCCTCGCGCTTACCGGCAACCTCGACTCCGCACTGCTTAACGGAGACGTGCGCATCAACCAGCTTTCCTTTGCGCCCGACTTCGATCTGATGACCTTCATCGGTCAATTTTCGGGAGACACCGTTCCTGCTCCCTCGCAGGGTTTCGCCGACAAATTGAAGCTCAATCTCGCCGTGAACGCCACGAATGGCATCAGTCTTGTCAGCCGCACGCTGAGCCTTGATGGAACCGCGAACCTGGAGGTAAATGGGACGGCTGCGAATCCAGTGATTCTCGGACGCGTGGTCCTCTCCGGCGGCGATCTCATCTTTCAGGGAAATCGCTACCTGCTCCAAAATGGGACGATTGATTTCGTGAATCCCTACGAGACGCAGCCGGTCGTCAACGTTGCCGTAAACACCACGATTCAGGAATACAACATCATGATGCACTTCGATGGACCGGTTGACCGTCTGCACACGAACTACACATCGGTGCCATCGCTGCCGCCATCGGACATCATCAACCTGATCGCTTTTGGCAAAACCACAGAAGCTTCGGCGGCCAATCCGACTCCGCCGGGAAGCATGGGCGCCGAATCGCTCGTCGCCTCTCAGGTGGCAAGCCAGGTGACCAGCCGACTGCAAAAAATTGCCGGCATCTCACAACTGTCGATCGATCCCGAATTGGGAGGCAATCAGCAGAACCCGGGCGCACGCGTTGCCATTCAGCAACGAGTGACCGGTAATCTGTTTGTCACGTTCGCCACCGATGTGACGGCGACGCAAAACACCACTATCAAGCTCGAATATCACATAAGTCCGAGAGTCTCGTTCAGCGGAACCCGCGATGAAAGCGGTGGATTCGGCTTCGATACCAAGTTCCACAAGAGCTGGTGAGGGCCGTGCTGTACCAAGCAGGATATCCCGCGGTTTCACCTCAGCAGAGCTCTTCTGCTAGATTCTTGAGGCGAAATTTTCGCCGGAGAACGACTTGAATAGG
>DATEKE010000181.1:0-4005 GCA_035277605.1 Terriglobales bacterium | reverse complement strand
TTGTGTATTCTTTTCCTGGTTCAGCGCTGCGGATTCATCATCGATCCGCCGCTGCAATTCCCGGATGGTTTTGTCACGATCCGCAAGCTGCGTTTCCAGAACTTCTCGCTCGTGGCCTGAATCGCTCAATTGCTGTTCAAGGGCATCGAGATTGGTTTGGGCGTCGACATTCGTCTTCTGGGCAATTTGCGGCGGTCGGCGCGTGCCAGCTTGATAGGAATAAATCGCCAAGGCTGCGGTTAGAAGTACCGCCGCTGCAAAGGGCAACCAGACGTAACTCCAATTTATACGTGAGACGTGATTTCCGTTGCGGCGCGCGAAAATGAAACCGTTGTCACGGAGAGCCGGCGCCGATTCTACCAGTGCGCTACGCAGGCGCTCCGAAACAACCGGATTGAGTACATCGGCGTCTTCGTGCGCCGAGCCATGTTCGTCAGCACTATGCACTGCCAATTCTGAAGACAGCAACGGCGCGGCTACGCCCGCGGCTGCTTCAAACTCGCTTAAGAGCTGACGACATTCAGCACAAACCGCGAGATGCTGCTTCAATGCCGCATGTTCGTCTTCTGACAACTCGCCTGTGGTCGACACAGCGCACAGCTCGAGAAATTCCTCGTGCGGTCGCATGTCCGACCGAAGGTCCTCACCTCGATTATTGCTGTGCGGGACCATACCGATTAGACGCCTGAAACCTTACGCCCAAACATTTGCTGCCGCAACTTGTCGAGAGCCCGGTAGTAGTGATTTCTGATATTTCCCAATGGCTGACCCATTTTCACGCCGATTTCGGATAGCGTGTAACCTTCGAAAAAAAAGAGCCGCAGAGTCTCGCGCTGAGGCTCCGAGAGAGCGCTCATGATCTTCTCTAGACCATTACGTCCAAACACCGCCTCCGCGGAATAATCATGCTCCATGGTCGGTATACCGACCACGTGGCTTGCGGTGCTCTGAAGGTCTGCGCGATTGTAGAAGTGCCGGGTTGCCAAGCGCCGTCGCCGCTCAATGGCTCGCTGATATGCCATTTGAATAATCCACGACCCGGCCGAACCCTTGGAACTATCGAAAATAGAGGACCTGCGTTGAATGAATAGAAATACGTCCTGGACGAGATCGTCTGCTTCGCTGTCGTCTCGGAGAATTCTTCGACCGATGCTGCGTATAGGTCGCGAAAAACGCTGAAACAGGAGCCCAAGCGCACTACTGTCCCCAGAGTTCACGCGAGCCAGCAGGATCCCATCAGGAGGGTCGTGCGCCGTCACCTCCTCCGAAGCAGCACGCCCAGCAGTTTCCGCGGGTGTACCGGGCAGAACAGGAAAACGAGCTGTTGTTGACGCGTCCACGCCTAGGCCTCCTCGGGACGGTTCTCCGGTTGACAACCCTCTAGTACGTGGACCCAGCACCATCGCCGCCAAATCGTTATGGATAGTATAGTGTGTGGCATAATATGCTGAGCTAATCCACGATCCGAACCACCGTGACTCGGATCGGCGGTCGGGTAGATCGTGGAGCTATCGAAAAGCGGGCTTTTGCCCGTGTACTAATCAATCTGCGTGACGAGCGCCATGTCACACAGGAACAGCTTGCATTCGACAGTGGTTACCACCCCAAGTACATAAGCCTGCTCGAGAGAGGTAAAAATAGCCCATCTCTCACGGCAATCCTAGAAATTGCGAGAGCGTTAGGCATAACGGGCACTGAGCTCGTTGGACGCGTTGAAAGTCTACTTCCGGCAAATCGCCGGCGCCGCTCGGATACGCGCTAGGGCGCCGTTGCGTTGGCCCGTTAAGGCCGCCCGCAACTGAATCACCACATCAACCAAAGGAAGGATAGTATAGTTCCTGGAAGTATTCTGTACAAGTTCTCATCATTGGGCCGCTCATGGCGCAGAAGAGCGGCCAGCCACCGAAAAAGCCCCACAGGAGAGATCCTGTTGTCAGGGCCGCGTTCGCTCGCATCTTGGTGGAGGAGCGCCGTAAACTTCATCGAAAGCAACATGAAGTGGCATCACGAAGTGGCTACAGCGAAAAGTACATAGGCCAACTTGAGCGGCGGATCAATACCCCTTCGCTTACTGCCGTAATTGAGATTTCGGGTGCCCTTGAACTGGACCCGAGGGATACTCTAAGCCGCGTTTTAGATTTGATGCCAAGCTTCAAGCGCCTGGAACGACGAGACCCCGAAGCCGCAGATATTTGAACCCTCCTTGCATTTGACTCTGTGTTTCCGAGCGCGTAGCATCGCGCCTAAAGGCCGCGACTCATGCGCACGGTTCGCAAGCTGCTGTCCGAAAACCAGCCGGAGCGTTGGATGCGTGTAGGTTCTGTCCTGATCGGCTTTGCTGCCTTAACCCTCCTGATCACGGCTTTCGGCGCTCACTTATACAGCGGTTCGTTATCCTCCACCCTACTAACGATTGTCTTGATCAGTCTCGCGATTGCAATCGGGCTTCATGGTCGGTTTCTACTTCTGGCTCGGCAAGAGCATCGCGAGACAGCCGATGCTCTGGCTGCCACGGAACGCGAATACAAGTCTGTCTTCGACAATGCTCTCGATGGCATTTTGATCCTGGACGACGATTCTATTTGCCTGAACGCGAATCTTGCGGCGCTCAAACTGCTCGGGACTTCTCGCGAGGCATTGGTGGGCCATTCCGTCGAAGCGTTTCTCGCGGATAAGAAACACTTCCGAGACGCATGGGGGCGATTCCTCAAACGCACATATGAACACAGCGAGACGCAAGTCGCACGTGGCGACGGTCGGATCGCATTTGTCGAATACACCGCAAAGGCCGCCTTTCTTCGGGGCAGGCACGTCGCAGTCCTTCGCGATATCACTGAAAGAAGGAAGGCGGAAACCGCGTTACGCGAAAGCGAGGAGCGGTTTCAGCAAATGGCGTCTAACATCCAGGAAGTTTTCTGGATGCTGAATGCCGAAAATATGGAGGTTCTGTATGTGAACCCCGCGTACGAGGCGATCACGGGGCGGAGTTGCGAGTCTCTACGCCAGGATCCGAAATCGTACGAAGAGGTGATCCACCCTGAAGATCGCGTTCGCGTGCTGGCGCGATTGCAAGAATCGGTTCACAGCGGGCACCTCGACGAAGAGTTCAGGATCGTCAGGCCGGACAGTGCGACGCATTGGGTTTGGGTCCGCGGGTTTCCGGTCAGAGATCTGAGTGGAATCGTTCAACGTCTGGTCGGAACCGCGCAGGACATCACATTGCGCAAGTCGGCGGAAGAGCAGATGGCGCGGAATTTAGACGCGGCGGAGGCAGCGCGGGCCGAAGCCGAGGCGTTTCGCAAAACGAGCCTAGCGCTGACGCAAGACCTAAGCATGGATTACGTGCTAGACACTTTATTAAAGTCGCTGCTGGATCTTGTGCCGTGCGAATTGGCGCAGGTCATCCTTGTCGAGGCTGAGACGCGCCTGTTTCTTGCTCGAGAGGTTCAGAACTGCGAGCCGAAGCGACGGCTTCCTCGTTCGCCATCCACGCTCGACGCACGCGACAGTCGATTTCTGATGGAAATTCTTGCCATGAAGAAGAGCGTCCTGATTTCAGACACTGCTCAGGAGGGGGAATGGAGCGATTTCAAGGGTTTCTCCCATCTGCGCTCCTGGCTTTGCGTCCCGCTCGTGGCTTCGCAGCAGGTTCTGGGATTTCTCTCTCTTGGCGACACGCGGGCAGGCACATTCGCACAAGACCGTTTGCGGCTCGCGAAATCATTGGCCATTCCCGCATCCGTGGCCATCCAAAACGCACGGCTATACGAGCAAGCCGAGATCTTTCGGTTGGAGCTTGAACAGCGCTTGGCTGACCTGCAGCGAGTCGATGATCGTTCGAGAAAGACTCCACCAGACATAACCTCGGTGACGTAAAGCAGATCCATGTCGCCACCTAGATAATATAGAGGATATGCACGAAAATACTCGTCGTGCTTGGGGAGATCCCTACGCTTTTGGTTGGGCTGCCGCCCACCCACGTCGCGCTTAACGTGCGGCGAGTCC
>DATEKE010000180.1:0-3120 GCA_035277605.1 Terriglobales bacterium | reverse complement strand
CTTCGATTGCGACGTATGTGCTTGCTGGATTCCGCCGCCGTTATGCGACCAGCACCGAGTCATCGATCAAGTACTTCCTGCTGGGATCATTTGCAACGGCATTCTTTCTTTACGGCGTCGCCTTGATGTTCGGCGCAACCGTGTCAACCAGCATCTACACCATCGCTTCTGCGTTGCAGTCGTCCGGAGTTTCAATGGTGCCGGGCGCAAACGTGCCAGTCAGCCACGGTCTGGCGTATGTCGCCGTTGCGCTCATGTTCGTGGGCATCGGATTCAAAGTCGCTTCGGCGCCGTTTCACATCTGGACTCCCGACGTATATGAAGGCGCTCCTGCTCCCGTTGTCGCCCTGATGTCCACGGGACCGAAAGCGGCGGCCTTTGCCGTGCTGCTCCGCATTCTCTTCGGCGCGGCAATCGGGACAGGCAATGCCTGGTTCTGGCTGGTGTGGGTTTCGGCCGCGCTCTCGATGACGCTCGGCAATCTCGGTGCGCTCCTCCAGACGAACGTCAAACGCATGCTGGCGTATTCGTCCATCGCTCACGCTGGGTACTTGCTTGTTGCCTTCGCTGCTGTAATCGCTCCCAACGCTCGGGACATCGGCATCACCGCTGCAATCTTCTACGCGGCTTCTTATGCTGCGATGAACGTGGGCGCTTTCGCAGTCGTATCTCACTTCGCGCGCACAGGCGAGCGCTATGTGAATATCGAAGACTACGCCGGATTGGGAAAGCGCTCCCCAGTGCTCGCGATAACTCTAACCATCTTTCTACTTTCCCTGATTGGAATTCCCGCAACGGGAGGCTTTTTCGCCAAGTTCTACGTCTTCAATGCCGCTCTCAAGAGCAATCTGGTCTGGCTGACAATTATCGGCTTGGTGAACAGCGCGGTCGCGGCTTATTACTACCTGCGGCTTGTAGTCGTTATGTACATGTATGAACCACAAGCTGGCGAAGAGGCTCTGCGCTTGAAGGCGGCGCCTGGCCTGACCACTGCGCTTGTAGTCACGGCGATCGTCACAGTCTGGCTGGGAGTAAAGCCCGGCAACGTCTTGGATTATGCCAATCGCGGCGCCGTGCGGCTCTTGCCTGCGGTTCAGCAAACGTCCAATCTCATCCGGTAGCTTAGGAACTGTGAGCAAGCCAACCTAGGCTTCAGCAATTCCGTTCTAAGTTCCTGAGGCCTAATCTGATGTTCTTACGTCGTGCTTTCTTCATAGCTGCAATCGCATTGCTTTGTTCTACGCTGGGTATTTCACAAACTGCTCAGCAAACCGCCCCAAATCAAGGGACCGCGACCACGCCGCCGACCCCTTCTGCCGCGTCACAATCACCGGAACAGCCGCAGAAGCAAATGCCCCCGGATACGAAAGCTCCGGCTCCGGTTCCGTCAGCCAAGCCACAGTCCGACTCGATTCCGACTTCAACGGCCGAAAACTCTCAACCTCAGCTCCTGAAAGCCGGCACGGAATTCCGCGCGACTCTGGATACTCCGCTCTCGACCAAGACTTCCAAAGTCGGCGATCGATTCACTGCGACCATCAGTGCCCCCGTGCGCAGCGTTATTGGGAATGTGATTATCCCAACAGGCTCAAAGCTGAACGGGCAGGTCAGCGACTCCGACAATGAAAAACTCGCTGATGCCATTAAGGACATGGGTCACCTGAACCTCCGCTTTACCGATATTCAGTTGCCGAATGGAACCGACGTTCCCATTGACGCCACCCTGATTTCGGTTCATAAGACTAAACCAGCCACGCGTGCAGAAAACACGACACCGCCAGCCATTAGCACAAATGGCGGCCTTACTGGAGCTTTTGGTCCGCCATTGAAGGGGCTAGCCGTAGGCAATCTTGCGGGAGGCGGTTACGTTCTGGCAACGACCGGCAAGCAAGTAAATCTTCCCGCGGAATGCGGATTGCGTTTGCGCGTGGATCGAAACACGCCGGTACCTTAAGAGCAGGGGACAGGTTACAGGGAACAGGTGACAGGGCAAGACGGAAAAAAACGATCATCCAAGCGCACCATGCTTCTCCCTGTTCCCCGTCACCTGTTCCCTGTTCCCTTCTTTAAGGGTGTCCCACCGCACATAGATCATGTAAAGCACGACTACGATGTTGATGAGCAGCACGATCCATCGAATCACATGGTGAGGATGCTTCACTACTTCAAGGATCTCCCACGGCAAATAAGCGGCACCTGAGATGATCGCGAACCACTCCGCCCAGGCACGCGCGTTCCACAGACCATAAGCTTCGATGAAGCGAATCACTGCATATCCGAACGCCACGAATGCAAGAGTGACTATGCGTGTATCGCTCATGCGATCGGCAGCATTGATAAATGCCTGTGCGATGCGATGTGCCGGATTGAGGTGCAGCGCCTCGACAATATTTTCAGCAATATCTCCGAGGTCTTTGTGAAGCAGAGTGAACAGTCCGATTCCGGCAACTATGGCGAGAATTCCCTTGAGCGCTTCGAGAGAGGCTACTGCTCGCAAGCCTGCGAGATGAGCGCAACGCACGTCATCGGGCGGACAATCTTCTGGATTGGTACCGGGAAGTCGAAACGGCATTCGGAGTTGAAACTGTTTTAACGTTATCAGAATGAGATGCAGTCTCGGACAGCCTGGCGTTGGGCCTCAGCTCTGCTGAGCTGCGGCCTCCGTGACATTCGACTTCCGTTTAGCCGCTGCATACCAAAGCGCTCCTGCCGCTATCCCGGCGCTTACAAGCGCGCTGCTCGTCTTCACCATCGAACCTTTCACCTCTTCTTGGCGTCGCTCGATGATGCCCTGCTCCGGAGTGCCTCCGTTTAGACCTTCGCCGTTGTGCAGCGCAAACTGAATCACTTGAGCGATGTGCAGAGCCTCGCGATTCGTAAGCTGGCGAACTTGTTCCTGGCAACTGAAGCCGTTAGCGATGATGAAGGCGTCCGATTCGGCTTTTCGGATCGCTGGCAGCAGGCCATGTTCGGCGCAACGAATGGAGACGTCGTACTTCTCCTCCTCGAAACCGAAAGAGCCCGCCATTCCGCAGCAACCGTCATCGAGTACTTCGAAATCCAGCCCGAGCCGCTTCAGCAGCGCAACCTCATCATCCATCTGCATGATGGTTTTGTGAT
>DATEKE010000179.1:0-25765 GCA_035277605.1 Terriglobales bacterium | reverse complement strand
GTGCTCGATGTGCATCAGGAGATGATGCGACTCACGCTGGCTATCGTCGGCAAGACTCTTTTTGACACCGACGTGGAACGCGATTCGCGCGACATTGGACAGGCTCTGAACACGTTCATGCATTTGTTCAAGTTCGCTGTGCTTCCGTTTTCGGAATATCTGGAGAGACTGCCGATCCCACCGGTGCTGCGCCTGAAGAAGGCACGCGCGCAGATCGATCGCATCATCTATCGCTTCATCGAAGAGCGCAGGCGAACAGGAGAAGATCGCGGCGACTTGTTGTCGATGCTGCTCGCTGCCGAAGACACCGAAGCCGGCGGCCACGATCGCATGGACAACGATCAGGTGCGCGACGAATGCGTGACGCTGATTCTCGCCGGCCACGAGACCACCGCCAACGCGCTTACCTGGACATTCTTTCTGCTGGCGCAACATCAGGAGATAGCCGAGCGGCTGAAGAACGAACTCAATACCGTGCTGGGTGGACGCGCACCGCAGCCGGAAGACTATCCCAATTTGAAATACGCCGAGATGGTCTTTAGCGAATCGATGCGTCTGTATCCGCCGGCATGGGGGATTGCGCGCACCGTGATCGAGCCTTATGAAGCATTCGGCGTCACGTTTCCAAAGAACGCGATCATTCTCACGTCGCAATGGATCACTCACCGCGATCCGCGTTGGTACCCCGGTCCTCTGCGCTTCGATCCCGAACGCTGGACGGCGCAGGCGCGTGCCTCCCGTCCGAAGTTTTCTTACTTCCCTTTTGGCGCCGGGCCGCGACAGTGCATTGGCGAATCATTCGCTTGGATGGAAGGCGTGCTGTTGCTCACCAGCATCGCACGGAACTGGAAGTTCTCGATCGTCCCTCAGACCAAAGTGGAACTCATGCCCCTCATTACGTTGCGCCCGAAGCATGGAATGAAGTTGCGGGTGGAACAGCGAAACGATTGAACACGGAGGGCACGGAGGAGAAGGAGGTTCGTTTGGAAGCCGCAAGCTTTCCCACTGCTCTTCTCGCGCTCAATTTAGTGTCGCTTTCCGCCTTTTCCCAAAACAATTCCTCTGTGCCGTCCGTGTCCTCCGTGTTCAAAGTTTTTGACTTTGTTTCCTCAGGCGGCTAGACTGTTAGCGAACATAAGGCGAAAACACGCGAATGGCCTCACTCCCTTTGTATGTCATTCCTTCGACGCCGCGCCTGGTCGGCATCGCCAAGCTCGCTAACGAGGCCGAGCACGTCGATAGCGGGCATCAGGTCGACTTCTTCTCTCTGCCAGTGCGTTCCATCCTGAATCGCTGCGATCCGAAACGAAAGCTTCCTTTCGTTTGGACCATCAATCCCTATCGAGGCTGTGAGTTCGCCTGCAAGTATTGCTACGCGCGCTACACGCACGAGTTCATGGAGTTGCGCGATGCCAATGAATTCGAGCACAAGATCTTTGTGAAGGAAGAAGCTGCATGGCTGCTACGGCGCGATCTGAAGAAAGTTCGTTCGGGTGAGGAGATTGCGATCGGCACCGCTACCGATCCTTATCAGCCGGCGGAGCGGCGACATCTGGTAACACGTTCCATTCTGGAAGAGTTGTCGAGGCACGCTGGCCTGGAAATTGGCATTGTGACCAAATCGAATCTCGTGCTGCGCGACTTGGATCTGCTAAAGCGTATCGCGGAGCAGAACACGATCGGCGTTCACATCACTGTCACCACGCTCAATTCCGAGTTGGCGAGGATTCTCGAACCGCGTGCCCCACGACCGGATTTGAGGCTCGATGCGGTCCGCAAGCTCAACGAGGCCGGAATTGCGGCGGGCGTGAATTGCGCTCCGGTTCTGCCCGGCATCACGGATTCACCAAAGGATTTGGAAGCGTTGGTGAAGGCGGCGTCAGAGGCACACGCGACGAGCATCTTCGCCAATCCTCTGTTCCTGAAACCGTGCTCGCGATCCGTGTTCCTGCCGTTTATCAAAGACCAGTTCCCCAATCTGGTGCAGCGGTACGAGCAGCTATACGGAGAGCAGGACTTCGGTTCAGCGGTCTATCGCAAAACTCTCGCTGCGCTGATGTCGAAGTTCAAGAAGAAGTACGGCATTGGAGCACCGGGGCCGCGTGGACCGATTCGGGAATATGCGAAACAGCACGTGGAAGAACAATTGGCATTGTTCTAAGAATCGAACTTGAAACTAATAGGTCAGGCCCGAAGGGCCGGAAGAAGCGCAGCCCAGCGGCGTGAGCCCTGGGTGGGAGATCTCGAGCGATTTGAGCCCTGAAAGGGCGGCATGCGTCAGTGGCCAGATGAAACCTATGCCGCCCCTTCAGGGCTCGGAATGCGTGCGCCGTCACCCAGGGCTTACGCCGCTGGGCTGCGCTTCTTCCGGCCCTTTGGGCCTGTGTCATGGCGTGCTCTTGAAATAGTTGGCGCGCATTAGATCACGCTTCCTTATTCGTAGCGTAAGGCTTCGATTGGGTCCACCTTCATTGCCCTTCGTGCCGGCACGTAGCACGCCAGAAGCGCGATTCCGCAGAGCAAGACGGAAACACCGAAGAACGTAATCGGATCCGTGGGCTTCACGCCGAAGAGCATGCTTTCCATGAAGCGGGTAAGCGCCAGTGCAGCGACAAGTCCGATGCCGATCCCGATCAAGGCCATGCGTGCGCCGTCACCCAAGATCATGCGCAGCACATCGACCCGCTGCGCGCCTAACGCCATGCGCACGCCGATTTCCTGTGTGCGCTGTCCAACGAGGTAAGACAACACGCCATAAATTCCCACACTGGCCAACAGCAGAGCAATGCCGGCGAAACACGCGAGCAGAGTCATGCTGAAGCGCTTTTGTCCAATCGAGTGAGCAACGGTTTGCTCCAGCGATTCCGGCGCGTAAACAACGAGATCTCGATTGGTAGCGAGCAACTGATGACGCATCTCCTCAAAGGAGGGCACATCAGGGCGCGAAGTGCGGACGTACACGTCCGACGCCAATCCAATCCGCTTCAGCGCGAAATCGGGAGTTTGTGCATAGGACATGTACATTTGCGCATGTAGCGGGCTGCGCGCGTCAGAGTCCAGCCCCCACTGGTTGATATGTCCCACCACGCCGACAATCTGCAGGTAGGGAATTTTGTTGGGATCGGAAGGATCGGTATTCAGATCGATGTAATGACCGATCGGATCTTCATTTTTGAAATATTGCTCGGCAAAGGTCTCATCGATTACCGCTACATAGGGCGTGTGCTCGTTATCGGCTTCGGTTAGGAACCTTCCCCGCTTCAGTGGAATCTGCATTGCCTTTAGATATCCGGGTTCGACGTCATATTCCAGCGTCATCGGGAGTTCACTGCGTTTCGGCATCGGCCTGCCTACGATCCAGAAGTTATCGTCGTCGTCGCCGGCCATCGGCGTTGCGCCCAGACTGAACGAGACTGCTTCAACACCCGGCATCGCAGCAAGTTTGTCGTGAAGCTCTCGCTGCGCCGCCCGAATGGTATCCGGGGAACCGCCTTTGAATGAGGGCGGTCCCGAGAACGAGTAGGTCATCACGTTGTGTGGATTGAATCCTGGACTCAATCCCCACAGCACGAAGAGGGTACGGATCATCAATCCGGCGCCGACCAGCAGCACCAGAGCCATCGACATTTCGAAAATGACAAATACAGACTGAGTGCGGCTGCGCGCAGCAGCCAGGGAACGGCCGCTCTCTTTCAGGGTTGCGCCGACGTTAGAACGCGATGTCCGCAGCGCCGGTGCGAGTCCAAAAGCAATGCCGGAGATGATTGAAACCAGGAGCGTAAAAAGCAGGACTCGATGGTCAAGTCCAATATCCTCGGCGCGAGGCATAGTTCGCGGCATCGAGGCGAGCGCGGCCGAGGTTCCGAACTTCGCCAGCAGCAATCCCAAGCCGCCGCCGATGATCGCAAGAAGCATGCTCTCCGTAAGAAGCTGACGGACGATGCGGCCCTCGCCGGCTCCCAGTGCGATACGAATCGCAAATTCCCGATTCCGGACAGTCGAACGAGCCAGCAGCAGATTGGCTACGTTCACGCAGGCAATGAGGAGCACAAACATAACCGCGACTAGCAGCACAACCAGCACAGGCCGGATGTTGTGCCCGCCGGGCGTACCGTCGGCGCCGACAATCTCGTCCTCAAATCGCACGAGATAGGCTTGCTTCGCGCCATTCACATCCGGATAAGCTGCGGCCAACTCGCGTGAGACGCGAGCCATGTCCTCTTTCGCCTGTTCGAATGTCACACCAGGCTTCATCCGACCGATTGCATCGAGTCCCCAGCCGGCGGCACGGTTATCGTGAAACTGATGCTCATTCCATTCCCCAACTGGAACGTAGAGTTCGTTCGGCACTTCACCGCGCTGGAAGTTCTGAATATGCAAGTGGAAACTCGAAGGCACAATGCCAATGATCGTGCGTCCTACGCCGTTCAGTTCCATCCGCTGGCCGACGATCTTTGGATCGGAGCCGTACTTCCGCTTCCAAAGTCCTTCGGTAATCATCACTGTAGGGTTGGCTCCGATGCGGTCTTCGTCAGCGGAGAACGTTCGTCCCAGAATGGGATTGATGTCGAGGATCTCGAAGAACCCTGCCGACACCATTTCTCCGTGCAGCCGCTCCGGCTCACCGGTACCGACCAGATTGAATCCATCGGACCGGTACGCCGCCATAGAACTGAAAGTGCGGTTGTTGCGACGCCAATCTTCAAAGTTCGGGTACGAAATGGATCCGTTCTTGAAGTTCGGCATTTGCGTGAACAGAGAGACAATCTGCCCCGAATGAGGGAACGGCAGACGACTCAGCAGCACACCGTTTACAACCGAGAAGATGGCAGTGTTGGCGCCAATGCCCAGGGCAAGCGTAAGAATGGCTATGGCCGAGAACCCCGGCGACTTGACCAGCATGCGCATTCCATATCGCAGGTCCTGTAAGAACGTTTCCATGAACACTCCAGACGGCTAATCACCAAATGAGTTAGCACCCTTTCTGCCGTGCTATTGCTAAGCATTTGCTGAGCTTACGAATTCAGTTCATCGGGGGCATGTTCGTCATCAAGATTAACTGTTCGGAAACGGACAGCAGAAAACACGAGGCGGATTGCGCGGATGGGACGCGGATTAACGCGGAAGATTGGTGTCAAAGGCTCATGTGTGGGATGAGGCTGCACTCGCTGCTCGCCTTTTCGATCATTGTCGAACACAAGTCGTCTGAACTGTGGTCTCGGACCGAAGTTGAATAGAAGTCCTACTTCGATCTCCGTTGCCCGCAAGTAGTTCAGCAGTTGCCGTTCATGAGTTTGTTCCAGCGTCCGAACAGCTTTGAGTTCTACCAGCACACGATTGTCTACCAGTAGGTCAGCAAGAAACTCGCCCATTTCGATGCCGTGAAACGTTACGCGAATGGGAGCTTGCTCGCGGAACGCAATTCCTTGCTCCTTCAGCATTCATGCAAAAGCCTTTTGGTAAACACTCTCGAGAAACCCGTAACCGAGTTCGTTATAAAGCGTAGTAGACGTTGATTAACTTCTCGGTCAGTCCGGAGTTCTTCAAATATTCAGTAGCCATTGATGCTTCACCCAAAACTTCCGCGTTAATCGCGTCCCATCCGCGAAATCCGCGTCAGGTTTTTCTATTCGATTCCTAAACTCTTCCATTTCTTATCCACGAGCTCCTTAACGCGAGCATCCATCCGAATCTCGTCGGGCCATGGCCTGGAAAAGCCTTCGGTCGACCATTTGCGGGTGGCATCGATGCCCATTTTGGAACCGTAGTTTGGCAGGCGGGAGGCGTGATCGAGGGAGTCGATTGGTCCTAGCGTGAACTGGATATCGCGTTCCGGATCGATGTGGTTGAAGACCTTCAGCGTGACTTCCGCGATGTCATGCACGTTCACGTCCTCGTCCACGACTACGATGCACTTGGTGAACATCGCCTGGCCGAGCGACCAGATGGCGTTCATCACCTTGCGCGCCTGTCCCGGATAGGATTTGCGGATCGAGACGATCATGAGGTTGTGAAAGACGCCTTCCACCGGTAAATTGACATCGACGATCTCTGGAATCGTGAGTTTCATTAAGGGAAGGAAGATTCGTTCGACGGCCTTGCCCATCCATGCGTCTTCCATCGGAGGCTTGCCGACAATGGTCGTGGCATAGATGGGATCTTTGCGATGCGTAACGCAGGTGACGTGGAAGACCGGGTAGTCATCCTCGAGCGTGTAGAAGCCGGTGTGATCGCCGAACGGGCCTTCCGGACGCAGCTCGTCTAACTGCACGTAACCTTCGAGAACGATTTCCGCGTTTGCTGGGACCTCGAGATCGACGGTTTCGCATTTCACTAGCTCGACCGGCTGCTGGCGCAGGAAGCCGGCGATGATGAATTCCTCAACGTCCGGCGGCGCGGGAACGATCGCTGAGAACGTGAGCGCAGGATCCGTACCGATGGCGACAGCAACCTCCATTTTCCCTGAGGGACGATCGCCTTCCACCAACATGCTTCCCCCGGAAGAGCGCGCCATGATATCCACTGCTCTGCTTTTTTCTGCTCCGCTCAATGCTGCGGCAGCACCCATACGCAGCCGTTCGCGGTAATGTTCGGCTGCGACCTTCTGCCGCTGCCAGTGCATGCCTGTGGTGCGTTCGTCATAGACCTGCATGCGGTACATGCCAACGTTGCGCTTGCCTGTCCGCGGATCGCGCGTGATGACGCACGGCAGGGTAATGAAACGCCCGCCGTCCTGAGGCCAGCATTTCAGAATGGGAAAGTCGAGCAGCGAGAAATTGTCGCGCTTGATGACGTCCTTACAGGGGCCTGTTGGGATCAGCTTGGGAAAGAACTTACCCATCTCCGCCAACATCGGCAGCATCTTCAATTTTTCCAGGAAACCCTCAGGCGATTTCAGGTTCAGCAGTTCGCGGATGCGCGCCGCGATGTCGTCGAGCGAATCTACTCGAAGCGCCATCTGCATCCGGCGCTCAGAGCCGAATTGATTTATCAACAGCTTCGAGCCCGCGTGTCCGGTAAGGTTCTCGAACAGGAGCGCGGGACCGCCCGGCTTCGCACCTTTGGACTTCGAGACGCGGTCGGCAATTTCGGTGACTTCGAGGATGGGATCCGCTTCAACCCGAATCCGCTTCAACTCACCGGCACGATCGAGAGCCAACATCCAGTCACGCAGGTCTTTGTAAGCCAAAACAGGCTCCTGGCTGCTAGCTTCTGGCCGCTAGCCGCATTTTGAACTCAGAAAACCTCAATTATAAGGAGCAGCTGCTTTGGTGTTTCTGGCTTGCGATGCTTCATGTTTGGATTGTGATACTTACACACAGAAATTCCGGCGAGAAGCGAGAAGCCAGCAGCCGGGCTGCTAGCGGCCAGAAGCTTCTTCTCCCCCGTCCAACCACAATCCAGCAGCACACATCCTACATTTCGAAATCATTTCAGCGAGGTGTTGTGCGCCCGATGTCCACGACTATGAACCGCGAAGCTGAGTACCTAAATGCACTTTTCACTCTTACCCTGAACCCAATTCAGGGTGACAGGGCGACAGACCTGGTGGGATCGCTCACTCCACAGGAGCAGGGCGAGTTTCTGTCTCTGGCTGACTCTCACCACGTTGTGGTGCGTGGGCTCAATAGCCTTCGCGATTTGGCCGTGCGTGGTGGAAATACTCGACTAGCTGGCTGGGCCTCGGGTGTGTTGGAGAAAGAACACAAACGGATTTCGACGGCGCTGGTTTATCTGCAGGAGATTTGCAATGAGCTCGAAGCGGCGAGTTGCCCAACGACGGTGATGAAGTCGCTGGATCACTATCCGGATCTCGGCAGCGACCTCGATCTTTACAGCACGGCCGATGAGAAATCGATTTGCAACGTCATGACGAGCAAGTTCAACGCGCACATCGAGCCACGAAGCTGGGGCGATCGGCTTGCCAACAAATGGAATTTCGCGGTGCCTGGCCTGAAGGAGTCGGTTGAGATTCATGTCCAGCGTTTAGGTCAAACAGGAGAGCATACGGAGCTTGCGCGCCGCTTCGTGACGCGGCGAGTGCTCAAGGTTGTTGAGGAAAAGACCTACAACGTCCCAGCGCCGGAAGAGCGCATCGTGGTGGCAACTCTGCAGCGCATGTACCGGCACTTCTACTTTCGCGTTTGTGACATCGTGAATTCTGCCGCAATTGTTGAATCGGGCGAGTTGAACTTCGAAGAGTTGAAGCGCTCGACTGAAGCGGCAGGTATCTGGCCCGGAATCGCAACGTATCTGGCCGTCGTATCGGACCACGTGAAGCAATATCGGGGCATTCCCCTGGCACTGCCCAATTTCGTTGTCACGGCAGCACGCTTCGGGGGAAGCGAAATCAAGGCGCGCGCACGGTTCCTTCGCGTTCCAGTGCTTCCGCACGGGGCTGCACTATATACGCACCAAGTCACACATGCGGCCATGCGCGGGGATGTGCCCGGAACCTTCCGCCTCGGACTGCTGCCCTATCTGGCTTCGGCCGCTGCGGTCGCCTACAAGATCACCGGCAGCGATAAGGGAGTGTGGTAGCTGAGTTAGAAATCAGGCTCGCGATGTGGACGAGTGCGGGTGCTTCTTGGCCTCCGGTTTCTCTTTCCGATGCGCCAAACAATCATGGCTCTGTCCCTCGCTTTCGAGGTGAGTTGCGGTGACGACCCGCTTTTCCAAGCTCCTGATAACAATGCTGTTACGTGCAACTCTGGCCAAAATAATCGGCATCTATTCTGATGTTTGCCGTGCACTCTCCCCTAAGCTGCCACGGCCCAGGAAAGAACCATGGCCAGAAGATGGTGGAAAGATCATATGGAGCGGGAGAGGAACCCTCGTTTCGTAACCAGGAACATGCTGACCAAGGACGAGCACGAGAACCACGAAGGCGCTCGCATCAATCGATGGCTGGAACTCGCGGATAAGATGCTGGGCAATTTTGATGACGACGATCCGGAGCCTTCTGCAGCTTGAATTACGTGGAGCCGGGCGCTCTCGCCCGGGGCGTCTGTCCGGACTGCCTACTAAACTTCCAAGAAAGAAAATTGGCGGATCAGCATGCTGTTGCCGGCAATGCTTCGAAACCGGGGCAAGGACGCCCGATTCCACAGCTGGCCTTAAGCGACCCTTTTCACCCTGGCAATGGCGGTGTTGACCGGCATGGCGTCTGGCCTTCCGACACTGGAGTACATCAACCCGGCTTTTGCCATCTGCTCAGGATGGTAGAGGTTCCGTCCATCCACAATGACGGGGTGGCGCAGCTCCTTGCGCAAGCGCTTTAAATCAAGGTTGGCAAACTCTTCCCAATCAGTAAGGATGAGGAGCGCATCAGCGTTCTGCGCCGCATCGTAGGCATCTTCGGCAAAGCGAATTGACGATGAGGTGAGCACTGCTTTCGCTTGCGCGATCGCCGCTGGATCGTAAGCGCAGACGCGGCAACCTTCGTGCAGAAGACACTCGATGATCGCAATCGCGGGAGACTCTCGAATATCGTCGGTTCCCCCTTTGAAGGCGAGTCCAAGAACGCCGAGATTCTTGCCTCTGAGATTCCATAGCGCACGGCGGACTTTCCGCATAAAGCGCTTGCGCTGCTGCTGATTGATTCCGCGTACTTCTTCCAGCAAGCGGAACTCATATCCAGCCTCGGCTGCCACTGCCTGAAATGCGGAAACATCTTTGGGGAAGCACGATCCTCCGTACCCAATCCCTGGTCGTAAGAATCGTGCCCCGATCCGGGAGTCGGTACCAATACCTTCAGTCACCTGCTCAACATCGGCTCCGACCTGTTCGCAGATGTTCGCCACGGCATTTATGAATGAAATCTTCATGGCCAAAAAGGCATTTGAGGCGTGCTTGATGAGTTCCGCGCTTTTTGCGCTGGTCAGGATGAGCCGCGCGGGAAGATTAGCTTTCGCCGGAGGAGGAATCGCCACCTTGTCTTCGTAATAGCGCCCTGACGTAAGCGGCTCGTAAATTCGCCGCAGCACCTGAGCGACGCGCTCGCTATCGGCGCCGATGACGATCCGGTCTGGATACAGAAAATCTGTCACTGCAGTTCCTTCACGCAAGAACTCCGGATTCGACGCCACGCTGAACATCTCCTCCGGCGCACCGTTCAGAATCATTGCTCGGCGAATCCACTCGTTCGTGTATACGGGCACGGTGCTCTTCTCGACGACCACTTTGTACCCATCGATCGCGCCGGCGATCTCGCAGGCGACCTGCTCGACATATGAGAGATCTGCGTCGCCGTCTTCGGTTGGAGGCGTACCAACCGCGATGAAAATTGCATCGGAAGCGCGAACTGCCGAGCCTAAATCCTGAGTGAATGAGAGCCTTCCGCCGGAATGCCTGGTGATCAGTTCCGGAAGGAACTCTTCGTGAATCGGAACTTTTCCATTCCGGAGCGCGGCGATCTTTTTCTCGTCGCTGTCAACCAGAATGACTCGATGTCCGATTTCGGCGAAGCAAGCGCCGGCTACCAGCCCAACGTAACCCGATCCCACAACGGCAATGTTGAGAGATTCTTTTCGTCTGTCGCTTTGATTTGGGTGCACTTATTTGTCGATGCGAAGGTAAGTAGCGTCAGTTGCACTTTTCACAGAGTGCGCGTCTGCCGAAGCACGCCAAGAGTGTGACGCCGATTTGTTTCGCAGCAGAACGCAAGATAGGGCTCCCTGAATCCAGTTCCGAACAGATTTCCTGCAGCGAAAATCAGGCACATACATCCAATTCCGGTATCCTGTCCGGCAAATGAAAATAGGAATCACGTGCTATCCCACCTACGGCGGCAGTGGAGTGGTCGCGACCGAGCTCGGCATCGAGCTCGCCAATCGCGGGCACGAGGTTCACTTCATCTCCTACTCCCAGCCGTTTCGACTCACGGCGCCTCACGACAACATTCGCTATCACGAGGTCACGGTCTCGCAATATCCACTCTTCGAGTACCCGCCGTACGATTTAGCGCTTGCGACACGAATGGCCGAAGTCGCCGAGATTTACGACCTCGATTTGCTGCATGTGCACTATGCGATTCCCCATTCCGTGAGCGCCATGCTGGCCCGCCAGATGCTTGCAAAAGCAACTTTCCCCCGGCATTTGCCTTATGTGACCACGCTACACGGAACCGACATTACCCTGGTTGGACAAGACCCTTCTTACTTGCCGGTTACGAGGTTCTCGATCGAGGAGAGCGACGGTGTTACCGCGATTTCCGACTACCTGCGCGAACGAACCATCCAGGAGTTCGCCGTTCGCAAACCGATCGAGGTGATTCACAACTTCGTCAACTGCGATCTGTACAAGCGTCCAAAAGACATAAGTGCAGAGCGGTCAGTTTTTGCCGAACCGAAAGAGAAGCTACTCGTGCACCTCTCGAACTTCCGGCCAGTGAAGCGGATCGGAGATGTAATCGAGATCTTCCAGCGCCTGCAGGAAAAGGTCCCTTCGCGGCTGATCATGATCGGCGACGGTCCCGAACGCTCAGCGGCGGAGTGGCAGGTTCGCCGTCTCGGATTGCTGAATCGTGTGTACTTCCTTGGGAAGCAGGGCAACGTTCACGAGAAGCTCGCCATTTCTGACCTTATGTTGCTTCCCAGTCAACTTGAATCGTTCGGACTCGCCGCGCTGGAAGCCATGGCGTGTGAAGTTCCGACCATCGGCACCAATGAAGGCGGAATGCCGGAAGTTGTGGAGCACGGAAAGAATGGCTTTCTTGCTCCTGTGGGAGACGTGGAGCAGATGGCTGGGTACGCGATTGAACTTCTTTCCGACGACAAGCGCTTGCGAGAAATGGGCAAGCTCGCGCGATTCGAAGCGCAGTCGCGCTTCTGCTCCTCAAGAATCATCCCGCAGTACGAGAAATTTTATCGACGAGTGCTGGAGCGGGCTTCGTAGATCGCCGACGCCGCAGAGAATTCTCGTTCCGTTTGCAAGAGCGGTAGTTCGATCGAGATCCGAGTCCCTACCCCAGGGCTGCTTTGGACGGTCATGTGTGCGTTGGTACCGTAGAGCACTCGCAAGCGCTCGGCGACGTTGTACATGCCTATTCCGTCGATATGGGCTTCCGTCTCGTCGCCGTCACGGGCAAATCTTCTTCGCTCGCCGAACTTGCCGTTGCTTGTGGTCATGCCAACGCCGTTATCTTCGATGTCGATGCGCAAACGGTGCTCTGGCTGGAAACGGCTGCGTAGAACGATGCTGCCGCCGTCGATCTTCGGCGCCAGTCCATGCTTGATCGCGTTTTCCACGATGGGCTGCAACATCATGCTGGGCACGATCACCTCCAGCGTCTGAGGTTCAAGATCCTTGATTACGCGCAGCTTGTCTGAGCCGAAGCGCGCGACTTCGATGTCGAGATAATTATCGATGAAGTCAATCTCATCACGCAGCAGCACGAAAGCGTCGTGCTTCTTGAGAAGCGAGCGCAGGATACTCGCCAGCTTCACAATCAGCTCACGCGCCTGCTCCGGCCTCACGCGCACCAGCGAAGAAATAGAATTCAGGGTGTTGAAGAGAAAATGCGGATTGATCTGACTCTGCAGAGCGTCTAGTCGAGCCTGCAGCAGCAGACGTTCTTGCTCTTCCAGCTTCAATTCAATGCGAGTCGCGTTCCAGACCTTTATGGGAATTGCAACGGCAGCAATCGTGCCGGCATAGATTGCAACTTCCACCCACAGATTGTTGCTGCTCAAAAAAAAGACGTGATTGGGAAACGCGCGCCCGATCTGCTCGCGCAGAAATTGCAGCAGAAGGATGCCGACGAAGAAGGCTACCTGCCAATCATGCCGCGGACGCGGGAAATTCCGCCGCACCCACCGATAGATGCTCAGATCGACCATCGGGGAGAACGACCAAATGTCCTCGCGATTGGCTGCGAATTCCCTAAACGCCCCCGCCACATATCCGGCCAGAGCATTCATGGGAAACGAAAGAAATTCATGCAGCCACAGCTCTGGAACCGCGCACAGTGCGGCCAGCCCGACTCCGGCCAGCCGGCCGCCCATTACACCAACGATGATCGCGCTCTCAAACGCCACATCGGCGGCGGAGAAGTTCGGGACCATCGCACGAACCCATACGCCCAACGCAACAGGCACGCCGACGAATAAGACAATGTTGATCTGCTGGCGCGCGCTGCGAACCTCATTGCGAAACAAAACCGACTTGAAGTAGCGCGAGCGCACCACGGCGCTGGCGATGGCGGCGACTACGCCAAGGCGAATCAGCAGCGTGATGAGGATCAGCTTCTCGTCCACGCACTAAGCCTAGCAGGAATAGCTCGCTATAATTCGAGAGATGAGCGCCTCGCCTAATCGAGTCCAAGCGACCAAGCGCGCCGAAGCTGATTTTCCCACTCAGTTCGGCCACTTTCGCATTCTCGGATTCGAGGGTAGCCAGCGTGATCCCGAAACTTGCCGTCCTGAGGCCGCTGTTGCGGTGGTCATGGGAGACATTCATTCCTCCCCTCCTCTGGTGCGCATTCACTCGCAATGTCTCACCGGAGATGTCTTCCACTCTCTCCGCTGTGACTGCCGTCAACAACTCGAACTCGCTCTGCGCTTGATCGCGGACGCCGGAGCAGGAATTCTGCTTTACGAGCAGAAAGAAGGTCGGGGGATCGGACTCATAGCTAAGCTCCAGGCTTACGAGCTTCAGGATCAGGGACTCGACACGGTTGAAGCCAACGAGAAACTCGGCTTCAAAGCCGATCATCGCGAATTCGAATTACCTGCGGCTGTGCTCAGAGCGATGGATGTGAGTGAGATCAAACTCATCTCCAACAATCCACAGAAAGTCTCAGCACTCGAAGCCTCAGGCGTGCGCGTCGTCGAGCGTGTTCCCTGTGAGCCAGAGGCGAGCGCACACTCTGCCGCATACTTGAGAACTAAACGAGAGAAGCTGGGTCACTTACTCGGAAGCAGCGAGTAAGTAAGGACAAACGTTGGGGATGACATCTGTGCGCCACAGTGCGTCATCACACATCCATGTCCTTGAGTCGCAAACGTCGCCTGACTCTTGTGCGCGAAGCCGAAGCCTCTGGCCGCACCCTGGAGATCTACCAGGAGATCAAGGCCGCGCTCGGCGTTCCTCATGTGAACGTCATTTTTCAGGCCTACGGCGCGTATCCGGCTGCTCTGGATGCGATCTGGAACGCACTGCGTCCGTGTGTTGAAACAACAGAATTCTTTCGCTGCGCCGAAAGACTGCGCGGCGAGGCCTACACCAGGACGCACAATTACTTCACGGTACCTGACCTTTGCGCGAGCATCCAGCAAGTACATTTTTCAGCCGGAGCTCAGCACGAACTTATCGACGTTGTCGAATTGTTGCACTACAACAACCCTCTACTTTTATTGGTTGCCGCCGCTCAGTTGCAGGCATTCGAGGATGGACCGCCAGTAGCAAGAGCAGCAGAGCGAAACGCAGACCATCCGGTGTTCACTCACAAGCCGATCAAGATTTCGGAGGAAGAGGCGTCAGTTCCAATTCGAAAACTTTTCGAAGACATTAAACGGACGCTCGGAGTCACGGTTGTGAACACCGATTACCAGGCGTTCGCGCGCTTTCCCGATTTCCTCAACATGTACTGGGGTGCGCTTAAGCCGGCCGTGTCGTCGCCGCTGTACAGCGAAAATCGACGTGCGCTGCACGATTCGGCGCTCACCCTTGCCGTCGATCTCCCGAATGCTCCCCAACTCACAGTCGAGCGCATGCAGGAATCTGGTCTCAGCGCCGAGGAGATTAGCGCCGCCATTCACATCACTGAAGAATTTCTCGATCTCCTGTCCGGCCTTGTCCTGAACATCGCCTTTGCCAAAATCTCACTCGAGGGAGGCAATACGGGAAAAACCGGCCCTCAAACAGAATTCCCAAAACGGGCGGCATGAGCCGGTGTTGAATTATTAAGGCACTCACCGCCCTTCGGGCTGTATCTTGTTCAAGCTCAGAATCTACGTTTTCCTCAACAGCTCGTCGATCATCTTTGCCAAACGAACATCAATTCCGCTTCTGACCCTGGAAAATGTTCGAATGTGCTCTGGATAGCCAACAGCGCCGCTCGTGTGCGCCTCCGCACTCACGAGCAGCGCGTTAGCGTTCGCGAGTTGCTCGCTGGCCGAAGCCTTGATTTCCCCACTCCCGGGATTTACAACCAGCAAAAATAGATCTGGCGCGAGCAGTTCCGCACCTGCAGTTGACTCGACAATCGCGTTTTCATTTCCGGAAAATTCCGCTTTCAAGGCGGCGCAAGCCGAGGCCAGACTTTCTGATTCAGTCGAAACCAACACAGATCGCGCGGCTCCAGCTTCCAAATACCGCGCTGTGTCCATTTGTGAATTGCTGGCGCTCTGCTCCCAAATTGTCCATCCGGATCCAGACGCAACCCGGGCGCATTCTTGTGGTTCGTGAAAATGTGAGGTGATCTTCGCTGCCGTCCAGCGGGCACTAACAAAATGGCGAATGATCTCGCAGACCAGCGTGGTCTTGCCCGCATGCTTCATCTGCCCGCCGACGACGATCAGCGCCATGAAGCAGCTACTTCGTTCCTTTGCGGGTAAGACGCGCGAGCGTGGCCAGCTCCTTCAAATACTCCTTCAGTGGACGGGCTGGCGTGCCCCAAAAGACAATTCCCTTCCCGCGTAATACTTTGCCGTTCAGAACGCCGCTTTGGCCGCCCAGAATCGTTCCGCCTTCGATTTCAGCATGCTCGCCTATGCCTACTTGACCTCCGATCATTGCTCCTGGACCAATTCGGGAACTTCCGGAAATTCCGGCCTGCGCGGCAATGACAGCATTCTCGCCAATCACGACGTTGTGCCCCAGGTGAACCATGTTGTCGAGCTTGGCGCCGCGGCGGATCACCGTCTGATCCAGGGAGCCGCGATCGACCGTGCAGTTCGCCCCAATCTCGACGTCATCTTCGATCAACAGTCCACCGATTTGAGGGAACAATTGGTGGCGGCCCTGCTCATCCTGAACGTAGCCGAAACCGGTCGATCCAAGCACAGTGCCCGCCTGTATGATCACGCGATCGCCTAACCTCGCATCAGCATAAATCGTCACATTGGGAGCGATGCGGCAGTGAGTCCCGATGTGCACGTTTTTCCCAATGACGGAATTCGCACCTATGTTCGTAAAGTCGCCGACAGAAGCGCCTTCCTCAACCACCGCTCCAGCGCCAACGAACGTGTGCTCGCCAATTTGCGCGCTGACATGGATTTGAGCACTCTCATCGCGCCCTTCGACTGCAGGCTCGCGGCAAATCTGCTCGGCGATGCGCGAAAACAGAAGCTTGGGATTCTCCGAGACCAAAAACGGCTTGTCGCGCCGCGTGGTGTTCACAAACCGACCAGTGACAATGGCCGTAGCGCGCGAGTCTAGCGCCTGCTGGAATCTAGCCTCATCGGAAGCAAACACCAGGTCTCCCTCTCGAGCGGCAGCGATGCTCGCGATGCCCGTGATCAGCGTTGTGGCATCGCCCTGCAGTTGCGCGCCGAAGCGCGTGGCCAAATCTCCAATCTTGTAGCTCTCGGCGTTCATGAAGCTTTGTAAATTGCACCCTCGCCGGGTGGCCGCGTCTTCCAGCGCCGATGCACCCACAACCATTGTTCCGGATACTTTGCCGCGTACTCTTGAATTACGCGAGTGAATTGCGCCGTGTTTGCGATTGCATCGGCATCGTCGTGGCCAGTGGAAACGAGGTGCAACGCTGGGTCGAAACGCACATGATATTTCTTCAACCGCTCGTCCCAAATCGTGAATGCCGGAACCACGGCGGCGCCGGATCGCAAAGCCACGCGGGCCATTCCCGAGGCGGTACACGCAGGCACGCCGAAGAAATCGACGAAGACCCCCTGCGGAGGAGTCATGTTGGTGTCCATTAAGATACCAACCGTCTCGCCCGCTTTCATCGCCCCCAGCAACCCTCGTGCAAAGTCCTCTTTTGCGAAAGTCTCATTGCCGTGCAGCGTTCGATACCGATCGACCAGCGCATCTACTTTGCGATTATCCAGCCGACGTACGACAATCTTGATGGGATTCCCGAAAATGGAATGAACGAAAGAGCCGATCTCCCACCCTCCGATGTGCGCGGTGAGCAAGAGCACTCCGCGGCCGGCAGCTCGCGCAGTTTCATAGTTTTCGAATCCGTCATACATGGCAACCTTGCGCGCGTTCTCCGCCGTGTATCGCGGAAACATGCAGAACTCGGCGAGCTGTCGTCCTAAGCCTTGAAAGAGCTGGAAAACAATTCGCCTCCGCTGCTTCTCCGGCATTTGCGGAAATGCGATCTGAAGATTGCGAAGTCCGACTTTGCGCAGCCTGGACATTACCGCATACGCGAGAAATCCCAGGAATTTCCCGATCCCGATGGCGATCGACCTCGGCAGCGCGCCGATGGTGTGAACGAACGTCCAGACCAGTACGTACTCGAGGTTCTCTCGCATGCGAATCGCGACGCTACCATTCGACTGCGAAGACTTGCAACGTACGGCAGAACCCGCTGCGGTAGCGGCGGGCGCTCTTAATTGTCGACGGCCTGCTTCCCAAATGCTAGTCGACTACCGCGACGCTTTCGCCTCGCCGAAGTCCTTACGCACGGCGGACAGAAATCCCTCAGAACCGGCCGGGGGACGCACGGTTCCGCTCAGGATGGCGCGGAAGTTAATGTCACGTCCATAGAACGTGCGTGTATCGCCGCCGTTCTGCTCGATCCATGCACCTTTCAGCGAAATGCCGGCGAAGATACCTCGTGAGCGAGAGTAAGTAAGAATCTCGGTTTGCAGCGCTATGTTTGTGTCCGCCGCTGCCGTCCGTCCTACGGGACCAGCAGACGCCGAAGCATCGACGCCGATCTTTATCTTGTGTGCAAGCAGTGAGTGCACGCCCTTGTCGTTCATGAAAAGCATCACGAGATCGACTGCTTCACCGCCGATCTGCAACCCAAAGCTCCCACCGCCCAAGCGATAAAAGGCTGGAGCGCTCCACCCATGGGCCGTCCGACACGTCACAACTCCCTGGCCGTACTCACCGCCAAACCCAAAACCCGCCTTCATGAGCGACGGAATTACTCCTACGCACTCGGCGTGAGCCAATATCTCCTGCGGAATGCCTTTATCAGGAGCCGCGGTTACCTGGTTCAAGATCGTTCCCGCTTTATTCAGACGGTCCTGGAGCTTGGCGCGGTCGCCCTCATCTTTGGCGTAGCTCAGACCGGGGAAACAGAACACCACTAGCACCAGAGCTGTAGATATGAAGAGGAGTTTTTTGATCAAGTTCATTCCTTTGCTTACAACGTCGGTTTCTGTCAGTACTCTCGCGGTAGCCATTTCGTCATCTCCTGACCCATCCGCTGTCGCGGACAATAATGACGATGCCTCGCCCGAGGCGTGGACCACAAGCACCACAGGGTCTAATCCGCTGCTCAACAGTACTAGTCCGATAGTAACGCGAGCTCGTAATGCACGAAAGTGCCACTCCGAGTTCGTCCTTCTATTGGGTCTTCCGTGATGTGACTTAGGAGGTAAATAAGGTGTGTAATCGAGATACCGAATCTCAATTCGGGAAGAGGCAAGATGACGCAGCGAAGCGATTTGTCAGCTCTCGAAGACGATCGGCCGATCGGCGGTGTTTCCGATGGCGCTGCGTCCGGCAACACTATGCGGAGCAAGCGAGCGGCACGCACTGCCGTTTCCCTGCCCGTCGAAATTCGCGATCAGTTTGGGGGAAAGGACCAGCCGCGCACCCAATTCGTCATGCTCCGTGGTTGCATATTGAGCACGAGGCTTCCGGTGCGCGTGGGGAATAAACTGACTCTCCAGAATCTAAAGAATGGCCGCACGGCAGAGTGCCACGCGGTTGGTGTGGAACCGGGAGTGAATGGCACACATCAGATCGAAATCGAGTTCACCAGCGCGCAGCCCGAATTCTGGCCGGTCCAATTTCCCGCCGAGGAGCCCAGACATTCGGTAGCCGGAGGCATGACGCAGATAGGCAACTCCAATCCCCAATTCCGTCAGCCAAGTTCAGGTTCAGATAAAGACCTCGTTCTTCTTGCTGATTCCGTCGCCCAGGACTTCAATGTCGGACGGATCCATTCTCCGGAACGAATCGCAACCAAGGTGGCGACGGTCGATTCCGTGGCGCAGTTTCGTGCAGCCAATCGCGCTGCTCATAAACGCGAGCAACGCAGGAAAGCTGTCTACTCAGCGCTGTTTTTTGCAGTGCTCTCTGGAGCGGCCGTGGGCGCGCGTTATTGGTTCGCACACAAGCCGCAGCTTCTTGAGGGGACACCAGCTCCCGAATTGCGCAAGGTCGCGCGCAGGATCGCTCGCGCGATTCCTGCCAAAGAGTTGAACGCTGCGCAAGCAAGTGCCGTGGACTCCACGGATGCTGCCGAATCCGGCACATCTACCGAAGGTTCAGATTCAGCGCCGTCCGTCGTGGCAGTACCGTCGAGTGCGTCCGGCGCAAATGCTGAACTAACGCAACTGCCGAACCAGCCAGTTGTCCCCCAAGTGAAGTCTGACGCCAAAGGGACGGCAGCGGACGCACCACTTGCCGTCCGTCATGGGTCCTCCTATGCCGCTACTCGCAAATCTGACGATCCTGGCGAGGAACCCATTGCCCTGCCGCTGCGTGTAGCTGAAACCGCCAGTGCCGCAAAGCCGGAAGCGCTGAAAGATGTTGTCGCGGGCGTCCCTAATCCGACGGCAGTTTTGGCCGTACAAGTTCCGAAGAAGGCTGTTCCGGCACACTTGATCCATTCCGTTCCGGCTCAGTACCCGCCCATGGCACGGCAGCTCCACGTTGAAGGCGAGGTCCTGCTCAACGTCAATGTTGATTCGAGCGGCACAGTCAGCAACATCAAAGTCGTATCTGGGCCATCGCTGCTTCGAACTGCTGCGACCGATTGCGTGAAACGCTGGAAGTATCGGCCGGCGATGCTGGGCGATGAACCCGTTCCCAGCACAGAAATCGTTAAGCTCGATTTTCATTCGCACTAGAAACTCCGCGGTACCTTCACAAATCTTCTTCCCCTATTCACTGTTTAGAATGGATGCGCATGTCCACGCTGCACAACGTGCGCGTCTCGCTGGAGATGATCAAGTGGGAGCACTCGATCTTTGCTCTGCCCTTTGCTCTCTGCGGCGCAATGCTGGCGAGCAACGGATGGCCAACTGCCTGGCAGCTTCTGTGGATCGTCCTCGCCATGGTGGCTGCGCGGTCGGCCGCGATGGCCTTCAATCGCTTTGCTGACGCCGAGATCGATGGCGCCAATCCGCGAACCAGCAAACGCGCTTTGCCTGCAGGGATTCTGAGTAAAAACTTCGTCGCGGCGTTCGTTCTTATTGCCAGTGCGGTTTTTGTTTTCTCCGCAGCGATGCTCAATCGCTTGACGCTGATTCTTGCTCCAGTGGCGTTGGCGGTCGTGTTCCTCTACTCGTACACCAAGCGATTCACGAAGTGGTCACACTTGGTGCTCGGATTCGCGTTGGGCATCGCTCCAGCCGCCGCATGGATTGCAATTCGCGGCTCGCTTGATCCGCGCATTCTTTTGCTTACAGGAGCAGTGGCGTTCTGGGTAGGCGGCTTCGACGTGCTCTATGCCTGCCAGGACTGCGAGTTTGATACCAGCTTTGGTCTGCACTCAGTGCCACGCCATCATGGGATTGCGAATGCGCTGCTGTTGGCGCGAATGATGCACGCTCTCATGATCCTTTTTCTGTTCGCCGTGGTGTTCGCGTTTGGACTCGGCAAGATTGCCATCGCCGGCGTCATAGCCGTTGCCGCTCTCATTGCTTATGAGCACTCGCTTGTTTCCGCGAAAGACCTGTCGAAGCTGAACGCGGCTTTCTTCACCATGAACGGCATCATTTCTGTCGTGCTGTTTGTTTTCATTGCTGCCGACCTTCTTCTTCCCCGCTTCCGGTAAAATCCGCTTTCGTATTTCCGGAGAACAGCCTGGCTTCCCCTCGAGACAAGCAAGCGTCGTCGCTGCGCATCGCCGTCGATACCGGCGGCACCTTCACCGATTGCGTCTGGATCGAAAATGGCCGTCTCAAGATCCTCAAAGTTTTTTCCACGCCCCACGATCCATCGGAAGCCATCGCTCAAGCAGTGGAGAAAATCGCCGGAGCTCGAGACTGCGAGGTTGTTCTTCTCCACGGAACGACTGTGGGGACCAACGCTCTGCTGCAGCGAAAAGGCGCGCGTACAGCATTGGTGACGACCGCTGGGTTTGAAGACGCGATCGAGATCGGACGCCAGGCCCGACCCAAACTCTACGACCTGAACGTCACAAGAATCGCGCCTCTGGTCGCCCGCGATCTGCGCTTCGGCGTTCAAGAACGCACGCGGCCTGACGGCACCGTGGAGCGCGCTCCGTCATCAGACGAACTAGCCGCACTCTTGCGGTTGATTCGAGAGCACAGTCCAGAGTCGATTGCAGCCTGCCTGCTGTTCTCTTTTGCGAATCCCGACAACGAACTCGCTGTCGCGCGCGAGCTTCGGAAACTCAAGGCGCCCATCTCGCTTTCGCATGAAATTCTTCCTGAATTCCGTGAGTACGAACGCATGAGCACGGTCACGGTAAACGCCTATTTGCAGCCCCTCATGCAGCGCTATTTAGAAAATCTCGAATCGCGCCTCTCCGCGGAACGAAAGACGCGGGTGTTCGTGATGCAGTCGAGTGGAGGTATCACTGCGCTCGCTACTGCGGCGACACAGCCAGTACGAACGGTTCTCTCCGGTCCTGCGGGAGGAGCAGTCGGAGCGCTGGAAATGGGGCGTGCTGCGGGATTCGAAAAGATCGTCTCGTTCGATATGGGAGGCACCTCTACCGACGTTGCTCTGCTCGAAGGTAAATTGAACCTGACTTCCGAAGCCGAAGTTGCCGGCCTTCCCGTCCGAGTGCCCATGCTCAACATACACACAGTCGGCGCGGGCGGGGGATCGCTGGCGCGCATCGACGCCGGCGGCGCATTGCGGGTAGGCCCGGAATCGGCCGGAGCCGATCCAGGGCCGATCTGTTACGGCAAAGGCACACAGCCAACCGTCACCGACGCCAACCTCTTGCTGGGCCGCCTGCGTGCGGAGAATTTTCTTGGGGGGGAATTTCGACTCAATGTCGAACGCACACGAGCCCTGTTCGCAGAATGGATTTCCCAGAATGGGCTGAAATGGTCACCGGAGCAGTTGGCCCTGGGCATGATTCGAGTGGTCAATGCCACGATGGAAAAAGCCATTCGCGTCGTCTCCATCGAGCAGGGCTATGATTCACGCGAATTCTCCCTGCTTGCCTTCGGAGGCGCAGGCGCCCTTCATGCGTGCGAGCTAGCGGCGGCGCTGTCCATGCCGCGCGTCATCGTTCCACCGGCTCCGGGAGCGCTTTCCGCGTACGGAATTCTGGTCAGTGATGTTGTCAAAGATTTTTCGCGCACCGCTCCTATGCTGCTTACCCTGAGCGAATTTCGGAAGTCTGCGAATCAAATCACGAAAATATTTGACGAACTAAAGCAGACCGCGCTCCGAGAGTACTCACGTGAAGAATGGAAGGGTTCTCCGCGCCTGGAATATTCCGTAGACATGCGCTATCAGGGTCAGGGATACGAGCTGCGGATTCCATGGAAAAGATCTGCTTCGATATTCGACGATTTCCATCAGGCGCATGAGCGCAGGTTTGGATATCACCATTCGGGAAAGAAGATAGAAGCAGTCACGCTTCGCCTCCGCGCTACGCTCCCGCAAAGATCACCTGCTCTGATGGGTTTGGAAGCGGGAAAGCAAAGGAAGAAAGAAGAGCGAGCTTCAGTGATGTTTGCAGGAAAATCACTTCAAACGAGAGTGCTCACCCGCGAGCATCTGAAAACGGGATTCACTTCCGCAGGACCAGTAATTGTGGCGGAGTATACGGCTACCACGGTCGTACCGCCGGGGTGGAAACTCTCAATTCATAATTCCGGTGCGCTCTTGCTAGACTTGTGACACGCACAAAAAGAAAAAGACGCCCAAGTTGAGCGTCTTTTGCATTAACGACGTCGGACCTAAGCAGCGTTCCGCTCTCTGTCTTTCTTGTCCATATCATCTTTCACATTGCGGGCGCTGTCTTTCACCTTGCCCCAGGCGTTTTCGGCGCGGCCTTTGATTTCGTCCATAGCGCCTTCGCCTTGAGCCTGACTATCGCCGGTCCATTCGCCGGCCTGGCGTTTTGCGCGTCCTGCGATCTCGTCCATCTTGCCTTTGATTCGGTTCTTGTCCACGATTGCCTCCTCGCTTCTGTTGGGGAACTCTTTGTTGAATTGCAGTTCTTCAGCTATCCGGGTTCGTACCGTCTAAAGTGCGGTTCGTCGTCCGGTGAGCAGCTGGAAGATCAGCGCGATCACCGCCAGCACGAGCAGCAGATGAATGAATCCACCGAGCGTGTAGCTGCTGACGACTCCGATCAACCAGAGCACAAGCAGAATGACAAATAGGGTCCAAAGCATGGGCCCACCTCCCAAAGAGTGTTGCGACTAACTCTGCCAAATATGACGGTCAATGGCAGGAGATGGTTGTAGAGGATCGAGAGCGGCTGGAACGGCGGCTACTGGCTTTTGGCTCCTGGCTACCGGCTGGAGGCTTGTAATAACAGTGGTTTCCTCTCGCGATCCTGAATTCCCGCTTTGGAACCAGAGCTGTCGGTTCTAATTCCCACAACTCTCTCGAACGGACGGGTCCGTTATCATTGTGAGCTGCCGTGAGCACCCGAAACACAAGCCGACAGCCAGAAGCCAGCGGCCAGAAGCCCCTATGAAAATAGCCATTCAAGGTGAACGAGGTTCTTTCAGTCACGAAGCGGCGCTGCAGATGGTGCCGTCGTGCACTGTGGTGCCGTGCGCGCGTTCTGCGGAAGTCTTCGACTCCGTGCTCAAGAAGCGTGCCAATGCTGCCGTAATCCCGATTGAGAACACGCTCGCCGGACCAGTCACCGAGCACTTTGACTTGCTGCTTGAGCATCCTTTGTTCATCCACGCCGAGCATCGCCTGCGCATTCGCCACAACGTGATTGCTGCGCCCGGAGTGAAGCTGTCGCAGCTTCGCCGCGTTCTGTCTCACCCGGTTGCATTAGACCAATGCCGCGCCTTTTTTCGCGAGCACCCGGAGATTCAACAAGTCCCGTTCTATGACACTGCCGGCAGCGTGAAGCACGTGATTGCCGAAAACGCGAACGATGCTGCGGGAATCGCAAGCCGCCAGGCAGCGGTGGAGTACAAAGGCAAAATACTCAAAGCGGGCATTGAAGATGATCCCAAGAACTTCACCCGCTTCCTGCTGATCGCTCCCAAGGAGCGCTGGGAGCAGAATGCGAACAAAACTTCCATCGCCTTTTCCGTCCCTGATCAGCCCGGGGCTCTTTTTAAAGCCCTCGCCGTCTTCGCCCTTCGCGACATCTCACTGAGCAAGATCGAATCGCGTCCAGTCAAAGGACATCCATGGCAGTACGTCTTCTACGCCGACCTCAAATGCGGGCAGATTCCGGCGTCGGAGAACGCTTTGCGACACCTGCGAGAGATATGCCCAATGGTGAAGGTTCTTGGTATTTATCGCGCCGGCTAAAGCATCGTTCCATTTCGTCGTGGTCGCGGTTCTTTTCGCGTGCACGCAACCGAGAGGCCCGAAGGGCCGATAGAAGAAGCGCAGCATCTGACGGCCCTTCAGGCCTAATCACCGTTCCGTTACGACAGAGGTTATTTGCGACTCTTTTCAAGAGCTCCAGGCCATGCCACTGGCTGCCGGCGGAAGGACATCTCGATCACGTATTCGGCGTCTCTCAGCTAAACCGCGGCGATGGTTGAGTAGTACAATTTGTCGCTCGAATCTTTTTCAGAAGTTGAGTCATCTATTATCAAGGTTTATAAGGCACTCATATGGCAGAACGCAAGACTGAGGCGGCTCCGCAGGCGCAGCCGGCTGAACAGAAAGTAGAAATAAGCGAACGCAGTCTTCCCGTGCTCCCGGTGCGCGACACCGTACTGTTTCCGCACGCTGTGCTGCCCCTGACCGTCGGCAGGGAGAGCTCCGTTCAACTGATCAACCAACTCGGAGAAGAGAAGAGCATCGTGGTGGTGGCGCAGCGCGAAGCGCGCGTCGATTCGCCTCAGCCGACTGACCTCTACACAGTAGGCACCCTAGCTACAGTGCACAAAGTGGTGAAGATGCCCAACCAGAGCTTGTTTGTCTTCACCGAAGGCGTAGAACGCATCCATGTCCGCGAATACCAGCAACTCACACCGTTCATGCGTGCGATCGTGGATCCGATCGCGGAAGGCAAAAGCGAAGGTGGACCGGAAATTGAAGCGCTGCAGCGCAACGTGCTCACGCTGTTCCAGCAGATCGTAACCGGATCCCCAACTCTTTCAGACGAACTGCAGACCGTCGCGATCAACATCGAAGAGCCCGGACGATTAGTCGACTTCATCGCCTCCTCCTTGCCGTCGCTTTCGACGACCGACAAGCAGGAGATCCTGGAGATCACCGATGTTAAGTCACGTCTGCAAAAGATCAACAAGCACCTTGCGAAAGAACTCGAAGTCCAGCAGTTGCGCAACAAGATCCAGAGCGAAGTGCAGGATCAGGTGCAGCAGTCGCAACGCGAGTACTACCTCCGCGAGCAGTTGAAGGCCATTCAGAAAGAACTGGGCGAGCAAGACGAAACTCAGCGCGATACCGAAGAGCTCAAGAAGAAAATCGAAGATGCCGGCATGCCGGAGGACGTGAAAAAAGAAGC
>DATEKE010000178.1:0-4729 GCA_035277605.1 Terriglobales bacterium | reverse complement strand
GTTCCAGGCGTGAGATCGAGCTCAACATCTTCTCCCGCCTCCATGTCTTCGAACTTGTCTTTCAGCTCGGCGCCGGGCATCTTGGAAGATTCCAAGACGTCGATTCCCTGCGTGCCGAGGGTATTGAACAGATCGTCAAGGTCGTCAGGCGAGTGAATGTCGTGAGGGAGAAGATCATTGACCTCCCCGTAGGTGAGGTATCCCTTTTCCTTGCCTGTGTCGATCAGTTTTTGAATATCGTCGAATTTGTCGTTAAGCGCCAAGAGCACTCATCTCCAGTTCAATAAAGCTTGTGGGCCGAGATGGCCGGACGGCGAGCCCGAACACGGAAAAGTGCGCGGCTCGACTTCATATCGGCAGAGCGTCGTAAGTTCTTCAGAATGAATGGCTGGTAGGCACGCCTATCCGGGAGCATATAGGATACCATGCTGCTCCCGCAGGGTGAAACCTGAACCAGTTGTCTTAATTTGTGCGCGTTTGGCGCCTCTGAGACACTCTGCCCTAGAAGCGTTAGATGCTGGCAACGGCTTAGGGATGCAGTAGAAAGTTGGGGGAAATTTCTGGTTTTGGGTGGAAGCCTCCGATTTGAGTCGAGCACGTGTGGCGTTCCGGGTGGAAGCCGCAACTTCGAGGAGCGGACGGCTGGCTCTCGCCTCGGCATGCGTTTGGGTTTCCAGGGTGGAAGCCCTCGACTTTAGTTGAGGGCTTCCACCCTACGGCAGGCATCGCGTGATTGTACGAACGGCCTGGAGAGAGAAAGACTAATCAATGGCGCGCCAGCGCAATGATGCTCACGATCAAAGCCCCCACTGAACCGACCGCCGCAACGACTGCGGCGATCAAAATCATGCGTTGTTGATCGATCAACCGCGTCGTCTCGCGTTGCAGAGCCGACGATTGCTCGTCGATGACGCGCAACCGCTGCTGGATAGCCTCAACTCCCGAACGCAGTTCCATCAGATCAGCGCGGTTCGCGCGCAGCACTTCTGCAGCGTAGTTCTGGAATTCTTCGCTGGCGGTATCCCGAACCGGAGCTGTCGCCATTCGGCGAGCGGTGTACAGCTCCATTAGGGGAAGGAGCTTGCGCACATATCCGAGAAGTTCCATCAGGAGTTCGAGCATCAGGCCTTTCTCAACGGCATGGCCGCCGCGGGCTCGCGCATCGTGAACGACTGCTGCCCGAGGCCCAGCGCATGTAACACGGTGCGATGCATATCATCGAAGGGGGCCGGCTTGCCTGTCCAGATCTCGAATTGACGTGCACCTTGGTGGACGAACATCTCCAAGCCCGAAATCACTTGAATGCCCTTGGCGCGAGCCATTTTCACCAGCTTGGTCTCAACTGGGTTGTAGATCATTTCGAACAGATAACGTGTCTGCAGTTCTGATTCTTCAATTGGCGATTGCGGACGCGCACCCATACCAACGGGTGTTGCATTGATGATGACGTCGAACTGGAGCTTCTTTAGGTGCTGATGCGAGACGTAGTGGGCATGCGCTTGACGCGCGAGTTTCTGGCCTTTCTCCGCGGTGCGGTTCATCACCCACACCTCGGAGCTGCGCTCGCGCAGGCCAAACACCGCCGCACGCGCGGCGCCGCCTGCGCCGATCACCAGGATCTTCGCGCCTGCAAGGTTCAGCCGCTGCTCCAGCGGACGCACCACACCGGCGACATCGGTATTAAATCCATAAAGCTTGCCGTCCTGCGACCGGATGAGCGTGTTACACGCGCCGATCTTTTCACTCAGCGCGTCGGTCTTGTCGAGATGCTCAAGAACATCTTCCTTCAGCGGCATTGTGATGCTAAGTCCCTGAATGGGAATCTCGCGCACGCACGTGAGCAGATCTTTCACGTCGCTGGTCTGCAGCGGAACGTAGACGGCGTTAATGTTCTCGCGACGGAAAGCCGTGTTCATCATCTGCGGCGAAAGCGAATGGCCGATCGGGTCTCCCGCGACGCCATACACCTTCGTAGCAGCATCGACCATATCGATGCGATACACATCCCGCAGAACCCGAGCGGCAATCTGTCCCGGCGCCGTCTCCTCTCCGGTCTGCGCCGACGCGAACGTAAAGGCACTGCCAAAGCGGACGTTCAGAATGCGACTCACGATCCCCTGCTCACCCATGCAAACCCCAACTGTGCTGACCACGTCCGACCGCTGCTCAAGCAGGCGAATCATCTTCACGTTGTCGGAGAGAGACTTGGCGGTGGAGACCACCTTGATGTAGTCGGCGCCAAGCTCCCGCATCGATTCCCAGGTCTCCTCCAGCTTTTTGGTGCCGCGAAAATCATGAAACGAGACGATCAGGCCAGCCTGCTGGCGGAGCTTTGCTATTTCCTGCTCTTTCATCGAGTTGGCGGTTTCCAGCTCAATATCCACGAGCTGGCATCCAGCCGCTGCGGCTTTGCTCAAAACTTCGATCTGCGAAGCCACCGATCCGCGGAACTTGCCCCCATTAACCGCACGGCGGCAGGTGGCAACCAGCATCACATCGCGATGGAATTCGGCGAATTGCTTGAGCTTCGGAAGCAGCATAGCCGGCTTCGGCAGGTAGTCTAAACGTAACTCCAGCAAGGAGTTATCGTAGGCTGCCGACTCGATTTTGTGCATCAGATCGGCCGGATTGTCGGCAAATAGGGCTACGCAAACCCGCGGCAAACGGTGGCGCAGGAAACGCGCCGCGTAGGTTGGAGTGTCGGTTTTCATCTACTTGCGCCGGACGGGCATCTTAACGGTGCACAATCCTAGATGCAACTCTAAATGCTCCTGCTCCCAGAACCAAGCCGATTCCCTGTATTCACTTGGTTACTACGAGAGGCAGCCACAGTCGGGTATGCTCGGCTACGTTGGAGAGGGTTCCGCCTGCCGCCGATGTGCGCTTTCTCGACGGACACTCCCTAAAGTGCTCTTTTCCAGAGACTTGAATGTCCCTGATGCTGGAGGGAAGAGGAATATGAGAAATCTACTCGTCGTCTCGCTGCTCGCGGCCGCCGCCTGGGCGCAGGATCAACCTGCCCCCCAGACCAGTGTGCCTCCGTCAACCGAGACCCAGCAGCAGCCCGCTCCAGCTCAGCCGCAAGCCGCCCCGCAGCAAGCGCCTGTCGCACCGTCAGCTCAGCCGACTGAAACTGCGCCTGGTCCTGCGCAAGCACAGGCTGCTCAGCAGCAGCCCGCGATTCGACGCACCAATTTGACTGAGCTATTCCACGGCCCGACCTTGTCGGAGATTTATTGCGCCGGATTTATTTCTAAGGAAAAGCTGAAACCGAGCGGCACCATGGTGGCCGGCAATCATTCACCTGACCAGGCACACTACAGCGAGAGCGGCTACATTTTCTTGAGTGGAGACGATCTGCAGGAAGGCAGAGAGTATTCGCTCCTGCGTCATGCCTATGATCCCAATCAGTACGAGTCATTTCCAGGGCAGCTTGGTATTTTGAGAAGGCTGGGCGAGTTGTATCAGGACCTCGGGCGAGCAAAGGTTCTCTACATCCGCAACAAGACCGCGGTCGCGCAGATTGAATCAAGCTGCAGCGATGTGATGCCGGGAGACATTGCAGTACCGTTTCAGGAAAGACCGCGTCCGGAATTCAAGCAGACAATCTTTGAGCGTTTTGCGCCGCCTAACGGAAAAACTACCGGACGCATCGTTATGGGGCGCGACCTGGACACCGAATTCGGTTCGCACCGGATTGTGTATCTGAATGTGGGCGAATCGGAAGGTGTAAAGCCGGGAGATTATTTCCGCATCACTCGGGAATATTCGTCGATTGCGAAGAGTCCGATCGAGTCGCTTGGATTCAATGCTCCCTCCTACGACGACACGCAGAAAGATCCGTCGAAGTTTAACTTCCGCACGCAGGCTGGCGAGCTGCCTCGTCGCTCGATAGGCGAGCTAATGGTTATTAGCACGGGTCCGAATTCGTCGACCGCGCTCACGACTTATACGCCGGAAGAAGCTCGCGCCGGTGACGGTGTGGAAATGGTCGAAGCCACGCCGTACCCAGCTCCAACGCCAGAACCGGTGGCTGCTCCTGAACCGCCCACCATCAGCTGTTCCGTGAGCCGCTCGACCATCCAGGTGGGCGAGACGGCAAACATCACCTGCAACGGCGTTGCCGAAGAAGGTCACACGGTCGCCTATAGCTATCAGGCGAGCGCGGGCCAAATCGCTCCTCACGATAGCCGTGCGACATTGACCGGAACGACTCCCGGACCGGTAACGGTCACTGCCACTGCTGTGGACGATCGCAATCTCTCCGCGCAAACGACGCTCAACGTAGACGTACAGGCGGCGCCCACTCCAGTGACACCTACGACAGCGCCGACTCCGGCGCTGCTGAACGAACTCATCTTTAAACCGAACAGCGCACGCGTAGATAACAAAGCGAAAGCCCTGCTTGACGACGATGCGCTGCGTCTGCAGCGTGACGCGAACGCTACCATGATTATCGAGGGATCTTCGAATCCATCGGAGAATGACGCCCTTGCTACTCAGCGCGCGGAGAACGCTAAAACCTATCTGACTCAAAGCAAAGGTATCGATCCGAATCGCATTCAAACACGTCCGGCGGCATCGAAGGCGGGAGCCAAAGCGAACGTAATCATGGTTCCTGCAGGCGCCGGACCGCAGTAGAACAACTATCCTCTTCGTAGAGACGGGGGAATGCTCCGTCTCTACGTTACAGTTCCGCACCCTCTACACAGCTCAAGCCCCCCCTTCT
>DATEKE010000177.1:0-5677 GCA_035277605.1 Terriglobales bacterium | reverse complement strand
AAGGAGCTTTGGTGCCGGTTCTGCTTGAGAAATATGGTCAGGAGATTGGAACCGCAGCCAGCGCCTCAGCGCGGGGGGCAAGAACTGCAGCAGCAAAGCGGGACTTCGGACCTTCAACTCTGCTCGATAAATAAGTAGCTGAGAAGTATTAACCAAAGGGGAAGCCGTCGGCTTCCCCTTTTTGCTTATTTCCGTTAAAAAATGTCGTCAGCCATTCCAGTGCATCCGTGTCCACACAATCAGTGTCATGTTTTGCTTTTGCGTGCAAGTCGGCCACTCAGCATGAGCCCGAGCATACGGAAGTCGCTGATGAACGACCACCAGGGATGTCCGAACGTCGCAGGCTTATTGCCTTCGATTAGGAAGTGACCAGTCCAGGCGAAGCCATATGCGACTGGAATCCAAAGGAGCGCCCAAAGGTAGTGGCCGGTCACTAGTGCGACAACGAAGGCAGCGAGTCCGAGCACGGTGCCACACGCATGCATAACACGATTGCCGGCTTTCGAGTGCTGCTCGAGATAAAAGGCGAAGAACTCGTCGTAGCTGGAGAACTGAGAATCTTTCATCGAATCGTTGTAGACGGCGAGCCTAACGGACTACGCCTTCCAGCGGTGAACTCGCAGTAGCATACAGCTTCTTCGGCATCCGTCCAGCTAAATACGCGCTGCGCCCGGCGATAACTGCATGCTGCATGGCTTCGGCCATGAGCACGGGATCTTCCGCATTCGCGATGGCGGTGTTCATCAGGACCGCGTCAGCTCCAAGCTCCATTGCGACCGTAGCGTCGGATGCTGTGCCTACTCCGGCGTCGACGATGAGCGGAACGCCCGTAATCATCTCGCGCAAGATGCGGATGGTCGCGGAATTCTGAATGCCCAATCCACTCCCGATCGGTGCTCCCAAAGGCATGATGGCGCTGGCTCCCGCATCGAGCAGTCTTTTTGCGACCACGACATCGTCGGACGTGTAGGGAAGAACGGTGAATCCCTCTTTCACCAGAGTGCGTGTGGCTTCGATGGTCGCCTGCACGTCAGGAAAAAGCGTCTTCTGATCGCCGATCACCTCGACCTTTACCCACTCCGACAAACCTACTTCGCGACCCAGCATCGCCGCACGGATCGCCTCATCCGCGGTGTAGCAACCAGCGGTATTCGGCAAGAGGAAGTAGCGCTGAGGATCGATGAAGTCGAGTAGAGACTCTTTGCTGCGGTCAAGATTCACTCGCCGCACTGCGACGGTGACAATCTCTGCGCCGGAAGCTTGGATTGCGCGGCGAGTCTGCTCGCCATTTTTGTATTTTCCCGTTCCGACAATGAGGCGCGAGTTGAAGGCTCGGCCGGCGATGACTAGTTCGTCCATGGATTGATTGTAAGACTTTGGCGGCATCGATTCTGTCATTCCGAAACGGATGCTCACGCGTGCAGTTCGCGTGAGCAGGAGTGAGGAATCCCTACGTAGGGCGTGAAGCACTGGGGAAACGTTCTCGCCTGCCCAAAGGGATTCCTCACCGCCAAAAAACCGCGGTTCGGAATGACAGACGAGAGATCCTAACTTGTCTCGTTCCACAGAAACGCCAACTCGTCCGCAGTATCGTTCACAAGCTGATGAATCGAAACGCCGGCACTGTGTCCAGCGTTGGTTTCGTAGTGCAGGAGCACAGGGCGATCGCTTGCGTCATCAGCCTGAAGCTCCGCTGTCATTTTGCGCGCGTGTAGGGGAGCTACGCGCGTATCTGAGTCGCCCGTATTGAGCATGATCGCGGGATATTTTGTTCCGGGCTTCACGTTCTGATACGGCGAATACTTGATCAGATACGCATACTGCTCGGGATTTTCTGCTGAGCCGTATTCCGAGGTCCACCAGCGGCCGACAAGAAATTTCTGGAAGCGAATCATGTCGAGCAGTGGATAGCCCACCCACACTGCTCCGAACAGATCTGGACGCTGCGTTAGTGCAGCACCCATGAGCAGGCCGCCGTTTGAGCGGCCGCGGATGGCGAGATGCTTCGATGAGGTGTATTTATTGCTGATCAGATACTCAGCCGCAGCATAGAAATCGTCGAAGACATTCTGCTTTTTCGCGAACATTCCGGCTTTGTGCCAGGCTTCTCCGTACTCGCCTCCCCCGCGGAGGTTTGGTTGTGCATAGAAGCCGCCCTGCTCCATCCACCACGCGAACTCTGGGTCCCAATGCGCTGTCATGGGAATCAGGAAGCCGCCATAGGCGAACATTAGCGTGGGCGCTTTGCTATCGCGCTTCAGACCTTTCTTGGACGCGATGAACATCGGCACGCGTGTTCCGTCTTTCGAGTTGTAGAAGACCTGCTTCACTTCATATTGATCGGAGTTGAACGGAACTTTGGGTTTTGCGAATACTTCGGTCTTCCCGCTCGCAACATCGTAGTGGTAAACCGCAGGTGGAATGTTGAACGACTCAAAGGTGTAGAAGCCGTGGTTCGAGTCTTCGCGTCCGTGAACTTCGGACGCGGAGCCCAAGGCGGGATAGCTGATCGTGCCGATCTGCTTGCCATCTAGCGTAAAAATGCGAGTTTGCGTGACTACGTCGTGCAAACCGGTGGCGAAGAGCTTGCCTCCTATGATCGAGATTCCGGAGATTACGTCCTTGCTTTCAGGAACGATGGTCTGCCATTTGTCTGCGACCGGATCCTCGATGCTGACTTTTATTACGCGGTAGTTATCGGCCTGGTAGTCAGTCAAAACATACAGGTCGTCATCGTAGTTTACGGGCGTAAAGCGACTGTCGATGCCGTGAATGATTTCCCGAATTGGAGAGTCTTGTGTACGTAGATCCTTGGCATAAATATCCTCGCGGGTTGCGGGAACTCCGTGTGAGACTCCGATGACAAGATAGCGTCCGTTCTGCGTGACCTGAGCACTGATCAGTTCCATCTGCCCGAACTTCTCGCCATTGAATTCCTTGCCGAAGAGAAGCTGATCGGAGTCAAGCGGCTGTCCGATGCGGTGGTAGTAGACGAGTGTCCCCGTCGGCTCGAATTTTGAGTAATAGATGCCCTGCTTATCCGGCGCGAGGCTCACGCTGCCGTATCGTGCCCGCGGAAGAACGTCGGGCAGCTCTTTCCGATTTGGGACATCCATCAGATGCACCGTCTGCTCGTCGGCGCCACCCTCGCGAACGCCATAGACGAGAAGTTGAGCGTCATCCGATACGTCGTTGATGTGAACGGAAGTGTTCTGGTCCGCGCTCAACTTCGTTGCATCGATAAGCCGCTCGTCCGTTCCGTGAAGTCCTTTGCGGACGTATATCGAAGCCTGATTTTCGTCGGGTAGACGTTTGTTGTAGAAGTAAGTGTCGCTGCGCTCGACCGGTATTCCTATGGTTTCCACATGGTGGAGTTCCGTGAGCCGTTTCACGATCTCCGGACGAATCTTTACCTGCGAAAGATATTGCTCGGTGTATTGCATTTGCTGGTCGATCCAAGCACGCGTTTCAGGACTCTTCTGATCTTCGAGCCAGCGATAGTTATCGGTGAGCGGGTGGCCGGAGACTTCGTCTGTCACCGGTTTCACCTCAGTGGGTGGAGGCGACGGTAGAGTGATGCCGTGAGCGCCGCGAACTTCTTTCTTGGAGGGGATGTCAGCCGCAATGAGGGCTATGGATGCAATCAGAGTGCACGCAACGAAGACCAGGATTTTCATGCCGAAAGTTGTAACACGATGCGAGGTCTTCGTGCTTTAGCTGGGGAATTAGTCCCGCGCGAATGCGATCCGCCGAAGGTCACCCGGCCTTACGCAGTGGTGTTGATTTACGCGGGCCGCTGTTGCCCCTGGCGCCTCTCAGCTTCTTCTCGAGATATTCGCGCAGAGCGACGGCATTGTTGTGTTCCTGATCATGCGAGCTGTATACGAGCGTCAGGCGGCTCGGCGCGTCTCCAATCAGGGCATGCCAGTTATCAGGATTGGTGTTGAGTTCGGCGAAATAGCGCTTGCGGAATTCGTTCCACTTCCTGAGATCGTGGTTGAACCATTCTCGCAGTTGAGTGCTGGGCGCGACATCTTTCGTCCATGCGTCGAGGTGCAGCGCTTCTTTCTTGATGCCGCGTGGCCAGAGGCGCTCGACGAGAACTCGCTTGCCATCCGATTTAGCTGCCGGTTCATATGCTCGTTTAAGAAGAATTTCCGTCATGAGTACTCCATCCCACCAGAAGAGACGAAAACCCGATCAACCTCTATTGGCGATCTCCGATTGCCATTCGTGGTTGTGTTTCTGTTGGCAATTCCGTTTTGGTAACTCGCACGGTTTCGATGCGACGGTCGGTCGAGGCCAGCACTTCAAATCTAAGTCCCTGATGCTCGAAGCTCTCGCCGGGCTGAGGAATGCGTCCGGCGATTTCGCTGACAAATCCCCCGACGGTTGTTGCCTCGACGTCGTCAACCCGAAAGTGGAAGAGTTCATCCAGTTTGTCCAGGTCTGTCGCCCCGGAAAGCAGATATGAGTTCTCGTTCTCGCGAACCACATCGGCGCGCTTCTCGTGTTCGCCGGCGATGTCGCCCACGATCTCTTCCAGCATGTCCTCCAGCGTGACCAGGCCCGCCACGCCACCGTACTCGTCGATCGCAATCGCCATTTGCACCTTCTCGCGCTGCATCTCTCGCAGCAGCTGGCTGACTTTTTTCATTTCGGGAACGAATTGTATCGGGCGCATGAGTTTAGCGACGGTTTCCGTCCGCGCGTCCGCATCAGTGATTTGCAGGATGTCCTGTGCAAACACGATTCCCTGGATGTGATCGAGGTCAGGATCGTATACCGGCACGCGGGAATGGGGACGGCGCTTCAACAAATCGGTGAGTTGCTCGACAGTTGTGCTCGCCGGAACCGCAATCATATCCGGACGCGCTGTCATCACCTCGCGGACGATCTTGTCGCCGAACTCGACGACAGATTGAATGAGTTCGCGATCGCTTTCTTCGAGAATGCCTTCTTCCGTGCCGGCTTCGAGCAGCGCATCCACCGCTTCCGACGGATGCTCAGCCTCCTCAGGCTCTTGCGTATCGGCGAGTGACGCAACCGACATGCTGAAGCCCAGGACGATCGTGATCGGCAACGCCACCCAGATCAGAATTTTCAGAATAGGAATCAGCCGAGCCAGCCAATCTCCGCGCGTGCGGATAAACAGCACATATGGCAGCAGGCGATTGAATATCACAATGATCAGGACGATGGCGATCGCGGCCTGCGCTATCTCCGCCCAACTCCAGCGCCCATCGAGAAAGGTGCCATATCCGATCAGCAGTGCGATTGTCGCGGTGCAGAGCTGAGCCAACAACTGCATGGAGAGCGCAACGCGCGATATCCCGACTCCCATTTTGGATTCGACACGATGCTCGTAGCTAGCGATGTTCTCTTCGAATTCGCGCGAAAGGATTTTGCCTTTTTCAGCGTAGATGCGCTCGACATATGACACCAGCGTCAGCAGGGCCGAGAGGATAAAGAGCGCGATGACGATGGCGAGAATCATTGCTTCTTAACCATAGAGGACACAGAGGTCACAGAGAACGCAGAGGAATCGAGGCTTTTTCTGGCTTGTCCTCCCTCACCTCTGTGTCCTCTGTGGTTAATTATTGCTCTTTCGATCAACCCTCCTGGCAGCTTCAGTTTTGCTCGGAGTTTTTGTTCTAGAGCAGCCATTTCGCCGTTG
>DATEKE010000176.1:0-23316 GCA_035277605.1 Terriglobales bacterium | reverse complement strand
CGCTGTTGTGCTTTTCATTATCGCCAACACCATCTTCGGGCGATATAACGAAGGCCACCCCGCCTTTCTTCACCCGCTTCTGAGCGGAATCGCCTGCTTCATCGCTATCAAAGCCGGAGCCAGCCTGATCGCCGGAATTGGGCTGCTCGAACGGCAGAGCTGGGCTCGCCCCCTCGTTCTGGTGCTGGCTTTCATCGCGTTGCTAAACATTCCATTTGGAACGGCACTGGGCGTCTACACGCTTTGGGTCTTCATGTCGCCGCAGGCCGACGTCGAATACCAGCGCCTCGCGGCCTCTGCTGGCTGACAGAACGGGCGCTCGGTGGGTGGGGGGGCAGCCGCGTGTTGCGGCTGCGTTTATTGAGATAGTGAATGGCGTGTTTCCTCCCGCCGGCGGTTCTGTTGTGCTTGTACCCAAACACGATGCCGCTTACTTGATACTTGACGCAGCCTCACCACGACGTAAGCTTGCTGGCAAATGAGAAGACGTTTGCTGGTTGTTGCTGGAACAGCTCTTCTATTTTGCATTCAGGTCCCCACGATAAAAGCCCAGGGAGCGCTGGTTCTGGTGGGCTCGGGATCTACGGTTCCAGCACCGCTCGTTTCAAAGTGGACCGAGGTTTACAACCAGCGCGCGACAAACGTAAAGATACGGTACGTCGCCAGCGGGACCGACGAAGGGATCACCGCGATCTCGCACGGCAGCGGAGACTTCGCCATGGGCGAGGTTCCTCTTACCAGCCAGCAACACCTTAAGTCGGGGCTCATCCCTGTTCCCGCCGTAGTGATTGGCATCGTGCCGATCTACAACCTGCCCGGCAATCCGCCTGACCTGAGATTTTCCGGAGAAGTTCTGGCCGATATCTTCCTCGGCAGGATCAAAAATTGGAATTCTCCCGTTTTGGGAAAGATCAATCCTGGAGTGAAGTTCCCCGATCTGGCCATCCGAGTCATCAACCGCCCGCCAGGAAAGGGCTCGAATTACATTTTTACCGAGTACCTCTCCAAAGTGAGCGCGAGGTTCCGAAGCGAGGTGGGGGTAAGCGCCTCTCCAAAATGGCCAGTAGGCAAACCGGCTTCGCGGAGCTCAGAGATGGTGGAAACCGTGATGTCGGAGATGGGGGCCATTGGCTTCGTCGAGGCGCAGTATGCGATTGAGTCGAGAATTCCGTTTGGTCTTGTGCTCAATGCTTCCCGCAATTTTGTGAAAGCCTCGGCGGAGAGCCTGACAGAAGCATGTCGAGCGGTGGAAGCGCCGGGATTCGATAAGTTCTCCGCGTCGCTTACAAACGCTCCTGGAGAGCATTCCTTTCCCATCGCCAGCTTTGATTGGTTCTACCTCCGCAAAGACGGGGAGGATCCTAAGCGCACGGCCGCGCTGGAAGAATTTCTCGATTGGGCGTTTTCAGACGGACAGCAAATCGCAGCCGAAGCCGGCTACGCGGATCTGCCGGTCCCGCTTCGCGCAAAGATTAGCACGCGATTGCGAACCATAAAGCAGAAAGAGATAGCTCATGCCCGCAGCGAAGTTGCGTCGTCCTATTTTGGGAACTGAGGGCGGGCGACTCTATTAGAATACCTTAGCTCACGCTCGTTTTTCATCGGGATGAAAGTTCGTGAGTAGGTTTGCCTGAAATCCATAGCGCGTTAAACTCACCGAGCAAGACGACAAGCTTTTCACGGGGCATTAATGATCAAAGACGATAAAGACTCTAAAGAAATCTCACGCCGCGGGTTTCTCGAGCTAGGCTCTGCGGCAGTCGCGGGGGTGGCGGGCATTCTTTCAGTCGCGGACGCTGCCTCGGCGCAATCGTCCGAAAAAGTTTCCACCGGACGAAGCACACACATTACCGATCCTGGGCCGACGGATAAATCTCTTGACACTGCGAATCCTGATGTCAGCGTGCCGCCGCTCACCGATTCGGGTGGCGTTCCCAGCTTCAAATACCCGTTCTCGCTCTCGAACCGGCGCACCTTCGAAGGTGGATGGTCGCGCGAGGTCACCGTGCGCGAGCTTCCGGTGTCGAAATCGATGGCTGGCGTGAACATGCGGCTGACCGCAGGCGGAATCCGCGAACTCCATTGGCACACCGCGGCCGAGTGGGCCATCATGCTCTACGGCTCAGCCAGAATCACGGCAATCGACGATGAGGGACGCAGCTTCGTTCGCGACACCAGCGAAGGCGATCTCTGGTATTTCCCTACAGGCATACCGCATTCCATCCAGGGTCTCGGGCCCGATGGCGCCGAGTTTCTTCTGGTCTTCGACGATGGCGACTTCTCCGAATTCGAGACGGTGTTGTTGTCAGACATCGTGACCCACACACCCAAGGAAGTTCTGCTCAAGAACTTCGGTATGTCACGGCAGGCCGTTGATACCATTCGCAACGGCGAGCTGTTCATTTTCCAGGCGCCAGTGCCGGGACCGGTAGCCGAAGATCAAAGACTCGCGGCAGGGAATCTGGGCTCGTCCTCGTATGAGTTCTCTTTCCGAACACGGGGACAGACTCCGACGAAGAAGACGAAAGGCGGGGAGGTGCTCATCGTCGATTCGAGCAGCTTCAAAGCATCGACGACGATTGCGGCAGCGATCGTGACGGTGCATCCGGGAGGCTTGCGCGAGCTGCACTGGCACCAGCATGCAGACGAATGGCAGTACTACATGAGCGGCACCGGACGGATGACCGTACTTGCGCCTGGCCATCGCGCGCGAACGATGAACTTCACAGCCGGAGACGTAGGATATGTCCAGCAGAGTTTGCCGCATTACATCGAGAACACCGGTAGTAGCGACTTGAAGTTTCTCGAGATGTTCAGGACGAATCGCTATCAAGATCTATCGTTATCAGAATGGCTGGCGCACACCCCGCCGGAGCTGGTAATGGCTCACCTCAACATCGATAAAAATGCCTATGAAATGATCCCGAAAAATAAAACGGTGATCCTGCCGGAGTAGGGAGAATATTTCACCACGTAGACACGCGGGGATAGGACGGTGAAGCCTCCGACTTGAGTCGGAGGCGCACGCAGGGAAGCCGTGCGTCTAATGAATGAAGCCGACAGAACGCGCTTTAAGCGCCGGCTCACGCGCGCAGCGCGCTCTGACCGACGCCAAAGAAACACCCCATTTGACGCCCGATCTCAATCGAGAGTATCTTCCTGTCGATATCGATAGGAGGCGCTCATGGGCGATCTACTCCAGGGCACTCTTGATCTTCTGATCCTCAGAACCCTCGCGCTTCAGCCGATGCACGGCTGGGGCATCTCGCAGCGGATCCAACAACTTTCCCGCGACGCCCTTCAGGTTAGCCAGGGCTCGCTCTATCCCGCGCTGCATCGCCTCGAACTCAGCGGACTGATCACCTCTGAATGGGCCGCCTCGGAAAACAATCGCCGCGCGAAGTACTACTCCATCACTATCGCGGGAAGAAAGCGCCTCAAAACGGAACTAGCTGACTGGAAGCGCACCTCCCAGGCAATTGCTCTGCTGTTGCAGGAGGGCTGACATGCTGTGGAAACATCTCTTTTCTAGACCAAGGCCTGCCGAACTCAACGACGAGCTCAGGTTCCATTTTGAAAATCTGGTACAGGAGAAAATCAAAGGCGGGTTGAGCGAGCACGAAGCTCGCCGGCAAGCACGAGTCGCGTTCGGGAACATGGACCGCGCGATTGAAGATACTGCCGGTCAATATCCGGGATGGTGGCTCGACGTTCTTAGCCAGGACCTGCGCTACGGTCTCCGCGGACTTCGACGCAATCCCGCTTTTGCCACTGCAGCCGTGCTTACGCTGGCGCTCGGCATCGGCGCAAGCACCGCTGTCTTCAGTGTCGTCGATCACATCCTGTTCCGCAGCCTGCCGTACGCCCATGATGAACGGCTCGTTTCCGTAGGCCTGACCGCGCCCATCATGCCTCAGGAGTTCATGCTGGGCAACAGCTACTACGTTTGGAAAGAGACGCAGACCGCGTTCGAGAAGTTCACTTCATGGAGCGGAGTAAGCCAGTGCGATCTCTCGGAAGCGAATCCTGAGCATCTGGTATGCGCCTTCGTTGAGTCGGACTTTATCCCGACACTTGGCATTGGGTTGGTTCGCGGAAGGAACTTTCTGGCCGAAGAAGACGTTCCCAACGGGCCCAAGGTGGCGCTGATTTCCTATGGCCTGTGGCAGACCCGTTTTGGGAAATCGGAAGACGTGCTCGGGAAGACCGTTTCTCTAAACGGCGAACAGACCAGAATCATCGGTGTCCTGCCGCCGACGTTCGAGCTCCCCGATCTGGAGCATAGCGACGTGCTCGTACCGCAGCGGGTCGATGTAGCGGCTCAGAGGCGGCCGGGCGCAATTCACATCATGTATGCAATCGGACGTTTGAAGGCGGGGATCTCCGCTACTGCGGCCATGGCATCTTTGCAACCGCAGTTCGAGCAAGCTCTCAGTCAAACACCTCCACGATTCCGCAAGGAGGTGCACCTGCGCGTGCGCTCGCTGCGCGATTTTCAGGTTCACGATGCGCGGCTCATGGCTTGGGTGCTTTTCATCGCGGTTTTGGGTGTACTGCTGATCGCGGGCGCGAATGTCTCAGGTCTGCTGCTTGCGCGAGCCTCCGACCGCGAAGGAGAGTTCGCTATTCGAAAGTCTCTGGGCGCGAGCCGGGCTCGGCTTCTCGGACAATTACTTGCCGAAGCCCTGCTGCTTTCCCTTCTTGGAATCATTGCAGGATGCGCCGTCGGCGAGATATTGCTTCGAGTCTTCGTGAACCTGGCGCCGCCGGCGATTCCGTATATTGACCAGGCTCGATTAGACGGGCGCGTACTTGGATTTGCAGTCGCCATTGCTCTGCTCAGCGCTATTCTCTTCGGCTCCGCGCCCTTCTGGTCAAGCGAGGTCCTCAAAAAACGCAGCTTCCGAACCGCAGCCGCCAGTCCCCGAGCGTATGCTCGCCAGGCATTACTGATCGCACAGGTAAGCCTGACCCTTGTCTTGTTAACCGCGGCTGGTCTGCTGCTGCGCACAGCGCGGAATCTGCAAAATCAATCGCTTGGAATTCGCACAGGCCAGCTCCTCACCGCAACCGTCCATCTCGGACGGTATCGCTATGCGGATGCCATCAAACGCATGCAGTTCGTCAATCAATTGGAAGACAAGCTCAAGCAGATTCCCGGAATAGAATCTGTCGCCGTAACTGACAGCCTTCCTCCAGGAGGGTTAGAACACGACCGAATCATCGGAGTCATTGCAGTTGAAGGAAGGCCTCGGCCAGAAGGCGGGACGGGCGGCAACGTTGCCTGGCGTGCAGTCACGCCAGCGTATTTTTCGACATTCGGAATACGAATGGTTCGCGGCCGAGCGTTTACCGAAGAAGATCGCGAATCGAACGATCGCGTGTTGATCATCAGCGAAGCCATCGCTGCTCGTCTATTTCCCGGCGAAGACCCTGTGGGCCAACATGTAGATCTCCACGAATCGGACCATGACAATCCCTGGTACACCATCGTAGGAGTCGCAGCAAACGTTAAGAACGGAGGTCTCGCCGCCGAGAGTGAGCCGGAGTACTACAAGCTGTGGCGCAATCGACCTGAGGATTGGAACTCGGGCTTCGCCGGAACCGCCGGTTTTCCTGTGGTCTTCACTGTCGATTCACCGGCAGATCCCAAGGCTCTCCAATCGGTAATTCGATCGGATGCGGCCAGTGTCGATCCCACGCTTCCGGTCGAGTTCATGACTCTACGCGAGCACGTCAGCTCACTGGCTGACCGGCCAAGATTTGAGGCAGCGCTACTCAGCTTGTTCGCCGGGCTTGCAATTCTTCTTGCTGCCATCGGCCTTTACGGCGTGATTGCTTTCATCGTCTCACGGCGAACATCAGAGATCGCTGTCCGCATCGCCCTCGGAGCTCAAAAGCAGGATATCGTCAGGCTCATAGGATCCGATGGCATGAGAATGCTAGGTGTCGGAGTCGGTCTCGGAATCGCTGGAGCATTCGCAGCTGGGCACGTACTCTCTGCTCTGTTGTTTGATGTGAAATTGAGTGATCCGCTTACGCTGTCGATTGCCGTTATCGTTCTTCTCGGCGCAAGCGCTCTGGCGATGTGGATTCCTGTGAGGCGGGCAATTCACGTCGATCCGATGCAGGCGCTGCGTTATGAGTGAGCGAATATCGCTGACAGGCGACAAAACCGCCAGTAGTCGAGCGCTTTGCTCGTGAGCCAGAGGTAAAGCGCAATTCTCATTCGCTGCCCCGTTGGACTGCACTGCTCACGCCGTGCGCCCCGACTTCACAGGCTGCGGAAAAATGCTGGCACGGCCACAAACGTGGGAGCCTTAGGCCGCTCCGAAGTTCTATCAAGGGACATCGTACCTGCTGTCGCCGACGATTTCCGTTCAGCCGAGTCTCACGTTGTCAATTAACCTTGTCGTTCCCACGAACGCGGCGACTGCGGCGAGCGTGCCTGAAGTCGCCTTCGCTCTTGCACCCAGCGTCTCAGAATCAACCAACTCAATGTAATCAACCCGCACTGCAGGCTCCGTGGCGAAAACGGCGCGCGCTGTTTCGATAAGCTTGTTCGTATCCCGCTCGCCTGCGCGATGGCGCGATTCGATTTCGCGCAGAGCGCGCGAGAGCACGAGCGCTTGCCTCCGCTCTTCGGGCGAGAGATAAGCGTTGCGCGACGAGAGCGCGAGGCCATCTGCTTCGCGGACGATGGGCGCGACTACGATCTCGATTGGGAACATCAGATCGCGCACCATGCGGCGGATAATTGCTACCTGGGCTGCGTCTTTTTGACCGAAGAAGGCGACGTCCGGTTCGAGAATGTGGAAGAGCTTGGCTACAACAGTCGCCACTCCGCGAAAGTGGCCTGGGCGCGAGCGGCCGTCGAGACGCTCGCTTATTTCATCGACGTTGACGAATGTTGTTGCGCCGGCGGGATACATTTCTTCCACTGCAGGCGCGAAGACCAGATCCACGCCTTCAGCTTCGAGTCTCTTGCGATCGGCTTCGAGCGTGCGCGGGTACTTCGAGTAATCCTCTTTCGGACCGAATTGCGTCGGGTTAACGAAGATCGATGCTGCAACGAAATCACAACGCGCTTTGGCTGCGCGGACGAGCGACATGTGTCCGGCGTGGAGCGCACCCATGGTGGGCACGAGACCGACGCGCTTGCCGTTGTCTTTCGCAGCGCGAACGGCAGCACGCGCGTCGTTTACGGATGTGACCAGTTTCATTTCGGGGACCCATCCCGGCGTGCCGGGACGGTTGCGACAAATGGCTGCTGCTCGAAGTAAACGAATTCCGTGTTCACTTCGCCGTTTTGGCCAATGCGATGAATCGCGAAGCCGAGTGGACTCTTAGGCGACCAACTTGTCGCTGGGGCGACGTGAATCGTGAACCCATCTACGTTGTAGATCGTGCCTTGATGCCAGTGGCCGGCGAGTATGTCTTTGATTCCGAGCTTGCGCAGGGCATCGAGCTCTCGCGTGCGCCATGGATCGTGCAAAATCCAGTAGGGCTTGCCATCCGGAGAGGTCGTTGGCGATGGGCGGTCAGGCGGGACGTGCTGAAAGGGAATCACTGTCCCGTGAAGATGCAAGCCGTTCAGCCATGTCAGCATCTTCTCCGCGGCAGGCTCGTCCTCTTTTGGAACTTGCAGCGGAACTGGGGATTGGAAGTTGCTGAAGTTACCCAGTAACTGCGAGTCGAGCGCGATGAAGTGAATGCCTTTTACGTCGAAGGTGTAGTAGTCCTTGCCGAAGACTTTGTTGTAACGCTCGGCCGTTGACGCGGTGTCGTCGTGATTGCCGGGGACGTAGTAGACCGGAACTTTCAACGTCGCGAGTATCTCGCGGGCTTTGTTCCAGGATTGCTCATATTTGTCGCCAATGTCGCCGCTGACGATGACTGCGTCTACATGACGCGGACGGATCAGGTCGATTGCCTGCTGGAGACGTTCTTCTGTGCCCGGGTGAGACTCTAGGCCCAAATGAAGATCGGAGAGGTGCGCGATGGTTACCGCCTGGGCTGGAGATGGTTGCGGCAGCATCAGCGCAAAGGCGAACAGCAAAAAGCAAGAGCGAACACGAAGGTCACTCAGTTTTGAAAGCAAGATCACGGAGATGTTTTACCGCGCCATTGCTCTTTTGCGGGCCCTGATTGTTTCGAGGGCTGCTTGCGTTTCCTTGGGCAAGTGATACGACTCGCCGTCTGAGGGAAATGTTTTTGCGTCTACATCCGCTTTGAATTCTGAGACTGCTTTGTTGATTAGCGCTGCTGCGTCGGCGTACTGGCGGACGAATTTTGCTGGTTGGCGGTCGCTCAGGTTCAGGATGTCGTGAATGACCAACACTTGGCCATCGCAGTCTGGGCCGGCCCCGATGCCTATCGTCGGGCACTCGACTTCTTCAGTGATGATTCGCGCTACGTCGCGCGGAATACCTTCGAGCACGATTGAGAATACGCCTGCGCGATCCAGAGCTACGGCGTCTTTGACCAGGCGCTCAATTGCATTCAGAGTCTTGCCTTGCACGCGGTAGCCGCCCATCATGTGGACGGACTGAGGGGTGAGGCCGATGTGTCCCATAATGGGAATCTCGGCGTCGAGCAGGCGATGGATTAAGCTCACGCGCTTTTCGCCGCCTTCGATCTTTACTGCCTCCGCGCCGCCATCTTTCAGAAATCGCGCGGCGTTTTTGACGGCCTGCTTTTCGTCTACCTGGTAGGAGGCGAATGGCATATCTGCAATCACCAGCGCGCGTTTTACCCCACGCCGAACCGCCCGCGTGTGATGCAGCATTTCTTCGACGGTAATGGGCAGCGTGTTTTCGTAGCCGAGAACAACCATGGCAAGCGAGTCGCCCACCAGGATCATGTCGATGCCGGCCTGATCGACCAGCCGCGAAGTCGCGTAGTCGTAGGCGGTGAGACAGGTAATCGGCCTGCCCTGCTGTTTCTTTTCTTGAATGGAGGTGATGGTGACCTTGGAATCGTCACCCGAACGAGGGGCGGTGATGCTCATTGTGTCCTCCAGTGCACCTCCGCAAAGCGGATAGCGCCTGTGCTGCTATTTCAGATGCAGACGCGGTCATTTTAGCCGCAAATCCTCGGGAAACCAAGTTACCGGGGGACGTGGTGCCGGCACTCATAGCTCCGTGCCTCTCGCATAGCACAATATGCCGTCAATGCTGCTCAAGCATGACCATCTCGCGTCTAGAGCGCGCTCCCCAGTCAGAAACGTTGCGCTCGGTCGAGTTCTCGTGGTGCTCTTCGGGGAACTTGAATTGCTTGCTCGGCGTCAGTTCCTGCCGCTGGTATGACGAACCAATATCCTGGCCATAGACGACTTGCGGGGTAGCTGCCATGCGGTAGTAAAGAAGCTTCCCGACGAACTGGCCGTCTTCTAGAAGGATGGGCATGTCGTGAGCGCGGACTTCGAGGACGGCTTTAGTTCCTGGAATCTCGCCTTTGGCGCCATAGCCGAAGCCAGGATCGAAGAATCCGGCGTAGTGGACGTGGAACTCGCCCATGGCTGGATCGTAGGCGACCATCTCGGCGGCATGGTCGGGAGGAACGCGGACTTTTTCTTTCGAAGCGAGGAGATAGAACTCGTGCGGTTCCAATATGAGACGACGGTTTCTGGGAGAGCGGATGAACTCCCAGAAGTCCGCCATCTCGTAGTGGCGAATTTTGCTGAGGTCAATTGGCGTGGCGAACTTCTTGGCCTTGTACGCGATGATGTCGGAGCGGTCTGTCGCTTCGAGATTCACTGTTACCGAGAGTCCGCGATTGATGGCGCTCACCAGGCGGTCTTCACTCTCGTAGCGGACGAGCAGATCGTCTTTGGCGAGCTCGCGGAGGGCGCTGTCGCCGCGGGCTTCGGCTTTGCCGCGAATGAAGCGAAGCTGGTTCAGCTTGAGGCCTTCCCGCACATAAACCGGGAAGCTGCGTGTGACGACCTCGACGTAAAGCTCGCCTGTGTATCCGCGCGGGACGCGTTCGAACTCCTCGGCATGCTCGGTGATGAGGCGCGTAAAGATGTCGAGCCGGCCGGTTGTGCTCTTGGGATTGGCGATGCCGCTGATATCGCTCGGCAGCCGGAGCGTCTCTTTGAGCTTGATCACGTACACCGAATTCGGCGTGAGCAGCGCAGGCTGGCGGAGATCAACCGTGTCGATCAGAAGACCATCTCGGATCTTCCCTTCGAGAGTGGCCGATTTCCCCGGCAGAAAGCTGGCGCGAATATGGAACGCCTGATCGCCAAGACGCAGGTCAATGCTGGCCGGCTGGATTTGCGCGTCGGTAATGTCTGAGTTAGCAGCGATGGTATCGTTCGCAATCAGAGTGCGGATCGACTGAGCTGGAAGGATTCCATTACTGCGCTCAAGGTTAGAGTCGGACAAGCGGGTCTGGCTGGGAGTGCTCATGAAAGACGAAGGTCCTTGAGGCAGATTACTTGCCAGAGCAACTCAGGGCAATAGACATTCCGGGAGCAAAACGCGGTGCGTATCGTGGAATTCGGGGCAAAAACTACGGCATCGCCTGTTGGATTGCTGTGGACAGAGGCTTATGAGCAGAACTAGATTCTGAGTCGTGTAAGCAGGGACCAAAACCCTGACTCACGACCTGCTGGAAAAGTACACCTCCCCAGTCAGGACGAGAATTCGCTGGTTCATTCCCTGCCGGGATCCGGAAACTATGCAGCCTTTCCCGCTTCATTCAGTGCAAGGACAGCCAGCTCGAGACGATCGCGTGCTCCGGTCTTACCGAAGATGCTCTGCAGATGGCGCTTGACGGTGTTCTCGCTGATATTGAGCTGGGTGGCTATATCACGGTTCTTCATGCCGCGAGCAACTGAGTACGCGATTTGTCGCTCTCGATCAGAAAGACGATGCAGCGAGGCTTGGGGCGCGCGCTGAGTATCGCGCGTGTCGTTTGCCAGGCTGCTTACGACTTGTCGAGCAAGCTCGTCAGAGAAGGCGAGCTCTCCTGCGGCGACGACACGAATAGCTTCAAACAGGCTCTGCGGGCCATCACCCTTCATGACCAGTCCGCGGGCTCCCAGACGGACGACTTGGGCGTAGTCGGTCTCAGACTCGGAGGCAGTGAGCACGACCGTAGCTACCCGGGTGCTGTTCCGATCCAGAGTTCTGAGAACCTCGAAGCCGTCAAAATCGGGCATGAAGAGGTCGAGCACCAGAACATCAGGGTGGTGCTGCTGCACCATCTGGAGTGCCTCCTGACCGTTGGTGGCTGAGCCTTCTATCTCAAAATCCTTCTGCGTGGAAAGGAGGAGTGATAATGACTCGCGCAGGATGGCATGGTCATCCGCGATTACGATCCTGATCTTTTGCACGTCAAAGTCCGCCATAGGTACTCGCTTAGATGCAGGGGGATTAAGGTGGGTGGGAACACGGAATCAGCTTGTTCCGAGCTACTCCGGGGTGCTGTTACGAAGGTGCAGCTCACCCTGATGCAGGCCGGTTTTCCTATGCTATAGTCCGGGTCGAAGCTGCGGTTCTGGGGCTTCTCTGGGTGCCGTTGTGACGGTTGACGAAGAACTCTCCCAACTCGATGACAACGTTCGGCGCCTGAAAATTGAATTCGACGTCTTCTTTGGGGGTGGCGCCAAGAAGCCCCCTACAGAGCTGGAATGGCGAGTCCAATCGACTCTGAAGAAATTCAGTGACGGCCGCCGGATGAGCTATGGCCAGCGCTTTAAATTCAGCACTATCCAGCAGAAATTCGCTATTTACAACAGCCTCTGGCAGCAGAAGCTGAGGATCAAAGAGGAAGGCTATCGCCGTCCGCAGGACGCGCTGCTCGCGATTCAGGGTGTACGGGAGTTCCAGGGAGAGCTGGATGTTGTGGATGCCGATGCGGCAGCTTTCCGAATTGCCGACGCCGACTCTGAAAAGTCAACCATCAAGGCTCTGTATGACGCGATGCTCCATGCGAATCAAACATCGAATTCGAAAGGCCCTGCCGGAAGCTTCGAATCCTTCCAGAAGTTCGTAAAGAAAAAAACCGAGCAACTCAGGCAGGAGTACGGCTCGTCCGCAGTTGAATTCGCGGTAGAAGTCGAAGACGGCAAGGTACGGCTGAAAGCCAAGGCAAAGTAGTTTCTCCTCACCAACTCCAAGTACCCGATCTGCAACACCCATCTGCCTACGCACACGAGTACTGATTTCGCTCGCCGTTTGTTCCGCTGCCGCGATTTTGTTACACTGGCGCGCCGTTGGAGGGAGACACGCATGAAACTTACACGACATCTCACATTATTCGTTGCGTTACTCATGATCGCCAGCTTTGGCTATGCGCAGGCAGCAGGCACAGCCAGTGATGCCAGCAAGACCTCAACCACGAGCGCGAAATCGAAGAAGACCACCAGCAAGAGTGCGAGGCTCGACATCAACACAGCCAGTAAGGAAGACCTAAGCCAGCTTCCCGGAATAGGCGATGCCCTGTCGCAAAAGATCATTGATGGTCGTCCGTACAATGCGAAAAACGATCTGGTTCGGCGCAAGATCATTCCGCAATCAACATACGACGGCATCAAGGACCAAATCATTGCTCATCACGCTGGTGGCGCTTCCAAGGCAAGCAAGAAAGCAAGCAGCGGCGCGTCCAACTGAACGCGGGGACAGGAAACAGGTTACAGGGGACAGGGAAACAACCATCGCTTCTCTGTCCCTTTTCTTTTCGGCTCATCGATGTTAGTTCGAAGGCAGCACCTCGGTCCGTGAATTCGCCCTGTACCCTTTGCCCTGTTCCCTGTACCCTAGTCACAGAGGTTTTCGATCGCCTAGGCCTGTGGAATACCTGGCCCATGCGACGGTGCTGGAGTAAGTGCCAGCCGAGGGTGCAAGCGGAAACGCTTGCGCCTCCCGTTTTGGAAAGGAAACCACTCCGCCTGGCCACTCTTTGGCGTTGTTAGCTGTTCCCTCCGACATCGGAATCCTCATCGTCAGATTTTCATCTGTATCCTCATGCCGCTGCGCGACAAATTCGGGCGAACCATTACCGATCTGCGCATCTCGATCACGGATCGATGCAATTATCGATGTGTCTATTGTCGAACTGGTAACCAAGGCGCGCAGTACGCTGACCTGAAGCTCGATGAATATCTACGCATGGTGCGCGTGCTGGTGTCGTTGGGAATCGAGAAGGTTCGCATCACAGGCGGAGAGCCGCTGCTCCGCCGCGGCGTAGTTGATTTCGTACGAGAGCTTTCCAAGCTTCGATCGGTCTCGGGCCACAAGCTCGACATCGCTATCACGACCAACGGCCATCTCCTTCCCGAAATGGCACAACCGTTAAAGGACGCGGGGCTGAACCGAATCACCGTCAGCATGGACGCAGTTGATGCGAAGAAGTTTGCCCGCATTACGCGCGTGAAAGATGGATACGAGCGGGTGCTTGCCGGCATTCGTGCATCCGTTCATGCCGGGCTCGATCCGGTGAAGGTGAACTGTGTGCTGCTCCGCAGCTTCAACGAAGATCAGATCGTCGAATTCGCAAAATTTTCCCGCGATGAAGGCGTAATCGTCAGATTCATCGAATTCATGCCGCTGGAGGAAGATCGTGTATGGAGTCCTGAAGTTGTGGTGACTCTCGCTGAGATTGTGCGCACGCTTTCAGCGTGGAAGCTGCTGCGGCCTCTGGCTCCCAACGTCCTCAGTGAAACCGCATGCCGCTATACGTTCGAAGATGGCCTCGGTGAAATCGGGATCATTGCCCCTGTTTCCCATCCTTTCTGCGGCCATTGCTCCCGAATCCGGATTACCTCCGACGGCAAGCTTCGCACCTGCCTGTTCTCGCTTTTCGATCACGACCTCTACGCCGTGATGCAGCGAGGAGCCACCGACAATGAAATGGCTGAGTACATTGAAACCGTGGTTCAAAAGAAAGAGGCACGCCACCACATCGGAGAACCTGGATTCATGCAACCATCCCGCAGCATGGTTCACATCGGCGGCTAGCCGGACCTTTTTGCAGCCCCCACACACAATAGGGTTAGTGCAACATTCCTCATCCGTGCTCCATCTCAACAAGGTACACCTGTTTACTAATGAGTTATCGTGCCGACAAGCCGTATGGAAGACGGAAAACCGACAGGCCCCTTTCGGACGAGAAACGCCGCCATCTCCAAAGCATTCGGCGCGATGTGGATGAAGACCCAACGGGCACGATTCGCCGTTACCTCCGTCTGGCTTCCAAGGCCTTAGAAAGCGGTCAGCTTGCGAGCGAAGAGCGCACCGAGCAAAGCTGGCCAGATCTCCACAAGCGAAAAGCAGCTTGAAGACAGCCGCTGTTAAAAGATCCAAACTGTTCAACCAAGAAAAAGCATTCTCCTCGCAGATTGCCGAAGAGCTTCAGCTAGGGTTACTTTTTATACAACGGAGTAGCTGAGCAGCAGCATCTTTCATGATTCGGAGGTAAGCTGGTGCGGCTGCTGTGGTGCTCTCTAATTGCAGTTGGGATGCTCGTTTTTGAAGGGTGTGGTGAACGCGGCCTTACCAGCAGCTCTCTGACTTCTCCGACTGCACCGCTTTCGAATCCATCTGCCTCTGCCGCACCACCAAGTGCCTCGTCACCCGCCGATCTGAGCACAGCTAACGTTGTGACAGTGAGCTCCGGTGGCAAGAGCTCTGGAATTGATATTGTCGTTGCGCCTGCTGCAGGCGCGGAGAATGCGATCGCTCTCGGAACTTTGGCCGATGGGTTCGCTGCAAATACCGGAGTGACCGTTCATCAAGCAAGCACTGACACGATCGTTTTGTTCGGGCCGGGACTGTCGGGGGCGATGGGCGTGAGCATCTCAGGGCCCCAAGACGTCGGGGTAAGCAACATCCGCAGCATACAAGCCAAAGATGGAACACCGGGGCTCGCGTTTGATGCAGTGGTTGGCGCAACTTCAGCTCCGGGCGCAAGGACTGTTTACTTGAAAGCCATTGATAATCGCGACATCACAGCCTTTGCAGGCGGTCTTGAGGTGCAGCCATGAGAAGCATGCTTCTCTTACTCACGATCGTAGCTTCCTTCAGTTCATTGCATGCAACGACCGTATTTCCGATGTCTGTTGAGCGCTTGACAGATATCTCAAGCGATGTGGTCGTGGCGCATGCCGTTAAGAGCTGGTCCGTGTGGAACGCGCAACACACCATCATTGTCACCTACACGCAATTCGCAGTGGACAATCGTCTGAAGGGGAACGCCGGAGCTTCCATCACGGTAAAGACGCCGGGCGGCAGCGCAGAAGGGTACACACAGCACGTTGCCGGAGTGCGGCCGTGGAGCGCTGGCGAGAGTTCGGTTTTGTTCCTACGGCCGTCGCAGAGCCGGGATGCGTTGGTGGTTTCTGGCCTGATTCAAGGAGACTTTCGCATTCGCCGCAACGCATCAGGAACACTGGTTGCGGACAATGGACTGGAAGATGGTGCGCTTAATGCTGCAACTCAAGACGTTCAGGAATTCAACCCATCCAGCAAATCCATAAGCCCATATTTGGGACATCGCATGAGCTTAAACGAATTGCAGCAACGCGTGCGCAGCCGCGTAGCTCCGGAGTGACTGTTCAATCCATGAAGTGTCTTCGATTCGCTCCACTTGCTTTCGTACTCGCCATCGCAGGAGCACTGCTGTTTCCGCGACCTGCGAAGTCCTACCTCTCTCAATATGCCGGGCCAGAAGGCAGCGCCATACGCGCCCGTTGGGATTTCAGTGATTTTCCTGTCCAGTGGAACCTCAATCCCGCGACAGGCGCAAATGTGAGCGGCGGCAATCTTCAGGACACAGCAACAGCTGCCTTTGTCACCTGGAGCACCGCTCCCAACACTTCCATAACGTTGACTCGCGGCGCGGATTCGCAGATCTCATCTCCTGCATTCGATGGCGTCAACTTGATCTGCTTCACGTGCTCTACGGACTTCAACTCTGACGGCACGCTCGCGGTTACCTTCACAACGACAGCCAATGGCGCCGGCGCCGATGACAAACACGGCGGCAAATCCCGGTTCGCCGGCCAGATTCTGGATGCCGACATCCTCTTCAATCCTGGAGTGACTTTCACGATGGATGGGAGCGGTGGAAGCGATCTCCAGACCGTTTTGACGCACGAGATAGGCCACTTTCTTGGGTTGGATCATTCAGCGGTGGTGAAGGCGATGATGTTTCCCTACGCTCCGCCGATGGAGAGAACTCTCGGCTCGGATGACGTCGCTGCAATTTCTATGCTTTATCCAAAACCGAATGCTGACATTGGAACGGGCAGCATCGCCGGCAAAGTGACCATGACGGATGGATCAGCGGTCTTCGGTGCGCACGTCTTTGCCGATTCTGCGACCAATAATCCGGGCTATCCAGGTGCTGTGCGCAAGACTCCAATCGGCACACTCACGATGCCGGATGGCAGTTACGAAATTCAAGGAGTTCCACCTGATCGCTATACCGTTGCAGCCGAACCGTTGGATGGACCAGTAACTAACGCAGATGTGGCTAACTTCTCGCCGGCAATGGGCAAGGCGACGGTCCAGACCAACTTCACCACACGCTGGCACTAAGCCACTGAAAACCAAATAAAACACCGGAGGCCGCGCAGAAACACTCGGCAGCTCGCGGTAGAATCTACGGAGAGCCTTCTTATGAGCTTCCGTACTCTCCTTAGTGTTTTTGCCGTCCTGACCCTCTCTGTATCTCTCGCTGCTGACACCGTAATCGAGGAAATCATTGCTCGCGTAAACGACTCGATCATCACCCGCTCCGACATGGTCAAGAGTCGAGAGGAACTGCAGCAAGAATTACAGCAGCAAAACATTTCCACGACCGATTCGCGGGCGCAACAGAAAGAAAAAGACACGCTGCGCGATCTGATCGATCGGCAGCTGCTTCTTCAAAAAGGCAAAGATCTTGGAATCACCGGTGACACCGAATTGGTGAAGCGCCTCGACGATCTCCGCAAGCAGCTCAAACTCGATACGCTCGAAGATCTGGAGAAAGAGGCACAGAAGCAGGGTGTCTCGTTTGAAGACTACAAGCAATCAATTCGGAATGACATCATTACCACACAAGTAATCCAGCACGAGGTTGGACCAAAGATCCAGATCACTGAGAAAGAGGTTCAGGATTATTACAACCAGCACAAGTCCGAGCTGGAGCAGCCCGAAGCGGTGGATCTGTCGGAAATTCTTGTCTCGACCGGCTCATCGAATGTGAACGTCGATCCCAACGCGCCGCCTCCGCCCGAGGATCCGGCGAATGTAGCTGCAGCAGAAAACAAGGCCAAGCAGTTGCTCGCCAGCATCAAAGGCGGAGCAAAGTTTGAAGACGTAGCGAAAAAGTCCTCTGAAGGGCCAACTGCCGATCAGGGCGGCGAACTCGGTCTGTTCAAGCGCGGCATGTTGGCAAAAGAGCTGGAAGATTTGACTTTCGGGATGAAGCCGGGCTCTGTTTCTGACGTCATCCGTACAAGACAAGGCTTCGTCATCTTAAGAGTGAACCAGCACGCGCAGGCAGGAATTGCGCCTCTGAAGCAGGTCGAAAACCGAATTCAGGAAGCAATCTATTACGAGAAGCTGCAGCCGGCTCTGCGCAACTATCTCACCAAGCTACGCGAAGACGCCTACATTGATATCAAGGCGGGATATACGGATACCGGCGCCAGCCCAAATCAGACGAAGCCAATTTTCACTACTGCCGCTGACACGAATACAGGCAAGAAACTGAAGAAGAAAAAGAAGATGGGAATATTGTGAAGGGGCAGTCGGCACTCGGCATTCAGCAGTCGCCTGGAGCTTGGATGTTCCCGTCTTCTTTTGTACCGCCTTTTCTTCATTTCCTGCCTGGTCATTGTTGTTTCGTGAGAACTCGCTTCCTGTGAATGCCGGTCAGATGGAGTAAATCGCCCCTGAGTCTCGACGAATGCCGAGTGCGCTGTTTGCCGCCCTATTGCCTATTGTCTGCTCTGCAGTAGAATCGCTTCTCCGGTACTCGGCCCATGAAGCAATTCTTCGTTAAAGACGCCGCATCGCACGAAAATCAGGTCATCACTTCTTACTTTCTCGTTTCCTCAAAGCAAATCAAACCTAAAAAGAGCGGCGAAATTTATCTTTCGCTGACGCTCTGTGATCGAAGTGGCCAGATAGATGCCAAGATGTGGGACAACGTCTCCGATGCTGTCGACGCGTTCGAGCAGGATGACTTCGTCAAAGTCAAAGGCCTCATTAACAAGTATTCGAATCGGTTTCAGCTCACCCTTCACAAGCTGCGCCGGCTGGATGACAATGAGGTCGATTACTGCGACTATCTGCCGAAAACGACTAAGGATGTAGAGGAAATGTGGCGCACGGTCGGCGCTTATGTCGCAACCTTTCAAAATGTTCAGCTGAAACTGCTGCTCGAAGCTTTCATGGGTGATCCGCAAATTGCGGAAGCGTACCGCCAAGCCCCGGCAGCCAAGTCACTGCATCATGCTTTCATCGGAGGTTTGCTGGAGCACGTAGTCTCCCTTATGAGACTGTGCGACACGATCGCGCCCCTGTATCCACAGATCAACCGAGACCTGCTGCTGACCGGCGCTTTCCTGCATGACATCGGAAAGATCTACGAGCTGAATTATCAGCGGTCTTTCTCGTACACGACCAAGGGCCAGCTCCTGGGACACATGATTATTGAACTCGAAATGCTCCACGAGAAGATCGCGCTGGTGCCGGACTTCCCGGCGGAGCTAAAAACGCTAATCGAGCACCTGATCATCAGCCACCATGGCAAGTACGAATTCGGCTCGCCAAAGCTGCCGATGTTTCCCGAGGCGCTCATGCTGCACTATCTCGACGATCTCGACTCCAAAATGGAAAGCATGCGAGCACACTTCGAACGCGACCCAGAAGCGGAGTGGACCGGCTACAACGGATCTCTAGCACGCACCCTGTTGAATTCCGAGAGGGTTCTCGCGAAAATCGGGAATCCATGCCCCACGAGTCCGGAGCCCGTTCCGGAACCCGAACAGATCGTGATGAAAGCAGTCGCGGGCGAATCAGAATAGCCCTTCTCGAGCTCACAGAGGAAAGGCACGCAAAAACGCGTGCCTTCTTTGATTTGCTTTTCGACTCGCTTCAATAGCGGGGGTATTGGGCATTGTTTTCATTCTTGCCATAGTAGCCGCGTCGGTATCCTTGCTGGAACGCCTGCCGATAGAGCTGGCGGTCCTGTCCCGATCCTTCAAACTGGCTGCTCGACGGACGCGGTGAGAAGTTCCGTCCCGCCTCGTGATCCGCGCGTCCAGCAGCGATTCCATCTCGCCATCCACTGCGTTGCGCTGGGCTCATCTCGGCGCCGTATTGATCGTTCTGCGGCATCGAATACGTGCGTTCGTGGTCGCCAGACTGGCTGCGGTCGCGATCGCGATCCTGATCGGTTCCGTACTGCCGGTCGCGATCTGAGCGATCGTACTGGCCATTGTTTTGTCCATTGTTGTACTGGCCATTGTTGTAGGTACGGTCTCGATCGCGTTGCTGGTCGGTGTACGTTCCGTTCTGTCCGTTGTTGTATTGGTTATATTCGTTGACGCGATCCCGATCCTGATCGGCTTGATTGTTATTCCGATTCTGATCTCTATCGCGATGAACTTGCTGGTTGCGATTCCAGTCCTGATTCTGATTGTGGTTCTGGTCAGGATTCTGAACATTCTGCTGATCTTGCGGGTTCTGCTGTTGATAGACCGCCTGGTCTTGCTGCTGGGTCGACGGCTGCTGGTTTTGTTGGGCGTAGAGTGCTGGTCCCCCAATCAGCAGTCCTGCAACGGCAAAGTTAATCATTTTTCTCATAAGCTCCGCTCCTCCTGGAGAGACAAGCTCTCCTGCTCTGTCCGGCTGTGGTCAGATCTGCCGGCCTTCAGTTCTCTTGCTTGGGAATCTGTAAAGATGGGATGGGCCTTGAAGGCTTAGCGTTGGCAGGAGAGCGCTGAATAACGAGTTCAGGGCAGCAACACTCGCGGACCTCGTCCAGCTGGCCTTTCAACGAAGCACGCCCGCCAACCTGGTCAGCGGCCACTCTCGTTGGCTTGAGTATCAGCGTAAAAAACAGCGTAACGTTTTGGACTTTGCTGTTTACTGCCCATTTTCGCGATTTTCTCGAATAGAACAGCGAGAAGCAGCGTAATAACAGCGAAACGGACGCTCCATAAGCGGCGATTCAGCGCAGCTAGCGGAAGATGATACCCACCAAAAGTACAAGAGACGACGTATCGAGAGACGAGCTATTCGCGGCGGCTAAGCGTCCGCAGTCACTTCTGGGAATTTCAGCTTGACTTTGGCTAAAGCGCGGCTCAGGACATTCTCCATCTCGATTTCTTCGACATTCCTGGCCATAGCCATTTCGCTCACGAGGAGATACTTGGCGCGCTCCAACATCTTCTTTTCGCGGAAGGAGAGCGCTTTGGTCTGATTCAGCACCAGAAGGCTCTTGAGCACGTAAGCAACTTCCAGCAGAGAGCCCGTGCGCATCTTTTCTGAGTTTTCCTTGAACCGGAACTTCCAATCCTGGTGGTTTTCGCATTTGCTGTTTACCAGGATGTCGAGGATCGCTTCGATGTCGCCGTTTTTGATTACCTTCCGGAGTCCAACGGCCTCGACGTTGCTGAAGGGTATCGTAACTTTCAAGTTGCTGGATTTTATGTGCAGCTCGTAATACTTCTGCATCATTGAACCGACCATGCGGCTGCCAATCTGCTCGACGACGCCTACTCCGTGGTTGGGATATACAACTTTGTCACCGATGTGGAAATCATGGTTCATGAAGCACCCTGGTGGGGAGGTGGGGAACGAACTTACAATTCATGATAGCTCACAAATGCAATGAAGTCAATGTTTTCCGCAGGTCCGATTAAGTTTATCTGTTTCAATTTGGGACGCCAATCGGCGAACTGGTATGCCGAGTTATGTCACCCCGGTTAAGTCCTTTGCCTTGAGTTGAAGGGTTCGGATGCTTGAGCTCGAAGTTTCATGCGAGAGAGTATAATTTGGTCGAAGTCTGGCGAGCTGCGCACCCCTCCCGCGCGGAGGGTTCTTTATTGCCAGATCGCACCCATATCACCTGAGAAGCCCGAAGCGTCTGCCTGGCGCAAGATCGGGTACGGCGAGGTCCATGCCAGAACACGTCAAGAAAAAGATCCTGGAAGAAATCAAAGCTCTGGAACACGAGCTTGCTCACGAGCTTCCGAAAGAAATCAAGAAAGCTGCTTCCCTCGGCGATTTGAGCGAGAACGCCGAGTATCACATGGCCAAGCAGCGCCAAGAGTTTGTGAACGCCCGCCTCGGTCAGCTTAAGAAGCGCATGGGTGACTTGGCCTTGGTGAATTTGAGCAATATTCCCAAGGATCGTGTTGCCTTCGGTTCGGTGATCGAGGTCTACGACACCACAAAGGAAGAAAAGATCGAGTACACGCTCGTTACCAGCGAAGAGTCCGATGTCTCGCACGGGAAGATCTCGACTACCTCTCCGATCGGCAAGAGCCTCATGGGTAAGAAACCGGGCGATGTTGTGGAAGTGGTTACGCCAACAGGCAAGCGGGAGCTGGAGATTCTGAAGCTCATGACCATCCATGATCAGGAAGCCGCAGAAAGCAACGGCGCGTCAGGCGGACGCTAATGAGCTGGACGGGAGCCTTCGGACGTGCTTGCGGCAAGCTGCTCTACGCCATCGTGCGTGGACTGTCGCTGACGCATATCTCGCCGAATATCCTCACCTTCACCGGGCTGGTGATCAACATCATCGCTGCGGTGCTGTTTGGCTATGCCAGTGGCAGCAATCAACCACGTTTCTTCCTCTACGCCGGGCTGGTAATCCTTGGCGCAGGCATCTTCGACATGGTGGATGGACGGGTGGCGCGAGCTACGCACCAAGTCACCACCTTCGGTGCGTTCTTCGATTCGGTCATCGATCGCTATAGCGACATTGCTCTGTTTTTCGGACTGCTCGTCTATTACGCTCGCGCCAACCACTTCTTCTATGTCGTACTGGTAGGCATCGTTATGACGACGTCGGTGATGGTGAGCTACACACGCGCACGCGCCGAGTCACTGATCCCGAGCTGTAAGGTTGGCTTTCTCGAACGCCCCGAGCGCATAGTGCTCGTAATCCTCGGCGCGCTGTTCAATCGCATGGCGCCGGTGCTGTGGGTTATCGCCGTGCTCTCGACGGTCACGGTCATTCACCGCATGTGGTACACCTATCAGCAGATGAAGCCTATCACCGAGCGGGAACTCAAAACCCAGGCAGCCGCTGCGGAATCAAAGGCAGAATCGCCAGCTAAACTGAATCGGCCCACGCCTCTCGATCCGGCATTCTAGAGCGCACTCTGTCATTCCGAGTGAAGCGAGGAATCCCTATTGAGCCGAAAATGCATGGATACAGTCGGGATTCCTCACTTCGTTCGGAATGACATGGCCAAACAGCATCCTAGGCGTAAATTCCCCGTTGCCGAATCGTGAACTGCACGCGATCCACTGCCAGCATGTAGGCTGCGATGCGGTTGTGCACGTTGTGTGTCTCTGAGTAACGCACGACCTCTTCGAACGACTCGCGCAGAATGTCTTCGAGTTGTTCGTTGACGACCGATTCCTTCCAGAAGAAGCCCTGGCGATCCTGCACCCACTCGAAGTAGGACGCGGTCACGCCGCCGGCATTCGCGAGAATGTCGGGAATCACGAAGATGTTCTTATCGGCAAGAATGTCATCGGCCACAGCCGTGGTCGGACCATTCGCGCCTTCAGCGATGATCTTGGCTCGAATCTTGCCGGCATTGCGGCTGGTGATCACGTTTTCGGTGGCCGCGGGAATGAGAATGTCGCACTCCGTGATCAGCAATTCGGCTGTATTCGCGGCCTCAGCACCTTTGAAGCCGGTAATTGTTCCATTCCGCTGCCGATGCGTGATCAGTGCGTCGATGTCGATCCCGTTCTTGTTGTAAAGGCCGCCATCGTACTCGCCGATGCCGATGATCTTATAACCGGCATCGCGCATGAGCTTCGCAGCATTCGAGCCGACGTTGCCGAAGCCTTGAATGATGATGCGCGTGGTTTCGGGCTGCATACCGAACTTACGCAGCGCTTCGTTGCACACGATCATCAGTCCGCGACCCGTCGCCTCGCGGCGCCCGCGCGATCCGCCGATGTTCAGTGGTTTCCCGGTGACGACGGCCGTAACTGTCTGACGCATGTGCATGGAATATGTGTCCATGATCCAGGCCATCGTCTGCTCATTGGTGTTCATGTCCGGAGCAGGAACATCTTTTTCAGGCCCAATGAATTCGACGAGTTCAGCAGTGTAGCG
>DATEKE010000175.1:0-10541 GCA_035277605.1 Terriglobales bacterium | reverse complement strand
GTCTCGCCAGAGATACTCGATGATCGGTCGGGTGTCGATTGCGTAAGCAATTGCCTGACGCACACGGACGTCGCTGAGCACGGGATCCCGCAGATTAAAGCCCAAATACTGTACTGGTGTTCCCGGCTCCTGTTCGACTCTAAGGGCCGGATCGCGGCGAAGGGACCCGACCATATCAGCGCTGAGCGAATTGATGTCGATATCGGCGCTGCCCTTGCGCAACTCGAGCGCGCGGGTCGTCGCGTCCGGCACCACGGCGAAGCGTACACGCTCTACTTTCGGCTTGTCGGCCCAGTAGTCGTCGTTGCGGACCACAAGTACTTCGTTGTCTTGCAGGTTGCGTACGAATTTGAAAGGACCGCTGCCGATGGGATGCAGATTGAAGTGGCTGTCGCTGCCGTAAGGAACAATCCCCATCGCTCCGTCTGAGAGATTCCACAGTAGTCCCGAATCGGGATCCTTCATGTGAAAAATTACAGTGTAATCGTCGGGGGCATCGATGCTGCCAATGTGCTGATAAGTTGCCGACTTGGAACTGATGACGGTGCCATTCATCATCGAGTCGAGGCTCCACTTCACATCTTTCGCGGTGACGGAATGGCCATCGTGAAAGTGAACGTCGCGGCGCAAATGGAAGACATACGTGAGAGGATTGGGAACCTCCCAACTCTCGGCTACCCAGGGATGCAGGACGAAATGTTCGTCTTTGCGAACGAGGGAATCGAAAAGAAGCTCGTCGATGCGTTCAGAAAATGCGTCGGTGCCGATTCGCGGGTCCAAATTTGCCGGGCTGCTTTCGATCAGCATGACAATCGTGTGAGGATCAGGACCTGATCGCGTGCAGCCGATTGAGACCGCACAAAGGAATAGTAGGCTGAGCCGAAAAATCCATTTGAGCAATCGCCGATCTGCAGCGGTTACTCTGCCTGTCTCAGACATAGCTGATCTTGCCGAGAATCGCAGGCATTTGTGCGCCGGTTGCGGTGGGCACATTTCCCGCGCGGCGGTTCCAGGTTTGATACGCGAGCAGGGCAAAGGCCACGGCTTCCTTGGCCTGGCTCGGCATGCCGAGAACATCGGAGGTGACTACGCGAAATCCAAGCGGCTCTAGCTGGGCAGAGATCATTCGCATTAACGTCCTATTCGCTACTCCACCTCCGCTCACCACGTAATCGGCTCCGCTCCCGGAAATCGGAATCGAGATCTGTGCCATCCTGAGGGACTGCTTGAGTCCAGTGGCAATTGCGCTTGCGGTCAAAGCCGTCGCTGTCGCCATTACATCGTGTTTACTGGCATCGCCGCAGGAGACTAGGAATTGTGAGACAAAGTCTCGACCGAACTCTTCCCTTCCCGCTGTCTTCGGCGGCTTGCGGCGGAAGAATGGATGCGCGAGCGTTTGCGCGAGTGCTGCGCCAATCACCTTGCCCGTGTTCGCGAAGGCTCCATTCCGGTCATAGGACTTTCCGAAGAGCCTTTGTGCACATCCGTCAATCACCATATTCCCGGGACCAGTGTCCAGAGCGATAACTTTGCGCGTGTCTCGACCAGGAGGAATGACGGTCAGGTTCGCTATGCCGCCGATATTCTGCAGAACACGCAATCTCTTCGGATGAGCGTAGAAGGCGATGTCGAGAAGTGGAACAAGGGGAGCGCCTTTTCCGCCGGCAGCCATGTCGGCTGGACGAAAATCGGAGATAACGGGAATTTGCAGGCGGTGAGCAACTATCGCGGCTTCGCCTGTCTGCCACGTTGTCGCAATTGGTCTTCCCAAAAAGGGAGCGGCATCGCCTTGATGATAGAGCGTCTGTCCGTGACAGCCGACCAGATCGACTCGTGTACCGTGCCGGCGAATCGTTCTTGCAACCGCATCGGCATACAATTCGCCGAGAAGAACATTCAGGCGCGCAAGGTCGGCGACACGCGCCGCACTCGCATCCATCGCAGTTAAAACTGCTTCACGCACGCGTGCCGGATATGAAAAATGCTCATGTGAGAGCAGTTTCAGCCGCAGGCTGCGTAATCCGCCTGAGATTCTGACCAGCGCAACATCGATGCCATCGGCAGAAGTGCCGCTCATCACACCTGCGACGATCATGCCCGTGCTGTTGCCGACTCCCGCTGCACTTCTTCGATAAAGCGCTGCATCGCGGCCTTCAACTGCTCCACTTCAGCCGCACCTGGCTCTTGCACTGTGATTTGCTTCAGAGCCTTGTTTGTTGACTTCAGCTTTAAGACACGGTTGGCGGCGCGAGTCACCAGAGACGCGAATTTGCGATTGCGCTCGGCTTCCTGCAGCACTGCCTCATAGCATCGCCACACGAATTCTTCTTTTTGACAAACCAGGAAAATGTCGGCGCCTGCGCGGATGGTCTCCAGGGCAGCTTCTTCCATCGATGCCGCCGCAAGCACTCCGCCCATTTCGAGATCGTCGGAGATCACCAATCCCTGGTAGCCGATTTTCTTTCTGAGGACATCGCCGATCCATCGGTTCGACAGCGAGGCCGGCGTACCGTTTTCCTTGACAGCTTTCGGATACATCGCGTGAGCAACCATGACAAACGGAACCAGCTTGCGGAGTTCGCGATAGGGAAGCAGGTCCTCCGACCAGAGTTGCTTCCAGTCACGCTGGATTGCGGGAAGCTCTTTGTGCGTGTCCAGATTCGCGCCTCCCAGTCCGGGAAAGTGCTTGCCGCATCCGACTACGTTCGCTGCTGAGAGCCCTTTCAGGAATTTTTTGGCGTAACGAATCACCTCGCGTGCGTCGGCCGACACTGTGCGGGATGTAAGGACGCCACGCGATTCCGGCAGATTGAGATCGAAAACGGGAGCAAAATCGACATTGAATCCGAGCGTTCGGACTTGCTCGCCAATCACGCGCCCGTGCTTCTCAAATAGCTTCTCTGAACCAGTGGCAACCACGTCCGCGACAGACGGAGCGGGCGCGATGATGTTGCGCAGCCGATCGACGGTTCCCCCTTCGAGATCGATGCAGCGGAACAGCGCGGTCTTAACCGCCGTTTGGCAGATTCTCAGTAGTTGCGCGCACTGGTGCGGCGACTGGATGTTGCGGGCGAAAAGAATAATCCCGCCCGGATGCATACTCGTGAGCAACCGTCCGGTTGCGGGGGAGACCTCCGGTCCTTCGAGGCCCATGATGATGAGTTGTCCCACTTGATGGCGGAGCGGAAGCGAGGCAGCTTTCATGGATCAATCGAGTGTAAAGCATCGACGCTGATCAAGCACTTGGGCAAGCAGTGGTGAATCCCGCTGAGCACTTCTAAGGGCATTCAAGTTGCTTCAGCCGAAGGCGTTTCTACAAACGCTATGGTTCGCATGACCCTCAAAAAGTCGCGATTCTCAAGCTGGTGAAAGAACCCCGCTCCGGCTGCGCCGAATATCACGAAGGCAGGCCCGGCAATCTTTGGAGATTGGAAGAGCTTGTTAACATATTCAATCCAAAGGAGGCTGAATAGGGTATAGCCTGAAGGTTATCTTGTGTTCGTTGAAACCTTAGGATACGCTTGCCTGTCTAATACGTTCGAAGGGTTGATTATGTCTCCACAGGCTGCTGCACGTCTCGAAGCATTACGATCGGCTCCGCTCGGCAGCTGGGTTGCACTCTCAGAGGATGAGAGCAAAATCGTCGCAACCGGCAAAACATATTCTGAAGCTGCGGAGAACAGCGAGCGTGCTGGAGTCTCAGATCCAATCATTATCAAGACTCCAGATCGATGGGCACCCCTATCTGTTTAACTAATTGAGACCCCTTCGAATTCCGTTCAAGGTTTTCCCCGATCAATTCGGTTCTTACGGGTATAGTGCAATGCTGAATGTTCAGCTCGCATTGCCTGATCCTAAATCTCCACGAACAAAAAGAATTGAAGTCGTCATCGATTCGGGAGCGACCAGGTGCCTATTCCATTCGGATTTCGCTAGGCACCTACGGATCGATACGTCTTCATGCCCGATCGAGCAAACGGTGGGTATTGGTGGAATCGAAAGCACATATCTGCACGACGTGACCCTCTATATTCCAGGTGGGCCGGTAATTGCACGGGTTGGATTCAAGGACAATCTGCCGGTTGCTGGCTTGCTTGGCATGAACGGTTTCTTCGAGCACTTTAGAGTGACGTTTGATGGTCCGGCACGGCATTGCGAATTGGAAAGACTCTACAAAGCTTAATTTTTCAAACTGTACCACTTCACCAGCAAGCGCGAAATTGCCGCTATGGCGCTCGCTCCGATATACTTAACGTTTGTCCTAAGCAAAATTTTCTGATCAGGAGCGCACTAGCAGGATGCCGAAACGTACGTTTCAGCCGAACCGCCGCAGGCGGAGCAAGACTCACGGGTTCCGGACCCGCATGAAGACCAAGTCCGGCCAGGCGGTGCTGTCGCGCCGTCGCGCCAAGGGACGCAAGCGGGTGTCCGTGAAGCCCGGATTCCGCGAGTAATCGCGCCGCGTCTCCCTCTCTCCTGACATCCTCCATGAAGAGCGTATTGGCAAGACGTCCCGCAGCAGGGAGGATGCAATCCCGATGTCGATTCCCCGTGAACACCGCCTGCGCAAACACGCCGAATTTGAGCTGGTATATCGGTCGGGACGGCGCCACTTTTCGCAGATTCTAACGGCCTTTTATCTCTCGCGTGCCGCAGAGAACGCCGCTGTTCGGGGTCCGAGAGTGGGGATCACGGTTGGGAAAGCATTGGGAAAGGCAACGGCGCGGAATCGAATTAAACGTCGAGTGCGCGCGGCCGTAACCGAAAACTTGAACCGCCTGACACGCGATGTGGATGTAGTGATTAACCCGAAGAAGGTGACGTTCGAGATTGAATTTACGCAGCTTCTCGGCGAAATCGGACGGGCCTTCGACGTGATTCAGCAGAAGACGACGGTAAGCAAGTCGGTACCGTCCGCGGTAGCGGATGGGTCTTAAGGACGATCTGACACACCCATCCGCTACCGCGGACGGTACTGACATTGGATCATGCCGACAAGCGGATCAAATTCGCAGAGATTTTCGTATAGCTGTTAGAAACACATAATGCAGACCGCGACTCCAGAGATGGCGAGCACGCAGCATCTGATCGAGCTGCTGCTGGCGTGGTATAAGCGCTGGCTCTCGCCTCTATTTGGCAATTCCTGCCGATATACGCCGACATGTTCGGAGTACGCCGCGCAAGCGATCGCCGAACGCGGATTGCTCAAAGGAACCGGCCTGGCTGCATGGCGGTTGCTGCGGTGTCATCCATTCGGCGGCAGCGGATACGATCCGGTGCCGCGCTACGCACATTCGGAACAGCTTCGATCTTAGAAATTTGCATTCATTTGGCAGGTAACGTTGAGCGATTTCCAAACTCCTAATCAAGACCCAGGCGCAGAACGACGGCTCCTGCTCACCTTCGCGCTTACATTCGTCGTCATCTTCATCACCCAGCAGTTCATTACCAAGTTCTATAAGGCGCCGGCTCCGCCGCAGCATCAGGAGCAGACTGCGCCACAAAATCCAACTCAGCAGTCTGTTGCATCGGCGCCTGCGACGACTCCGGCTGCTTCGACAACGACGAAGAAGACGAAACAGAAGCCCAGTGCTCCGCCGCCCGCGGCAGTTCCAGCGAAGCAGGCGAACAGCGAATCGACGACGCTGGTCGAGAATGATCTCTTCAAAATAACCTTCAGCAATCACGGAGGCGTCGCCAAATCGTGGGTGCTAAAGAAATACAAAGATGACAAGGGAAATCCTCTGGAGTTGATCAACTCGATTGCCGGCCCGCAGTACGGATATCCACTGTCGCTCTTCACCTATGACGAATCGCTGCGTAAGAAGTTGAACGATTCGCTTTACGTCTCAACCGAGCAGCGTTCTGGAAATCAGCGCACCGTCACCTTCGAGTACTCGGATGGAGATTTGGCGGTCACAAAGAAATTTACGTTTGGCGAGACTTACGTAGTTCGCGTCGAGACTTCAGTAACGCAGAAGGGCAGCACAGTCACCGCCTATCCGTGGTGGCCAGCAGGATTTGGCGATGAGACGGTCTCGTCCTCGTACGCTGCCGCGCGAATCGATATCGATCGCGAGGACAAGGTCGAACGCACCTCCTATAAAAAGGTTTCCAGCGGCGCAACGATCAATGGACCATTCAACTGGGCGGCTGCCGCGGATCAATACTTCGCCGCCGTCTTCATGCCCGACGATCCCGACCACGTATCGCTCGTCACCTTTCATAATGAAATCAGGATTCCCAAGAATCTGGATAAGCCCGATCCCAACGACATGGAAAAGGTTCCCGTTCTGGGAGCGGCGGTAGGAACTCCGGGCGGCGTGACCAGCGAGCGGGTCTTCGTGGGACCGAAGGCGCTCGACGTAATCTCTGACATTCATTCTTATGCAGCGCCGGCGGGCACAGTGCAGCAGCCGAGTGGGCCGACCCTCGAGAAGCTGATCGATTTCGGATTTTTCTCGTTTTTCGCCAAGCCGCTGTTCCAATGGCTGGTTTGGACCAACGAGCACTGGACCAGAAATTATGGTTGGGCAATTCTCGTCCTGACGGTAATCATCTACCTCGCACTAATACCGGTGCGCATCTCGACCATGAAGTCGGCCATGCGAATGCAGAAGGTCCAGCCGCAGGTTAAAGCGATCAATGACAAGTACAAGCGGTATAAGCTGACCGATCCGCGACAGGCAGACAAAAACCGCGAGCTTCAGGATCTGTACAAGCGCGAGGGCGTGAATCCGCTGGGCGGATGTCTGCCGAACCTGATTCAGCTTCCTTTTTTGTGGGCCTTCTACACCATGCTTGGCAGCGCCATCGAGCTACGCCATGCAGGCTGGCTGTGGATCACAGATCTTTCGAGTCCATCTCACCTGCTGACCATCTTCTTCATCATCTCGATGTTCGCCATGCAGATCATTACACCGCAGGCGGGAATGGATCCGGCGCAACAGAAGATGATGCAGTTCACCATGCCGCTCCTGCTGGGCATCTTCACGTGGAACTTATCAGCAGGGCTGAGCCTCTATTGGGCTGCCGGAAACCTGATCGGCATCGTGCAGCAGTTGGGCTTCAACCGCACCAAATTTGGCCAGGAAATGCGCGAGCATATGCAGAAGAGGGCGATGAAGAAGAGATGAAAGCAGCATAAGCAATAGGCAGGCAATAATCAATGGGCGACGGCGCCTCGCGTCGGTACCGCCCGCGCGGCAGCGGATGGGTGTTTCACATCGGCATGGGACTTAACGCTGGCTGGCGCACTCAGCGCATGGACACTCCCGCCGCAGGAACTCCCACGAGTAAATCCCGCTGCTGTGCCCGTCGTTCCAATGAAAGTTGATGGCGTACTTGCCAACCGGATTGACTTCCAGCGGTCGGACCGGTTCTTTGTACATCGGCAGCGCACCGGGTTTTGGCTTGGGAGCCTGACCGATCTTTCGTCCGCTGCCCTCGCGCTCTTCATTGCACGTGGCGCACGGGCAGGCGTCGCGCAGCCAGGCGAATGAGTAGTGGCTGCGGTGGGCGTCCCGCCACTCTATGTCCATTCCCTGTCCGGTGCTTTTTTGCACCTTCACCGATTTGGGATCAGTGGCAGCAAAGGGCAGAACGCGGCTTTCCTCTGCCTGAACTCGGGCCATCTCCTCGGCGGGTCCGGTCTTGATGGGTTCATGGGACATAAGAAACAAGTATGACATTGGCAGGCTGATGTACGGATGCATGAACTCTAACGAGGTTCATTTCAGGGCTAGGCTCGCGTTGTGATCAGCGTCTGTGTCATAGTAGCTAGCTTCTTGGGAGGCGCTTCCGTGATAGATCATGAAAAGCTTCAAAACGGACGGCTCTGGGGTTATGTGATCGGTATCGCCGTTTTCGTTGCCGTTGTGGCATGGAAATTGGTGACCCGCTGACGGGGTGCGCGCAGCTTGCGCCGGAAGCAACGCATTTGCCCGGCGCGTGGCATTCCGGTAAAATCAATGTTTTGGACGTCCACGTCCGCCCCTTCTAGAGCGTCATCCGCTTTCGGGCGGAGCAGGTTCCTGAAGAAATCTCACGACTTACGGCGTATATCCGCCCGAGTCTGACTTAATTCTGGAGTTCGTAAAATGGCACGCGTATGTGAAGTGTGCGGCAAAGGGCCGCAGTTTGGAAACAACATCAGCCACGCTCATAACGTCACCAAGCGGCGCTGGAACGTGAACCTGCGCTCGGTGCGGGCGATTGTGCAGGGAGCGCATAAGCGCGTGCGTGTCTGCGCTTCGTGCCTCAAGAGCGGGAAGGTACAAAAGGCTTAGTACTTTCAGGTCTCTCGCGAGCCTCCGCAAGTTGCGGAGGCTTTTGTATTTAGCGCACATTCTTTCAGAGGCGGCCACGCACGAACTCTCATGTGTACATTCCCTCAGGTCCTGCCCTTTCGATTCCCATTCTGGAACGTTTTTGAGTGAATTTGCTTCCCTCCTGTGCTGAAATCTACCAGTTTCAACTGGAGGGCTGTATGGCAGACACCATGCTGGGTCAGGCTCCCCCAATCCAATCAACCCTAAAATCTGCGGCCGGCGCGCCGCCAATGAACATCGCTTATGACGGCCACAACGCCAAGGTGCAGCAGCAGAGCAGCGCGCAAGCGACGCTCGCGATGGCTGCGGTAAAACGCGGAGCGCACTGGTTCTACTGGATCGCCGGACTGTCGGTGGTGAACACAATCGCGGCGTTGTCGGGCGGAAATTTTCATTTTGTGCTGGGCCTCGGAATCACCGAGGTAACTGACGCATTGCGAGCTCCGCAAGCACGTATGTTTGGCTTCTTCATCGACGTGCTTGTGCTTAGCTTCTTCATGATGTGTGGCTATTTCGGAGCGAAGGCGCAGAAGTGGGCTTTCGTGGTGGGAATGACTTTTTACCTGCTCGATTCCGGAATCACGCTGCTGGCGCAGGATTGGATCTCATTCGCCTTCCACATCTACGCTCTGATCTGCATCTGGCGCGGCTTCTCCCATATCGCGAAAACGCGGGTGGCGGAGCAGGTGCCTGTTCTCGGCTAGTTCCCTTGGCAAGACCTGGAAGGCGGGCCAATGGCTCGCCTTTTGTTTTCGCTAGAAGCTCAGAGGCTTAGCAGCTTAGGAGCTTGCCTTTCTCCGATCACCCGCGCGGCGATCATGCGCCTCAGCACGGGAGTTCTTGCGGCGGTCGGGCCCACGCCGTTCGGTGATGCGGCGGTCCACTTCCGGCCAGGTCAACTCGGGCATTGCCTGAATCTTCTCGACGGTGGCGGCCACACCGTAGCGTCCGCCAGGACGAGTGTTTTCGACGCGGTTCACCGTCGCATGGCAGCACACCCATTTGGCGGCATCGCCAGTAACCTCCTTCGGAAGAATCATCACGATGTCCACCGGACTGCCCTCGGTCACGCTGGTAGCGCATTCGAGGAAGATACCGGACTGGCTCAGGTTCAATGCTTCCGCCGGAATTGCGTCAGAGCCGCTGTGAAGCTTTGCGGGCACCTTTACCTCCTTGCGAGGCGCACTCCTCTTCTCTGGCTGTGGCGAAACCATAGCGTCTCCTGTCGTTAGGCTGTTTGAAAGCTGACGCAGCATACGCCAGTTTGCGGGCAATGTACATACGACCATTAGTGAAGCATGCTTTGGCGATGAATAGATTTTTCCAGCGTGAGTCGTTACAGTAGATGGTTTTCATCTCCGAGGAGGAGCCTCATTGGCCTCGTCCACATTGCCATTCGCCCAACTTGCCGATCAATGTCAGGCCGAAGGACTTTCCCCAGAGAACGCAGCCAAAATCGCTCATGAACTTTCTCGCGGATTCGGCGTGCATGACGATGAAGTGGCTCTCTTCAAGCTGGAAAAAGCTCAGTTGAAGTTTATTTACCCACCATCGTTGAGCAACGTGGGTGCGATTCCGCTTAGCCATGCCACCTCGCTCGCTGCCAGGACTGCAAACACTAAGCGCCCGGAAATCATGAATAACTTTTCGCAAACGCGGCACGCGAGTATCTTCGAGTCGGTGCCTGTCGATTCGAAGACGAGAAGCGGCGGCACAAAGTCGGAAAAGGTCGCTCTTGCGATTCACAAGGTGATGAGCGCGCCAGTAGCGGGTCCCTCTGGCGTGGTCGGCGTGATTCAAATCTGCCGTAAAGGAACCTCACCCAAAGCTGCTGGGCCGGATTTCCAACCAAACGATCTGCAGCGTTTGCTCTCGGCTGCGGGTGCGCTCGCAAAGTGTTTTAAGTAGGCAGCCGGCTTAACGATCAGCGATGTCCAGCCTCGAACAGCTTGGGTTCACCTTTCAGCCGCAGCGGCGCGTGTTCAGTGTGCGGGACCTGGTTTCAACTGTCCGCACTGGACTGGAGCGCGAGTACACCGACGTGTGGATTGGCGGAGAGATCTCGAACTATCGCCCGGCCGATTCAGGACATCTGTATTTCACCCTCAAAGACGGCGAGGCGCAGCTTCGCGTCGTGATGTTTCGCATGCAGGCGCGGCTCCTGCGCTTCCGGCCCGAAAACGGAATCGAGATCGTCGCTCGCGGCCGCGT
>DATEKE010000174.1:0-15822 GCA_035277605.1 Terriglobales bacterium | reverse complement strand
CGGGAGCGACTATGCTGCACGTGATCTGCAGAAGTGCGGCCACAAACACGCGGCTACCCCACCGCATAGCATCCCAGCAAGCGCAACACCGCTTGCCGAGGACCCCGCCTACAGCGCCGGTTCTGTCGCTCGACCGCGATTTCAATTGCTTACAAAGAATCGTCGCCTTACTTCGTCAGTTCATAACCCGCAAAGAAATAACTCAACTCGAAGCGCGCCGTCTCTTCCGCATCCGATCCGTGAACCGCATTGGCTTCGATGCTGGCCGCATGCTTCTTGCGAATAGTTCCGTGCTCGGCTTTGGCAGGATCCGTCGCGCCCATGAGCTTGCGAAGATCGGCAATGGCGTTCTCCTTTTCCAGCGCAAGCACGACGATTGGGCCGGAGGACATGAATTTTGTCAGTGATTCGAAGAACGGACGGCTGGCATGGACGGCGTAGAAGCCTTCAGCCTGGCCCTTACTGATCTCGATCATCTTCATGGCGAGAAGGTTGAAGCCGGCGTGCTGCAGCATGGCAAGGATGTCTCCGGTCGCACCCTTCGCGACTGCATCCGGCTTGATGATGCTGAAAGTACGTTGCAGTGTTTTCATTCCTGTAAGAGTCCTTTAACTTGCGCGCGCGGTGGCGCCGATGACTTCGGCCAGCGTTTCGCCAATGACGGCGGGTGATTTCGCGACTTTGATTCCCGCTGCTTCGAGCGCTTTGATCTTCTCGCTCGCGGTTCCGTGTCCGCCGGAAATGATGGCGCCGGCATGGCCCATGCGGCGTCCAGGAGGGGCGGTTTGTCCGGCGATGAACGAGACCACCGGCTTGCGCACATGCTGCTTCACATAAGCCGCAGCAGTTTCTTCGGCATTTCCGCCGATCTCGCCAATCATGATGATTGCTTCCGTTTCCGGATCTTCATTGAAGAGCTTGAGCGCGTCGACGAAGGTAGTTCCGATGATGGGATCGCCACCAATTCCTATAGCCGTTGACTGTCCAATGCCGCGCTGCGAAAGCTGGTAGACGGCTTCGTAGGTCAATGTTCCAGAACGGGAAACGATGCCTATGTTTCCCTGCTTGTGAATGCGGCCGGGCATGATTCCGATCTTGCACTTGCCCGGAGAAATGATTCCCGGACAATTGGGACCGATCAATCGCGAGCGTCGGCTTTGCAGAAATTCCCAGGCACGAACCATGTCCATCGCAGGAATGCCTTCTGTGATGCAGACGATCAACGGCATACCGGCATCAGCGGCTTCCATGATTGCATCGGCTGCAAACGGAGGCGGCACGAAGATCACAGTCGCGTTCGCGCCGGTTTCGCGCATTGCTTCTTCAACCGTGTTAAAAACGTGCCAGCCTTCGTGCATGGTGCCGCCCTTGCCGGGCGTCACTCCTCCGACCACTTTCGTTCCGTATTCGGCGCATCCTCTTGCGTGAAAGGTGCCCTCACGTCCCGTAATGCCCTGGACAATGAGCCGAGTCTTCTGATCAACGAGTATTGACATAATTTCTGGTGTGATTACCTCGCTGCCGACACGACTTTTTCGGCAGCATCTTTCATCGTATTGGCCACGATGAAGTTGAAACCGGACTGCTTGAGAATCTCGCGACCTTGCTCGACGTTTGTTCCTTCTAAACGCAAAACAACAGGAAGACCGATCTTGGTCTTCTTGGCGGCCTCTACAACGCCCTTTGCAAGTGTGTCTACCCGCAGAATGCCGCCGAAGATATTGATGAGCACGGCCTTCACATTCTTATCACTGAGCAGAATTTGGAATGCATGCTCGACCTGTTCGGCATTGGCTCCGCCGCCTACGTCGAGGAAGTTCGCCGGCATGCCGCCCGCGTATTGAATGATGTCCATCGTGGCCATCGCGAGGCCGGCGCCATTCACCATGCACGCGATGTTGCCGTCGAGGCGGATGTAATTGAGGCTGTACTTCGAAGCTTCGACTTCAAGCGGATCTTCTTCGGCGATGTCGCGCAGTTCTTTGATGTCTTTGTGGCGGAAGAGCGCGTTGTCGTCGAAGTTCATCTTGGCATCGAGCGCAAACACGCGGCCATCGGTCGTGGTGATGAATGGATTGATCTCGCACAGCGAGGCATCGGTCTCCACAGTCGCGCGATACAGCGCGGTCATTAGCTGCACAGCAGGATTCACCTGCTCGGGTTTGAGTCCGAGTCCGAAAGCGAGCTTGCGTGCCTGGAACGCCTGAAAGCCAACTGCAGGATCGATCGTCTCTTTCAGGATGGCTTTCGGATCTTTGGCCGCGACCTCTTCGATCTCCATGCCGCCGGAGGCGGAAGCCATGAACACCAGCTTCGACGCGGCGCGATCGAGAACCATTCCCAAATACAGCTCTCGCTCGATGGGCAAAGTCTCTTCGATCAGCAGCCGCTGAACCTTCTGTCCTTGTGGGCCGGTCTGATGCGTGACCAACTGCATGCCCAGAATCTTGCCTGCGAGTTCGGCGGCTTCGTCGGTAGTTTTGGCAAGCTTTACGCCTCCGCCTTTACCGCGTCCGCCAGCGTGGATCTGAGCCTTTACGACAATGCCCTTTGCTCCCGCCGCGAGCAGCCGCTTGGCAGCTTCGAAAGCTTCGTCTTTGGTGGTGGCCATCTCGCCACGCGGAACCGCCACGCCGTATTTCGCGAGAATGCCCTTAGCTTGATACTCGTGAATTTTCATGTAATGGAAAAAGAGGAAGGAACACTATGCGGTCCCGACCACACGAAGAAAACTCACGATTTTATAGGACAGCTCTGCGTCGGGCAAACACAATGCCTAATGCCACTCCTATCGGCGACTCCTCTCGCGGGTAGATGTTGCAATGGCGCGAATTGCCTCGATCACGACATCGGGTTGATCTTGCTGTACGTTATGACCGCTGCGTGCTGCTTTAATGAGCCGGCCCTTCGGAGCACCTTGGATGAATTGATGCTGCAATTGCTCAAGAATCGCTCCAGAGGAATTTTCGATGTCGGAACCGGCATGGTTCGCGGAGATTAGCGTGATTCGAACGTCGGGAAGCATCTCTGAATTCCTGACTTCGTCGTAGTCGGTATTCAGCATTTCGAATTCGCTCTTCGCTCCGGGAGGCCATCCGGCCATCTCTTGCGCCATTTGTCCTAGCTGTTCCTGCGATTTCTGCCACATGCTCGGGTTGCGCGCCTTTAGCTCACGATCCATATCTTCCGGCGTGGGATCGACCAATACTAAGCCCGCTACATCCGAGGGGTACATCTCTGCAAACGTACGCGCGTGAATACCACCAACCGAAGAACCGACTACGATGTAAGGCGGCTTCAATCTGGCATTCTGCAATGCGGCGTGCAATTCACTAGCGATGTGCCGCGAATCACGTGGAAGCGGAGCCGGGTCAGACTTATAGGTGCCACCACGATCGTAGCTGAATGTTCTGGCGAATTGGCTGACCGTGGGCTGCACGCGTTCCCACGCTTCGAGAGATGCGCCAAAGCCAGGGCTCACGAACACAACTGACGGCGACCCACTTCCTTCGATCAGCGCCCTGAGCCTATAACCGCCTGCATCCACCATCCGCGGACGAGAGTTTCGGTCACAGCCAAGTTCGAAGAGAGCAAGGACAAGCAGACAGCCAAAAAGAACGATCTGAACCGAGCGAGCTGCTCTCTGCATAACTTTGGGATGTGCAACTCCGTCGCCAATTCGAGATCACCTTGTATCTGAGACTTTGAAAAATACGATGAGCGATTGTGGGATGCTGCGTTCAATCCCGAACAGCGTCGCCTACAGCGATTCCATGTTCGCTGAGGCGTCCGAATTGGCTTTGTTTCGACATCTAATTCAAACCATGTGGAAGCAGTATCGCGGGCTGGTCTTTCTCTTCTTTGGAACAGCTCTGCTGCTGTATGTGGCGTGGGTACTCAGGCGGGCGCTGCTGCTGATTTATGTCAGTGCGCTTATGGCCGTCCTGCTGGCGCCGATCGTTGCGCATATCAGAAAACTGCGAATCAGGAAGTGGCGACCTAGTCAGGGAGCTGCTGTAGCCATACTCTTCCTCGGAGTTCTCGCTGCGGGAGGTCTGGCGCTCATCTACTTCGTTCCTCTCGTGGCGAGGGACCTGAAGGGAATTCAGCAGGTATGGCCAAAGCGCATGGATGAGCTGCAGAGCTGGATACATCACTACATTCCTATGCTCCACGTCACCAGCCAGCAAATCAACTCCTACATTCATGAGTTGATCGGCCAGAACATGCAGCCGAAAAAGATGACCAGGCTGGTGATTGAAGTCGGAACCGTGCTGCTGGCATCTGCATACTTCATCATTGATGGACGGCGATCGATTGCATGGGCCGTGTCGCTGTTTCCGTCCGACAAGCAGCAGCGTGTCGAGAACACCCTCCTGCGCGGAGGACGCCATATGCAGCGCTGGCTCTCAGGCCAGGCGCTCCTCATGCTGATCCATGGTTGCTCGGCGTTGATCGTCTTTGGCCTGCTGCATATGCAATTTTTTTATGCTCTGGCGATTTTTGCCGGAATCGTCAATATCATTCCTGTTCTCGGACCGGTGATTACAGTGATCGTCGCCGGCCTGCTCGCCGCCGTACATTCCGTAGGCAAGCTTCTGGGAGTTGTGATTTTCTTCGTCGTTTATCACAACGTGGAGAACAGCGTCCTAAACCCGCGCATCATGGAATCGAAGGTAAAGATTCCCGCGGTGACCATCGTGGTTGCGCTGATCATCGGAGAAGCATTTGCCGGAATCGTAGGAATGCTGATCGCGGTTCCTTCAGCGGTACTGATTTCTGTGCTGATTGATGAGTACATTTCGTCGGGGAAGAGTGAGGTTCTCGTGATTGGAGAAGAGGAAAGCAAAGCCGCGTGAGGGAAGCGGCGAGGCAACAGGAGATAGGCGACAAACAAAGAGGAAATCGGAGAACACGACGGACGCGAACGCCGCGATTGCTTCGTCGTTCCCTGCTTGCTTCTACTGCCCACTGCTTATTGCCTATTCCCGATCGCTTATCCCCGATCGCCTACACCGTCTTTACTTCTTCTTCAACGCCTCCAACTCATCCAAAGTCCGCGGCCAATCGGAGCCGAGCAGGCGCGACAGGCTCCTATCAGCTAGGACTTTCCCGGCAGTTTGGCAGCGTGCGCAGTAGTTGGTTTCGTTATCGGCGTAGCGGATGCGCAGAATCTTCTCGCCGCATCTCGGACATGGCTTGCCATAGCGCCCGTGTACCGCCATGTCGTCGCGGAATGCGGTTACCTTTTCGGGAAATTTCGTTGTGGCCTCGGATTGCAGACGGCCGATCCATAGCTGCAGAGTCTCCCGCGTGGCGGCGAACAGCCGATGCCACTCATCCGGCTTGAGCTTGTGTGTCAGCGCAATGGGCGAGAGTTGTGCTGCGTGCAGAATTTCGTCGGAATACGCGTTGCCGATTCCACTCAAAACGCGTGGATCGGTGAGAGCTCGCTTTAGCGTGCGATTCTCTGCAGTCAGTGCCGCACGGAATTCATCGAAATTGCTGCCGAAAACATCAGCGCCTCCAGGATCGTGTGCTTGTAATCCCTCCTCACCCGCGACGACGTGCAACGATGCTCGCTTCTTCGAGCCTGCTTCTGTGAGCACGAGCGAGCCATTCGGAAAATCAAACGCTGCGAGATTCTGACGGCCGCCGAGCTTCGCATCCGCAGGCCGCCAATACAGACGGCCGGCAATCATCAGGTGCAGCACCAGCCATAAGCCATTATCGAACCCAATTGCGATGCGCTTGCCAATGCGGCGCAACTCGCGGACAGTCCGTCCTTCTACTTGCTGAATGGGTGGCTGAGCCGTGCGCAACAGAAATGGGCTTGCGATGCGCACTCTCTGAATCTGCTGGCCAACGATGCGCGGCTCGAGCGCGCTGAGATAGGCGAGAATGTCGGGCAGCTCAGGCATTCAGTGCAGAAATGGGAATTGGTTATGCGCGGATCACATGCACTTCAAGATACTCGGCGGGAATGAGCGTAAATCCGTCCTTTGCCCGGTTCTGTTCCTCCCACATTCGCTCCAGGTCAGCAGCCAACGCGGCCTGACCGTTGGGATCGAGGCGCGAGAATGCAACCTTGGTTGGTCCGAAGTATGTGCGAAAGAGGTGGACGACTTCAGCGGGTCGAAACGGATAGGAAAAATCGCAGGTCCGTAGTGTGCATGTGATCTGCTTTGCGCCGCTGCCGAATCGCTGGCGCACTACGTTTTCATCACCCCACAGTGAAGGAGCAGGTATGCCCGTCGGTGGTGGAACATGCTTCGCCGTAGCCTTGAACATCTGTCCGACAAAGCCGGAAGGGGTCCAGTTACCCATGGCGATTGTGCCGCCAGGCCGGCAGACGCGAAGAAACTCAGCCGCAACGCGCTCCGGACGCGGAGCAAACATTGCTCCGAAGACGCTGACAATAACGTCGAACGATGCCTCGGGAAAATCCAACTGCTCGGCGTCGCCTTCTCGAAACTCAGCATCCACACCAGCCTGACGCGCGCGTTCACGTGCCTGCGCAAGGAGGTTCGACGCGATATCCACGCCAGTCACCTTGGCTCCTTTTTGCGCCGCGGGAACGGCGGTGTTTCCGGTTCCGCAGGCAACATCGAGAACCCGCATGCCGGGCTTCAGCTTGAGATGTTCGACAAATTCTTGCTCGGCAGCTTCGGCGTAGCGAGCGATTACGCCGAAATCGCCGGCCATCCAGCTTTCACGCATTCTGGCTTTCAACGCATTGATATCAGGAGCGGCTGTTCCCATGCGCAACATCATACGCTGGGCAAAGTTTTCCTTATTCGCGACATTTCTCCGAGGCCGGAACCGCGAACGAGGGCGCTCGTCGCCCTTTGGCGTCATCGCGTTTCCAGCTTGAAACGCGGTACAATCCTCCCGATTCCCCAAAATTCTGAATTTGCCAAGTACATGTCCTTTCGGACACGTACTTTGGTTATCTCTATCTGGGTGGGCAAACCCGCCATCATTTACGGGAAGAGGCTGCATGTCTTCACCCACAGCCGGCGGCAAAACCGTTCTTTGCGTGGACGACACGGCGTATGTCCTGCAAATGCTGGACATGTTCCTTACCGCCGTGGGCTACCGCGTTCTGACCGCCTCCAATGGCCGATCCGCCTTGGAGCTGGCGGCGACCTTTGCATTGAATGCTGCCGTCCTCGACTACGAGATGCCCGATCTCTCCGGGCTGGAGGTCGCGCAGATTCTCAAACGCGAGCGCCCTGGACTTCCCATTGTGATGTATTCAGCGCATCCGCAGGAAGATAAAGTGAAGAGCGCGGGTGTCGTCGACGTTTATGTGCAGAAGGAACAACCTCAAGCGTTAGTGATGGAGCTTACCCGACTACTCGGAGACGCTCCGCCCATTTTGGTACGCAGGCGCTACCCCCGGTTTGCGGTCTCGTCGGATTTTACCCTGCATCCTACCGGACGCGAGGAGGCGCGGGAGGTGATGCTGCACGGTAGATTGACTGACTTAGCCGAGGGTGGGTGCGGAGGAGATCTGGATACCGCAATCCTGCCGGGTGAACTTGTTTCGCTGGATATCGGCGTTCCAAAGTGCGATTTGAAACTGGAACTCAATGCCCGCGTGCGCTATCGCAATGCCGCATCACACGGCTTTGAGTTCGTCGATGTTACGGCAGCCCAACACCTCGACTTGCGACGCTGCCTCGACGTGTTGGCTACCACTCGCTAAAACGCACTTCCAGAACCACACGAAGGTCGCTGATTCTCGCACGCAGCCGACTTACTTTTTCTCCTGCAATTTCTTCAGCTCCAACATCACTGTTCGCGCCTCAGTATGCATCAGTCCCTTTGCAGTAGTTGTAACGTCGTTGGCGCGAAAATTGGTAGTACCGTCGAGCGCAGGCGTGAAAACATCCGGCTGGAACACTTTGACATTGGCGACGATCTCCACCCGGCCGTTCCCATTGCCGCCCACGCCGCCCAGCCCGCCGCGATTGATAACTCGGCCAAGCTTCTGTCCGACGCTTGCGGTCCTGAACTCGGTGATTTCGGTGAACACCACATAATCACAACCCTGCTGCTTGGCCTGCTCATTTGCTGCATCGCGATCGTTTGGATCGGCGGCGAGGATGACGGCGCGTCCACCCAGAAAGTTGATCTGATTTGCCAGTTCCTGCTGTAAACCTTCCACAGAAAAAGATTGATCGGTGCCGCTAATCACCTGCGTGATTCCGATTTTGAGCACTCCGGATTTTTCATTCGTTGTAGCGTGCGTCGCTCCGGCAACCGCTCCCTTTCCGTTCTCGTTCGGTCCGGCTTTAGTGACGGGCGGAAAGTGTGGTCCCGAATTGGGAACTCCCTGAGCGCCTATCGCTGAGTTCTGCACAGCGATCAGATCACGGTAATTCGCCACCTCGGTGTAGTCACGCGGAGGCGAAAACAGCGCGGGATCGAGCGTATCGACTTCGATATTGGCTGTTTCCTGCCGAACATCGAACTCTGCGCCGGAACCGTGGGTTGCTTTTGTCTCGATCAACACGGGAATCCCGAGCGTCTCAACGCCGCTGGTCTTGGTCACCACGCGATCTTCGCAGTGATGGGCTTCTAGGCTGCGCACGAGAATTTCGCGCTCGGCGGAGCTACAGCTCGCTGTGATCGGAGCATCGATATACCAACCGTCCGTTGCGATTTGCAGATTTCCAGCACATCCACCAGTGCCGCCTTGGGTTGTAGCTGTCGTTTTGATATGGCGAGCCTTGTACCCGAAAAAGGACTGTCTTTCTCCGGTGTCCTGTCGATTGATGCTGAGGGTGACTGTGCCTTCAGTCGCCGAAGGTGAACTTGCTTCAGGCGAACTGCCCGCCGGCGGCATGTTAGTCACGAGGTACGTGCGACCAAGGTTGTTGAGCTGAATCATTTTGTGGTTGGCGCAGTCGATGATCACCGAAGTGGCCGCAGGAGTCGCGCCATTATCGATGCGGAGCATCCCGTTCTTGCTCAGAACGGTGTTCTCCGAATTACGTCCTTGCGCCGTGACGCGGTTGGTAAGCTTCAGGTCGGCAAAGGCGACTGCAGGCAGAAAACAGAGTAGAAAACCGAGCACCCGTAACTTCATACGCTCTCTTAAATTTAACGCCGCGGAGACGAATCCACTTCGCGAATTGTTAAGTTGATGAAGTCCGAATTCCTGTGTGGACAAAGGCTTTATTGCAGGTTTGGTTATCAACAACGGCGTCGCTGTTGTGGAATTCTCAAAATTTGTATTTGTTACCTGTGTAACTGTCCCTCTATCCCAAAAGGTCCGATACTAAACCCATGTCCCGTCGGAAGTCCCAGCGACACTTCATCGCTTTACCCGCCCTGATCTTTGGAAACGACTCGGAGGGAAAGGGTTTCCGCGACCCGGTCTGCACGCTCGATGTCTCCGCAAGTGGCGCCCGAATCAGCAATTTTCACCGCAAGGTCAACATAGGGCAGGAGTTAACACTGGACTTAAAGAAGCACAAAGTGCGCTTCCGGGTGGCATGGGTTGGTCAGGACGGTGGAAAAAGGGCAGGACAGCTCGGACTACAAGCCATTGATCCACTGAACAGGATTGCCGATTTAGAAAGCCTGCTGAGCGGCACCTACGTGGACACCTTTAAGCTCTCGCTGGCCGACGCGGCCAAGGCTTCCAGCTAAGCATTCCCGACCCAATTTGCCGGCGTGGTGGCATAATGGCACGCCATGTTTGCGCTAGTCCTCGCAGTTCTTTCAGCCTTATTCGTGCAAGACCGGCAAATTCGCAGAACACGTCTGCAATCCCGCTGCGATACACGATCCTGAGCAACGCCAAAGTTGCCGGCAGCGAGGTAGATATCTACAGCCCAGACGGAAGCATCGACAGCACATTCGAATTCAACGATCGCGGACGCGGTCCAAAGGTGAGCGCGCACTACGTGCTTGGAAGCGATGGTCTGCCTCAACGGACCGACATCCGTGGCAACGACTACTTAAAAGCGCCCGTAGATGAGCACTTCGCTATCGAAAACGGAGTCGCACACTGGAAGAGCACTTCCGAAAATGGGCAATCGTCTTCCACGGGTTTTTACATCAGCAACAACGGTTCAGCAGCCGAATCGTCCTTTCTGGTGAATGCGCTGCTCAATTCAAAAAATGGATCTGTGAAGCTTTTCCCTGGCGGAGAAGCCAAGCTGGAAAAACTCACGGACGTTACGCTCGAGAACGGAAGTCAGAAGCTTCACGTCACTGAGTACGCGATCACCGGGCTTTCCTACGAACCTCAGACCGTCTGGCTCGATGATGATCATCGCCTGTTCGGATTCCCCGGCAAATGGTTTGCCCTTCTGCGAGAAGGATGGGAGCAGAGCAACGACCGTCTTTATGCGCTTGATCGTGCTGCAGCCGACGCACGCTACACGCGTCTAGCGAAGGAGTTGGCACAACATCCGCAACATGCTGTTTCCGTAGAGCACGTGCGGCTCTTCGATTCGCCAAGTGCCACGATGCGCGAAGACCAGACCGTCATCTTCAACGGTGACCGAGTCGAAACCGTGGGGCCTGCAAATTCGGTTCATGTTCCCAATGGTGCCCAGCGCATCGACGGGCGCGGCAGAACTCTGCTGCCTGGCCTTTTCGACATGCACGCGCATGCACAAGCGATCGATGGGCTTCTCAACGTCGCCAGCGGCGTGACTTCGATTCGCGACATGGGGAACGACATCGAGGAACTCAAGCATCTGCAGGACCGTTGGGCTGCAGGCGAGGCAATTGGTCCGAGGGTGTGGAAGGCCGGATTTATCGATGGACGCGGTCCATTCCAGGCCCCGACAGGCCTATATGCTGACAACGTCGACGAGGCTCGCGCCGGTGTGAATCGATATGCAGATCTTGGTTACATCCAAATCAAAATCTACAGCTCCGTCAAACCCGAACTGGTTCCCGAAATCGTGAAGGCAGCGCACGCACGCGGATTGCGCGTGAGTGGCCACATTCCCAATGGAATGATCGCGCGTCAGTTTGTCCAAGACGGCGCCGATGAACTTCAACACATCAATTTCATCTTCCTCAACTTCCTTGCCTCACAGGTGAAAGACACGCGAACGCCAGAGCGATTTACGGCAGTCGGAGCAAACGCTGCCAAGCTCGACTTGAATTCGAAAGACGTGAACGACTTTATCGAATTATTGAAACAGCGGCATATAACAGTGGACGTTACGCTTGCAACCTTCGAAGGCATGTTCACGGGCCGTCCAGGAAAGGTTTCGCCCGACTTCGCTCCCGTTCTCGATCGTCTTCCCGCACAGGTTCAACGCGGCGCTTATACCGGCGGTCTTCCGGTCACAGCAGAGACCGATCAGCTCTACGAAGACTCCTACGCAGCCATGCTGCGCATGACCAAAAAGATGTATGACGCGGGCATTCCCATTTTGGCAGGGACCGATGCCACGGCTGGAATCATGCTGCATCGTGAGTTGGAGCTCGAGGTCCGCGCCGGCATTCCTGCAAACAAAGCCTTGCAAATCGCAACTTTCAATGCCGCCAGGCTGTTAAAACAAGATAGAGATCTTGGTTCCATTGAGGCGGGAAAGCGTGCAGACTTCCTGCTGGTGAACGGAAATCCGGCGGAGAACGTCAGCGACATTCGCCGCTGCCAGGTCGTGATGAAAGACGGTGTGCTGTATGACAGCGCAAAGATCTACGCCGCAGTCGGCATCCGTCCGGGCGCGGATTGAGGCGGCGTGGCTGAACGTTGCCGGCAGTGTCGCTGGCCTGATGCATCTCGCAATGTTTTCGGCTCTCCTGCAATGCCTCCCGCGCATCAAACAGAGTAACTGCTTTACCTTAGATATCCGACATGAACGTACGACCACTTAAGCAAAGAATTCTGGCAGCCTGTTTGACGCTGCTGCTCACGCAACCTTCGTGGCTCCTCGGTGCTACCACTGGACCCGAGCTGCCGGATCCCGGCACTACAAGCATCACCCGCGACCAGCAGATCCAGCTCGGCCGGCAAGCTGCCGCCGAAGTTTATAAACAGATGCCGGTGCTGCCGGATTCCAGTGCACTGACGCAATACGTGAGACGAGTTGGCGAAAAGTTGGTGGCACAGATCCCTCAGGAATATTCCTGGCCGTACGAGTTCCACGTAATTCCCGAAAAGGAAATCAACGCCTTCGCTCTTCCCGGCGGACCGATGTTCGTCAATGCCGGCGCGATTATCGCAGCCGACAACGAAGCCCAACTCGCGGGTGTGATGGCACACGAGATGTCGCACGTCTACATGCAGCACTCGGCGAAGCAAGCCACGAAGCAGAGCTGGATAGGCCTCATAGGAGGGCTTGCCGGTGCGATCACCGGTAGCGGAGCATTGGGTACCTTGGCGCGTGCCGGTATTCAGATCGGGGCAGGCGTTATCTCGCTCAAATACTCGCGGGGCGACGAGTCACAAGCAGACGCTGTAGGCGCGATCATTATGTACAAAGCGGGATATGATCCCCGTGCGCTGGCGCAATTCTTCGAGAAGCTGCAGTCCGAAGGTTCCAGCGGCCCGCAGTTCTTGAGCGACCACCCCGATCCAGGAAACCGCAGCGCGGCCATCGACAAGGAAATTGCCGAGTGGCCTCCGCGCAATTATCAGAACAACAGCCAGGCTTTCGTGCAGGCGAAGCAGGAAGCTACTCACATGCGGCTCTACACGGCGCAAGAGATCGCCGATGGAGCCAAGCAAGGACGCTGGGCACAACAGAACTCATCGAGCGGAGCAACGCCGGCAGATTTGCCTACTGGAACCAGTGGTTCGCAGGGAAGCGCGAATTCAGGTGGGAATGCGAACATCGGCAGTGTCACTCCTCAGCAGGTTAAGCCCAGCAGCAATCTGCAGCCTCTGCAGCACAGCGCCTTCACGATTTCCTATCCCGATAACTGGCAGGTATTCGGTGATCCCAATTCCAACGTTACCATCGCTCCTTCAGCCGGGGTCGGACAAAACGCCATTGCCTATGGCGTTGTCATCGGCGGCTCTCAGGACCAGAACGCCGATAGTCTCGACCAGGCCACGCAAGACCTGATCCAAAGCCTGCAGCAATCAAATCAGAACCTGCGAGTATCGGGTAGTGCGCGGACAATTCAAGTGAATGGCGTGGATGGCCGATCGGTCAATCTCACCGGAACGTCGCCTGTTCAGAAGAACGGCAAGCCCCTCAATGAACGCGACTGGCTTGTAACGCTTCCGCGTCCTCAGGGTGGACTGCTTTACCTGGTATTCATCGCACCGCAAAATTCGTTCAACCAATTCCGCCCCACGTATCAGCGTATGCTGAGTAGTCTGCAGCTTAAATAGAACTTAGGCCGAGGACTGAGCGATGAAGGTCCCTTCCACGATCGTGCTGCAGGGTCTCTATGATTACGGCATCCGTTTTCTCAACGGGAATACGTCTCCAATCATTGTGTACGGCCTTTGAGCCGAGACTCCCCCGAGATGGCGTCCGCCATTCTTCGATTGACGAAGTTCGAAACCGCGAATAGGCTACCGCAGAAAACGTTTTCCCAGTTTTCCTTTTGACGGGACCTCAAAACAACATGAGTGGACGCTGAGGAAGACCCCGTTGAGGAGACAAATCCGTGTCTAACGTAAGCCGAAGGGACTTCCTGAAAAAAGGTGGGCAGGCGGCGATGGCAATCGCCATTGCCGATGCAGCCCTCGCCTCGAGCTGGGCACAGAGTGCATCCGCGACTACACGCGTGGTCATCGATCCTTCTTTCTCGACAGCGCCGCTCGACCGCCACATCTTTGGTTCCTTTTTGGAACACCTGGGGCGCGCCATCTACGAAGGCATCTATGACCCCGGCTCCCGGCTGGCAGATGCGAACGGCTTCCGCACCGATGTGATCAGGGAAGTCCACACGCTGGGCGTGCCGATCATCCGCTACCCGGGTGGAAACTTTGTTTCCGGATATCACTGGCTCGACGGAGTAGGCCCAAAGAAAGATCGTCCGCAGGTGCTCGATCGCGCCTGGAACACCCTTGAGACGAACCAATTTGGAACCAACGAATTCATCACCTGGGCAAAGCAAGTGGGAGCCGAACCTCTGCTCGGCATGAACTTCGGCACCGGGAGCGCCGAGATGGCAGTAGCGCTGGTCGAGTACTGCAATTATCCGCGAGGCACGAAGTGGAGCGACCTCCGCCGTCAGCATGGATATGAACAGCCGCACAACGTGAAGTACTGGTGCCTGGGCAACGAAATGGATGGGCCCTGGCAGATCGGTCACATGGACGCGCGCGAATATGGCGAGAAGGCCGTGGATGCCGCGCGTCAAATCCGGGTGATCGATCCCACTGTGAAACTGATCGCCTGCGGCTCCAGCGGTCCGTTCATGCCGACATATCTGGAATGGGACCAGCAAGTCCTCGAAGCCTGCTACGACCTGGCCGATGGAATCTCGCTGCATCGCTATTGGGGAAACAACGAAGAAACAGCCGGCAACAGCTCGACTTATTTGGCAATGAATCTAGCTATGGATCGGCAGATCGAGGAGATCAAAGCAGTGTGCGATCTGGTTCGCGGCATGAAGCGCACGAACAAGACACTCTTCCTGTCGTTTGACGAATGGAACGTCTGGTATCGAGCGCGCAGCGGCGATGCTGTCAATGGTCACGGCAAACCGGCGCCTCATCTGCTCGAAGAGGTTTACAACCTCGAAGACGCATTGCTTGTGGGCGGGCTGCTGAACTCGCTGATCCGTAATTCCGACCGTGTGCACCTGGCGTGTCTCGCCCAACTCGTAAATGTGATTGCTCCGCTGATGACCAATGCCAATGGCGTCCTGAAGCAGACGATCTATTACCCATATTCCTGGGCACTGCAGCACGCGCGAGGACGCGCCGTGCAGATCGTTCCCGAAGGACCAACCTATGAAGTTGCTCACCTGGGTCGCCCCACGGAAGCGATCGGAATTGTCGGCCCGGGCCTTGGCTCGGTTCCTTATCTCGACGTTGTCGCCACCATCGACAACGAAAGCAAAGCCGCCGCGTTGTTCATCCTCAATCGAGACTTAGAGAAGCCACGCGAAGTGGAAATTACCTGGCGCGACATTGTTCCCACAAAGATCACTGCCTGCCAGACCATAACGGGAAACGACCTGAAGGCCGTAAACACCTTCGACCAGCCGAGGAGTGTCGTGCCTCAGAACCTGGAAGCTCCGACGCTTGGTCCCAAAATGACACTCCAGGTGCCGGCGCGCTCGTACAGCGTTGTTTCGCTGGCAATTTGATTTTGGATTTGGCTTAGCGAGCTTAGAGATAGGGGTGCGGCAATGGCGCTCCGAATATTGTGTATGTTCCCACTGTCCGGCTGCATCGAACAGGGTAGATGCTTCTTTTCAGTGTCTCGAAAAACATGCGCGTATGCGCGATGGCCGCAGTGATTTTCGTCTCGTTCTTCGTTGTGAGCCCCAGCCTCTGGTCGCAACAGTCGAGCACGGCTGCGCTGACTGCTTACACCACGGCCGTACAAATCTCCGATCCCGCCAAACGACTCGCTGCCATGGAGTTGTTCCTGCGCAGCGAGCCCGACAGCAGCCTCGCACAGGATGCTCTCGAATGCGCGACGTGGGATGCGATTCGTCTTGGAGATGCGGCCCGCTCTGCGCGTTGGGCAAGTGAGCTGCTGAAGAGATCGCCCGCCAGTCCGCTGGGGAGCCCAGATCGCGCAGTACGCACGCAGCAAGTACCTCGAAGATGGGGGCAGCGACGCCGGTTGGAAGCAGTTTGTTGCTGTCACCTCGATCGGCACGCGCAATCAGACAAAGAGCCATGGCGGCGTATCCGCACCCGCC
>DATEKE010000173.1:0-3899 GCA_035277605.1 Terriglobales bacterium | reverse complement strand
AGAAGTGGTTGGATTCGAGATCGGCGAGCTTGTCTCCCGTCATCCATTTGCGATGGTGCCGTTGGGCAGTCTGGAATTCCACGGCCCGCATAATCCACTGGGAACTGATTCGATCATCATCTCTGGCGTAGCCGATCGCGTCGCAGCACGAACTAAGGCGCTGCTGCTGCCGACTGTCCGATTCACGCAATGTCCAGCGCACACGGCGCACTTTGCAGGAACGGTGAGCATGCGTCCGGAGGTGATGACCATGTACTTCGCCGACATTCTGCGCAATGTGCTGCATCTTGGATTTCGTCGGGTGTTCATTCTCAATGGACATGATGGCAACATCGGCCCGGCGCGCGGCGCGATTGCCGAAGTGGCGCACGAGGTGAACGATTCGGCATTGCTCTTCGCGAGCTGGTGGGAGTTTCTGCCGGGCGAAATGGTTAAGTCCCTCGGGTTGTTCACGCAGTCCAACGGGGGACACGGCCATGGAGGTCCATTGGAAACATCGGCGGTCGCCGCCTTTCGTCCGGATCTGATTCATCTCGACAAAGCACGCGATCTGCCCGAGCCACCTGATCTCTCCGGCGGGCCACCGTATTTTCTGCAGAAATCCACTGCGCAGGATTGGCCGGGCTACTCGGGCCGCGTGAGCGAAGCCTCCGCTGAAACAGGACGCAAACTGGTGAAGATCAGCGAAGATGGAATCGTGAAGCTGATTGAAAACTGGGTTGCCCACCCCGAAGCCGCAGGAAGCTGGTAGACGTTCATCGTGCAGGTCAATCGTTCCATTTTGGGCCGAACCAATAAACTGGTTTTCCTCTCTTGTGTGCTGCTGTATGGAGCAGTCGGGACTCTTGCTTCGCAGGTGCAAAAGCCTTCCAGCGCGCGAAAGCAACCGATCTCCGCGGTGGCACAAGCAAAGGCTGCGCTCGCTTCCGGTGATCCCGGAGGCGCCATTCGAGTTTTGCTGGGTCATGTTCAAGATCATCCCCAAGATCTTTCCGCGCGTTTGATGCTGGCTCAAGCCTATGTAGCGGCGAGGCAAGATGGCCAAGCTCAAGAGCAGTACGAAAACGTCTTGCAAGCTGCGCCGGCAAATTACTCGGCGTTGGCCGGGCTCGGTGAGATATACGAGCGTGCCGGCGATCCGACGAAGGCTGAACCGCTTCTCGCTCGTGCCGCTGAGCTGAGTCACGGTGACGCGGAGATTCGAACCGCATGGGCTGCTGTTCTTGCGCGACTGCATCGCTATCCTGATGCATCCCGCGCGTTAGTCGGAGTCGCCGTTCCAAGTTCGAGCGATGAAGGCGTCTCTTTTCATCGGCTCAAGGCAGCGATTGCGTTGGGACTAGGAAACGCCGACACCGCAGCTTCCGAAATGGAAAGGGCTCTCGCACTCTCGCCGGCTCAGGCTGGACTTCAAATGGCCACTGCGGCGGCTGAACTCCAGGCGGGCCACTGGCGGCGAGCCGAAAGGTTGACGAACTCGTTGTTTGCTAGCACCCATGATGCAAGCGTAGGGCTCATGCTGCTCGAAGCTCAACTCAGCAGCGATGATGACGTTAGTCCGACACTCCAGGCTCTCCGCGAAATCTCATTGCCCGCCGATCAGGAAAGTCGTTTGCGCGAGCGAATGGCAGAGCTCCTCATTGCGCATGAACATTTCACGGAAGCGGCCGACGAACTCAAGAGCATGGTCGAGCTTGAACCTTCACGCCCTAATCTGAAGTTCAATCTCGCGCTTGCCGAATTCAGAGCTCACAAACTCGATGACGCATTCGCTACTGCTGAAATCCTGCAAAAGACTTCCGACAGCGCCGAACTCGAAGACCTGATTGGCGACATTCAGGAAGCCCGCGGCGACAATCTTGGTTCCGTTCACAGCTACGAAGCCGCAGTGGCTCTCGCTCCCAACGAGGAAAAGTATCGAATTTCTCTGGCAGTCGAGCTCATGCGCCACAAGAGCTTTGAACCAGCGCGCGCGGTTTTGAAACAGGCCGAGGACTTGCATCCGGACTCGTGGCGCGTCCAGTTTGCATTGGGGATGGTTGAATATTTCGCCGGCAGTTTGCAGGACGCAATCAAAACGCTCTTGAAGTCAGCGGCGATCGCCGCCAATCCCGAGCCTGTTCTGGAGTACGTAGGCCAGATTGAAATCGATGAAGCAGGAGCGCCGGACTCTAGTGCAGTGGCCGGCATTTGCGAGTATGGTGGCGCGCATCGTAACGCGAACAAAATTCAGTTCTATTGCGCCGCGCTTCGCTTTCATCGTGACTACACGGCCCACGACCCCGCTCACGCCGCAGAGATCGTGCGTGATTTGAAGGCCTCGGTCAGAACTCTTGCGCACGATGCAGCGCCCCATTGCCAACTGGGAAAGGCGTATCGCTGGCTTGAGCGCTGGCAGGATTCGCTGCGCGAATCCGAGGTCTGCGCCCGCATGGATCCCAACTCTGCCGACGCTCATTACCGGCTCGCGCAGATCTATCAACACCTTGGGCAACAACAGCGCGTGCAAGAGGAAATGAAGTTATACGAAGCTGCCTCGTCGCGGCTTGCAGATGAAAACGCTCGGCGCGATGAGACCATCAAGACATTCCTGTACTCAATTCAGAATGATCCTCGCGACAAATGAGTCGCAGTACGCAAAGCTACGGCTTTCTGGTTGCCGAACGTTGGCCGCCGCCCTGTCCGCCTGCGACTTGCGGACTCTTTCCTACGCTGATGATGTTGGCAAACAGGCGATAAGCACCGGGCACGCCTTCCGGCAGTTGCCGGTAGAAGGCATACGCGTTATAGATGTACACGCCTTTCCCATAACGGGCATAGACGAGGCCACCCTTCTGCGGCTCCTGGCCCGCATCGTGGGTTTCGAGCAGCGGCTGGTAATGACTGTCCCATGACTGCAGGAATTTCGAGCCGCGCTCTTCCACCCAACCATCGAAATCTTTAGTCGTAATCCGATTGGGCCAGGAAAAAACTGGATTGGAAGGCTCGAGGATTTCCATTTGGGAATGCTCGTTGGTTACTTCTTCCGGATTCGATCCCATCTTGTATGGATACGGTCCGTAGTCGTGGTCGTATTCCGGCGTGTTGTATTGCACGATCACTATGCCGCCGTTTTTTACGTAGTCGAGAAGGCGTCCGTTGTAGGTCTTGAGGTCGTCACGCACGGCGTAAGCACGTACGCCGAGGACGATGGTATTAAATCGCGACAGATCGCCGCTGGCCAGGTCTCCCGACGAAAGGAAGTGAACATTAATTCCCAAATTGGTCAGTGACTGAGGCACGTCGTCGCCTGCGCCTACGATGTAGCCGACGTTGAGTCCGGGAGCAACCTTCACGTCGACGCCGGTGGTGCGGTAGGAAGAAGGCCGATATAGGTTGTAGGGACGCAGTCCTGGATATCCGGTCGTGTGGTAACCCTCCTTGTAGTCGCGACCGTTGTAGCTGGCAACGGCAGTGAGCGTGTATGGCTTCTGTTCGATTCGTCCGGGCGCAACGTGGAATTTGAGATTCTGATCGTCTCCGTCTTTTGCGGTCGAGAACTCCTGCTGAGCCGCATTCCAACCGGCAGGAAGATCGAGCTTCACCGTGCCCTTTGCCGGCCCTTTCACATTACTGTGTACGGTCACAGTCAGATCGAATGCTTTCGAGTTCAGCGACACGATGCCCGCGATGGGCGAGATCGCTACAGAAATCGCTGGAGCTACGATCACCGGCTCAAGCACGGTGCCAGGTCCGGTTACTCGTTTTACCGACTGCACCACTTGCGAGAGCTCAAACGGCGTTCCGTCGTAGCTGAACTTCACTTTCGCTGACAGCGGATACGGCGCAAGCGGCATGTTGAGGTATTGCGGCTGATCGATGTTGTAGTACGGCTGCTCGATATCAGGACGGCTGAAGTA
>DATEKE010000172.1:0-12567 GCA_035277605.1 Terriglobales bacterium | reverse complement strand
CCATTTGGTCACCTTTGGACCCTGGATCAGAGTCAAACTCTTCCTTGGGCCTGAGGCTGACCGCGTCCAGGATATGAAGATTCGCTCCCTTAACATCGACAGCCGATCGCGCGAGTTCACCATCGACCAGCCGCATGATGTAACCGATCGTGTCTTCGTCGTACGCCGCGCCTATCGCATGAACGACGCGCTCACGTCGCGTCCCGATTGGAAATGGCAGCGCGATGGCTGGCTGCTGGTGGATCGCAGCTCCGGCCGGGTGTCGAGAATCAACCTGCCCGACTTCGATCCTTTCTATTCGGTCGTAAGCTGGTTCCGCGATTACGCGGCTTATTGCGGAGTCACCGACGGACAGAAGCTCTATGCGGTGGTAGAGCAGCTTGGTCAGCGTAAACCGATCCTGCGAACGCCGCTCGGCCAGGCCAAAGGCGGCAACGATCCCGATTCGGAATGCAAAGCGCCCGTCTGGGAGAAACAGCCAGTGAGAGTGACTTTCGAGCCGCTGAATGGACAGAAACGCAGCTTCTCCGTGCGGGGCAGATCGACTGAACCGGAACCGGGAGAAGATCAGAGCGATCAGAAGGAAGGCGGCAAGCAGTAGGCTGTTGGATCAGCGGTTCCGGAATCCCTTACGTATGGAGAGATTGCCTGGGCCGTCCAGTATCCCGGCCAATCTCATGAAGGGACGTTCGCTCGAAACATTTCGGTGCATTGAGCATCTCAACACGTCGCGCACCACCGCCGCTAATGAAACATTCAGCCGACGCGAGCGCTTTCGGAGCCAACGCAGCATCTCATCGGGAACGCGAAATGTAATCTTGCGAGTCACAATAAGTGCAATCTAACAATTTCTCGACGATGACTCAATCCGAAAATCTCGAACGGTACCTTCGCGAAGCCGAATTGGCCCACGGCCATCTCTGCGCTGGACAAGTTCTCGGCGTGCGCATGGCAATGTCTGCGCTTGCCCGATTAGGGATTGAGGATCCTCGCGGTGCTGATCGCAAGCGGCTCGTCACATACGTCGAAATCGATCGCTGCGCAACCGACGCAATTGGAGTTGTAACTGGGTGCCGATTAGGCAAACGTGCGCTCAAGTTCTTCGACTGGGGAAAGATGGCCGCAACCTTTGTCGACCTTCAATCCGGACGCGCCGTTCGGGTTTCATCTAAAGAGTCGTCAAAGGAGGCAGCCCGACAGCCTCATCCTGAACTCGAAAGCAAAAACGCGCAGCAGATGCTTGCGTATCGTGAAATGAAGGACGAAGACCTTTTCGAATTTCAGAACGTCAAGGTAGATGTCCGCCCCGAAGACCTGCCTGGGTTCAAAGGTGAACGAATCGTCTGCTCCAAATGCGGCGAAGGCATCAACTTCCATCGCGAAGTCAAACGCGGTGGCGAAATCCTTTGCCGCTCCTGCTCAGGTGACAGCTACTACACGCTAATCGGAAGCTAAGCAGACCTCCGTGACCTTGCCGTTTATCTCTGTAACCTTTCTGTTCGTTCTTCCCCGGTGAATCCAAAGCTCCCAGGAAGCATCTACATGCGCATGCCGGAGTTTGCTCTGCTCGATTCCGTTTTTCCAACGCAGCCGCCCGTTTCGAGCGGCACAATTCCCGAAGATCTTGAGCTCCTTGACTCCTACTCGCGCGCAGTGGTTTCGGCTGTGGAGAAGGTTGGACCTGCGGTCGCTCACATCTCCATACGCCAGCAGACTGCGCGCAATCCGCAAAGTCAACGCGGAGGCAGCGGCTCTGGGTTTGTATTCACGCCCGATGGCTTCGTGCTCACCAACAGTCACGTCATTCACAACGCATCGGAAATCATTGTCACCTTCCCTGACGCGCAAACGTGCCGCGCCACGCTAATCGGCGACGATCCGGATTCTGATCTCGCCGTGCTTCGCGTCGACGTATCCGGTCAACTCCCATTCGCCGCGTTGGGCCGACGCCCGCTCGTGGTTGGACAGGTTGCCATCGCCATTGGTAATCCTTTTGGCTTTCAGCACACGGTTACTGCAGGAGTGGTGAGCGCGCTCGGACGCAGTATGCGCTCGAGAACCGGCCGGCTTATCGATAACGTGATTCAGACCGATGCCGCACTGAACCCGGGCAACTCCGGCGGTCCGCTGGTGAACTCGCGCGGCGAAGTGATTGGCGTGAACACGGCGACGATTATGGGCGCCCAGGGAATCTGCTTCGCCATTGGAGCGGATACGGCGCAGTTCGTTGCCGTGCGTCTGATCCGAAACGGGAAGATCGAGCGCAGCTATATCGGAGTCGCCGGTCAGGATGTTCCCATCCATCCGCGTATTGTGCGCCACTATTCGCTGAAGACCGGCACAGGGGCAATGGCAATCTCGATTGAACCGAGCTCTCCTGCGGAAGCTGCCGGTCTGCGCGAGCGAGATGTAATCATTGGCTTCGGCCGTAGTTCCATTTCAGGTGTCGATGATCTACACCGACTGCTGACGGAAGTCGCTCCCGGCGAGCCAATCGAGATCACAGTGCTTCGCGGCACGGAAGTGGTGAAACTGCAGACTCGTCCTCAACCCCGGCTCACGTAAACGAACCGTCGCCTGGATGTTTGCAATTTTGCGATTGTGCAATCCTAATTTCGCGATTAAAAACAATCACGAAATTCTTACACCCGGCGTGCGCCCCGGCTCCACGTTGCCTTGCTATTTCCCGAGCTGGTAATTCAAAGCAGACAGTGTTGACAGATATTCATAGCGCGCATTCGTATTCCCAATCTGGGCATCTGTCTGCTGCAATTGCGCCTGGCTTAGCTCGACAATTGACGCGAGCCCGAGTTTATAGCGCGTTTGCGCCAGATCAAGCGCAAGGTTCGCCTGCTTCAATAGTTGCTCTGTGACGCCCACTCGCTCATAGGCTGTATTGGCCTCCAGCCAGGTAACTCGGACATCGCGCGCGATGCGGTCGCGCAGATCTCTAAGCTGCTGCTGCAGAGCTGAGGCTCGATAATCCGCTTCCCGGGCGCGAGCTGAGAAGAGGAAGCCGTTGAAGATTGGAATGCTCATGTTCACCCCCGCTGCGCCATACCAGGAAGAAGTGATCTGGTCGGCGCGCACAGGAGTCCCGCCAACCGCGGCCAGCGCGCTGATCGTGGGGCGATCCAATTCGTGCTCTGCCCGCGCGAAACGTTGCTCGGCTTGCCACCGGTCATCGAGAGCGGCGAGATCAGGACGCGAGCGGAAAGCTTCAGCGACTAAATCCTCTTCCTTTGCAGGTGGACCAGAGAACGCATTGCCGCTTTCATCCACTAGAAGATACGTTGTTGGCTGCTCAAAGCCGAGAATCTCATTCAGACCGGTAAATGCTGCGTCTTTCCTGTTTTGGGCATCGAGCAGCAGGAGCTTGGCCTGAGCGAGATTGACGTTGGCAAAGCTGAGATCGAGATCGGATCGGAGCTTGGCTTGCGCGAGAGCCTGCACCTGATCGGCAGTTGTCTGACGCGTGTTCACCGTTTGGTCCGCCACCAGAAGCTGCGCCTGGGCCGCGAGCGCTGAATAAAAAGCTCGATCGACTGCCAAGCTGATATCGGCTGCGGTCGCCCGCTGCGAAGACTGCTGCGCTTCTTCGCGTAGACTCGCCGACCGCACAAGGTTATGGCTGCGCCCGAAGTCGGTGATGAGTTGGCCAACATTCACGCCGGCTCCGGCTCGCTCGAAGACGCTTGGATTGTTCAGCACTCCCGCGGTAATTCGCGTGCCCGCATGAGCATTGACGGCCGTGAGATTTGCCGTTGCGCTTGGTAGCTCGGCAGAACGCGCTTCACGCGTTGATTCGTGCTGCGCGAGTGTCAGCAACTTCGCGATGGTGATCTGGGGGTTGTTCTTGAGCGCGAGTTGCTCGGCATCGTGGAGCGTGAGACGTACCGGAACAGAAGCTTGACTCTGCCCAGGAGCAGTCAAAATCAAAACTGCCGATAGCAGCAGAGCCGGAAAAAGCAAAACGATTAGTTGTCTTTTCATACGCGACTTACGAACTTGCTGGCGGAAAACTGGGCGCGGCCAGCCCAAAGCACTCGGTGCTGGGCTTAAGTGCCCAGCACCGATCCATCGGCTACTGCCGACGGTTCTGATTCTCGCCGATGGATCAGCAGATACGCCGCCGGAACTAAGAAGACCGTCACAATCACTGATACGGCCAAACCACCAATGATTGCGCGCGCGAGCGGAGCATACTGTTCGCTTCCTGCCTCAAGCGCCAGAGCCATCGGGATCATTCCCAAAATGGTCGCCAGCGAAGTCATCAGCACCGGTCGCAATCTCATGCGACAAGCAGTCGAGACCGCCTGCCGAATTGGCACACCGTCGCGGCGAAGGTTCCGAGCTACGTCCACGATCAAGATGCTGTTCGAGACTACGATTCCCGTCATCATGATCACGCCCATCAGCGACATCACATTCAGGCTGGTGTGCGTAATCAACAAGAAGATGATTACGCCCGCGATGCCGGGCGGCACGGCAAGCAAAATGATCAGCGGATCAATGAACGACGCGAACTGCGCCATAAGGATCAGATAAACAAGAACGATTGCGAGTATCAGACCGATACCGAAACTTTTGAACGACTGCCGCATGCCTTCTACCGAGCCCCGAACTGTGACTCTTACGTTGTCGGGAATGTTCGTATCGTGAATGATGCGATCGACTTTCGATGCAATGCTCCCAAGGTCCTCGCCAGAAGGCGCGACATAGACGTCGATCACGCGCCGAAGCTGATAATGATCCACTTCGGTAGGAGCAAGCATTGGCTCGATGTTCGATACCGCCCCGAGCTGCGTGGTATCTAGACCTCTCGCCGAGCGTAATGGAATTTGCTTCAGGTCGTTCATCGACTTGACCTGCGCATCGGGATACTGCACCGTGAGCATGTAGTCGTTTCCCGTTTTAGGATCAACCCAGTAACTCGGCGCGATCATCTGATTGGAGTTCAGTGCTGTGATCACGTTATCGACTACCTCGCGCGATGAGAGCCCCAGACGCGAAGCCATTTCACGATCGACATTCACCTTCAGCGCCGGATAGTCGAGGTCCTGGGGGATGAGAACGTCACTCACGCCTTTCAGTCCGCGAATTTTGGTTGCCAGCTCTTGCGCAGTTTTGTACGCAGCGTCGAGATTGGTTCCACCAACCTGGATATCGATCGGCGCTGGCAAACCAAGGTTGATGACTGCGTCGACCAGTCCGCCGGACTGGAAGTAGGTCGAGAGCTCGGGCAAGTCATCAGCCAGTCTCTCTCGCACACGCTTCATGTACTCATAGCTCCCGACCTCGTGCCCTTCCTTGAGGCTCACCTGCACTGTCGCGGTGTGCTGGCCGGAATTGCTGGTGTACATCGAAGAAAATCCCGGCTGAACGCCGATGTTCGATACAACCACGCCAAGATCGCGCGGAGAAACAACATCGTGAATATCATCTTCTACCTTCTTGACGTACCGGTCTGTAACTTCAAGCCGAGTGCCGGTCGGCGCTTTGATATTGATCATGAACTGCCCCGGATCCGTTCTGGGAAAAAACGCGACTCCGAGCAGCGGATAAAGCGCGAAGGTGAAGAGACACACGCCGAGAATTCCGATCACACTCGCGGTCGGACGAAGCAGGGTCTTTCCGACAGCAACGTCGTACTTGCCGAGCATCGCTTCGTATTTGCAATTGAACCAATGGACAAAGCGACCGAAAGCTGAGCGGCGCCGGTCGTGTCCTTCTTCTTCATCGGCTTCGAGCTTGTGAATAAATTTGGCGCAGAAGAGCGGCACAACCGTCATGGCGACTGCATATGACGCAAACAGCGACAGCACAACCGAGAGGGCAAGTGCCGTAAAGAGGAACCTGCTGACTCCATAGAGGAAAATCACAGGAAAGAAGACGATTGCGGTGGTAAAAGTGGCCGCAAGCACCGGCAGTCCCATCTCGCGACCGCCTTTTTCGGCAGCGATTTCCGGCGGCTCGCCTATTTCCAGATGGCGGAAGATGTTTTCAAGCACTACGACGGAGTTGTCGATCAGGCGTGAAAACGCCAGCGCAAGTCCGCCGAGCACCATGGTGTTGATCGTGCTTCCGCCCGCGTCCAAGGCCATAAACGCCACCAGTGCCGAAAGGGGAATCGACAGCATGACTGCCACGGTCGCGCGCACGCTGCCGAGGAAGATGAGGATCATCACAGCAGTGAGTACGAGACCGATTCCGCCCTCATTGCCGAGATTCTTGATTGCGGTCTTTACGTAAACGGACTGGTCGAACACTACTTTCGCGATTAGCTGCTTGGGAACATCGAAGAGATCATTCAAAGCCGACTTGACGCCGCTCACGATTGCAATGGTGTTGCTGTCCCCACCCTGCTTCATTACTGGCAGATAAACCGACCTTTGTCCGTCCACTCGAACGATGCTGTTCTGAATCTGCGCAGCATCCATTGCGTGGCCTACATCGCCGACCATCACCGATGCGTTTCCAACTGTCTTCAGCGGAAGCTGGTTGATTTCTGCTGTGGATGGAAGTTGGCTATTCGTGTAGATGTTGAAGTCTTTCGGGCCAATGCGCACATCACCCGCGGGCAGGATCATGTTCGAATCGTTGATGGTGCGGACTACATCCATCACGCTGAGCTGATGGGCCTGCAGCTTCACCGGATCGACGTACACCTGAATCTGTCGGTACTTACCGCCAAAAGGCTGAGGAACCGAAGCGCCGGGAATGTTCGCCACCTGATTGCGGACGTTGTATTGGCCTAGATCGCGCAGTTGCGTCTCGGTAAGTCCGGTACCCTTTAGCGTGATCAGGCAGACCGGCAAACTCGAAGCGTCAAACTTCAGAATTACCGGCGGCAGCGTGCCAGGCGGCAAACGCCGCAAATCCGCCATCGCAAGGTTCGAAATGGTGCTTACCGCAGCGTTAGGATCTGTCCCCGGCTGGAAATAAATCTTGATCAGACTCACACCGGGAAGCGAGCGGGATTCCATGTGATCGATGCCGCTGCCCAGGGTGAAGAATCGTTCGAAGCGGCCAGTGATGTCGGACTCAATCTGCTCCGGCGGCATTCCCGAATAAAAGGTCGCGACTACGACAACGGGGATATTGATGTTTGGAAACAGATCCACCGGCATGCGCGCCACGGTCACGACGCCGACTACCGCGATCATCACGCACAGCATGATGATGAAGAACGGATACTTGATAGCGAATCGAGACATCGGCTAGTGCGCGCCTCCACTCGCAGCTTCGGAATTGAAGACGCTCACCCGCGGATCAACCGTCTGCCCATTTTGGTACGATCCCAGATTGGCAACGATTACGCGATCGCCTTCTCTTAATCCGGAAACAACCTCAATCGAGTTAGGGTCTTCGAGTCCGGTGCGTATGGGTGTGACGTGGACCCTATGGTCGCTGCCGACCACGAGCGCCAAAGCTTGGTCACCTGCGCGATTCACCGCCTGCACCGGAACCAGAAGTGCAGAATCGTGCCGTTCGACCTGAAGAACGACATCGGCAAACATGCCCGGCGCGAGATGCAGCTTCTGATTGGGAACATCGATCTCGACCTGTTCAGTTCGCGTCGAGGGATCAAGAGCTCCGGTGAGCCGCGATACTTTGCCGGCGAAGTGTTCGCCAGTAGCCTGCACCGAAATTTCGGCCGGCTGGTCGTCATGAACGGACGCGGCCAGCGATTCCGGAACGGGAATGCGCAGGCGCAGGACGTCGACTTCCGCAATCTTTACCACCGGTTGCGCGCTGTTCGTCGAGGTTCCAGCCTGCACAAGAGCGCCGGTATCGGCATAGCGCCATGTGACTACGCCGTCAAACGGAGCGACGATGCGCGAGTAGTCGGACATCGCGGATACCTGCAGATGGGTCGCCTTTGCCACGTCGAGTTGCTGTCGCGCTGCTGATAGGGCCGATTTAGCGGCTTCGACTTGCGCTTCTGCAGCGCGGTCTTTCGCGAGCGCGTCGTCGAGCTCCTGTTGGGCTACAAGTCCTGGGCGCGCCTGTGACGCTTGCTTTAGACGGATTGCCTCCGCATGCAGAGATTCATGATCTGCTTCTGCCCGCGCGACTTCATTCTGCGCGCGCACAATTTCGTCCTGACTGTGGCGGACATCCGCGTCGGCACCCTGCACCTGCGCCGCCAATTCAGGAACTTCCAAAATGGCAAGTACCTGGCCACGATGCACGCGGTCGCCGATGTCAACATTGATCTTTTGTATGTACCCGGCGACCTTGGCATGTAGCTCGACTTCCTGGAACGGGAGGAACTCCCCGGCGATCGAGAGCGTGTTCTCGATGGTTCCCCGATGTACAAGCGCCACTGCTGCTCTGGCTACCACTCTGCTGTTTACGCCCGGGGGCGTGTTCGCGCGAGCACGCCCGGATATGACCAGTCCAGCAATCACACAAATAAAGGCGCTTCCCGCAATAGGAAGCGCGTATTTACGGCGAAGGTCCACGTTATTCCTCGCAAATAGAACGATTGGCCAGGGATTCAGCTCCGGTCGCGGAGGCGATTCAGCACGCCTGCAGTTCAATTACACGGAACATAGCCCGGCTCGGATGACGGTGAATTGGATTTAAGAAGAGAACAAAACGTAGGAGCGAGGTGGAGGACGCAAGAAGCGATGGAGTTCGAAGGCGGGTATAGCAGAAGCAAGCGGGGCTCGGGGCGGAGTGCCAGGCCGCGAAGACTGATGGGAGCGCGGGCGTGACAGAATGAACACCGCAGTCAGCACTGCAAGAACCAATATGGGCAGTGTCTGGGCTTCCATTTTCTGGCCATTTAACCAGAGTCTAGAGCTGTTGGTCGCATCTACCTGTGCAGGCTGCTCATAAAGCGAGAGCTTGGCATCGAGCGCCAGGAGGAACACAAACAGCGATAGCGCAACCAAAAGAATCCTGATTTGCTTCGCTTTAGGTGACATCTAGCAAGTGCGAAAGACGCTCCCCGCATTATATCCGGAGATGAGGAGCCTTTGGCGAGATTACCGTTTATGAATCCGCATCTGTACTATCTGTATTCCGATGGAAGACAACTCCGGGCAAAACGAACGTTTACACGCCCTGGAGAGACAGAGTGGCAATAAAACACGGGCAGCCCATCGCATATCGGCGACCGCCATTATCTTTATCTTTGCGTTCGCCTTTCCACGACTATCGTATCGATGCCAACTGCTCCGCGGGCGTAAAAATCCGTTTCTGGATCAAGCTTGTGCCGATCAGCGCAGTCAATCCAGAAGAACCGAAGATCATCGCAATGACAACGAACTGATAGATCGCAGCATATAGCGGCGAGGATCCAGAAAGCACCATACCCGCCATCAGTCCCGGAATCCATACCAGACCTAGAGAACGCAGATTGTTTAGCGCGGGGATCAAGCTGGCCGAAAAAGACTTTTCTATCTCTATTGAAACGCTCACTTCAGGCGCGGCACCGAGCGCGAGCGCAGATTCAATCTCGCCGACATGCGACTCGACTTCCGAGCGGAAGCGTTCAAGCGCGAGCGCATTGGTGTTCATCGCGTTGGCAATGATCATGCTTCCCACAGGGACGATTGACGTAATCGCTCCATCGATCACGCCCGCCCAAGTCATCACGGCAATCACCGATCCCGATCCCAGCAGAATCGACAAGAATGAAACAGCAAAGCTCCCCGGGATTTTCTTGGTACGTCGCGCTGACGTCGCGCCCGCAGCAAGCACCATGGCAGAAAGCATGAAGGCACTGGTCCATTGCGGACCTTTGAGCATGAGGACCAAAATGAAACCAACTGCGACGATCTGCGCCAGGCCGCGTAGCAACGCCACACCGGTTTCCCATTCCACATGCATATGACGCCTGCGGGCAATCATGGCCACCACGATCGCCAGCATTCCGCTCACGCCCGCCTGAGCCAGTCCCAGCGTGAGTTGGTTAGGAAAGAGATGTTTCAGCATTCAGCACCTCCGAAACTGGACCGATCCTGATCAGCTTCCCTGCCTCCAGCCGCGCGACCCGCGTAGCCAACCGGCGAGCTTGAGCCAAGTCGTGTGTTACCAGCACCAATGTGACCCCCTGCTCTGCAATTTTGCGGATCACAGCTTCGACATCGAATTTGGCGGCTTCATCGAGAGCCGAGGTGGGCTCATCAAGCAGGAGGACAGCCGGTTGGTTCGCAAGCGCCCGTGCAAAACAAACGCGCTGGGCTTCGCCTCCCGAAAGATGCGTTACCTCCTCACCCGAGAAGCCGGAAAGTCCAACGGCAGCCAGCAGGTGTTCGATTTCCGAATCGGGAAGATCCTTCCCTAGCTGCCTCGGGCCAAAGCGCAGATTTTCTGCGACCGTGCCCCGAAAAACAAACGGCCGTTGCATCACCATTCCTACTTGGCGGCGCAGCTCGCGTATAGACAACTCGCGATAATCCCGTTCCTCCAGCAGTACGGTCCCACTCGTAGGCTCATCCAGTCGATTCAGCAATCGTAATAAAGAAGTCTTCCCTGCCCCGCTTGGTCCAACCATCGCGAGCAGTTCGCCGGCATGCACGTCGAAGCTCACTTCGTTGACAATGATTTTCGCGCCGACTGCTCGCACCAGACGCCTGGCTTCAAGGATTACGGACAATGGGTTGTTCCAGTTTGCGCTGTCTAAAAGCGCAAAAGGTAGAGTGTAAGCGAAGCTGCGGACATGGAACGGTGGGGCCTTGAACAGCATCTGATCACGCACACGTCACTCACGGGTGCTGCGCTGTCATCTCAGCAAAGACCACTACATGGCCCGCTGGATCTTTCAGACCGATCTCCTTTGCTCCATAAAATGTCGTTCGCACGGGCAGGACAACATTCGCGTTCTTTGCGGCAGTGATGAACGGTTCGAGCTTCTCGACTTCGATATAAAGAAACGTTCTCCCTCCCTCAATATCTTTCGCTATAGCAGGCGCGTCCTTGGCCGCACTGGCGAAGCTCTGATACATGATCTCCAAGTTGTCCTTCTGCAAAATGGCAAAAGCCAGATGGTCACCGTCGGGCACTTCCACCGTTTTTTGAAAACCAAAGCGGCTATTCCAGAAATCGATACAAGGTTCGATTTTGTCTACGTACAGAACAGGCGTAATTCGTTTGAGTTTCATCCTTGTCTCCTCTGATTTGCTTTGCGAAAACGAAACTGCAGACACACACACAATGATTACCAGGCACCAGCCGTGGACTTTCACAACCCTTGACTCCATTCTTAATTCGCAGTAGTCTTATTTAGACTAGTTGAAACAGTATCGGAGGGAATATGACTTCGTCAACTGGAATCTCATCCCCAGCAACCACGCGCAGGCTTCAGGACCTGATCTCTGTCGGACCAGCAATGCTTCGCGATTTCGAGCTGCTGGGAATTCGGGATGTTCCCACTCTGGCGCGGCAGAATCCGCGCGAGATGTACAGACGATTGTGTGAAGTGACAGGACAGAAGCAAGACATCTGCTGCCTCGACGTTTTCAAGGCGGCGGTGGCGCAGGCTAGGAATCCTCTGCTTCCTCCTGAACAGTCTGTATGGTGGTATTGGAGCCGAAAACGAAAGGAGCGGAGTGCCAAAGCGTAAAAGCAAGCTTCCGCTGACGACGGCAGACCTCGTTCTGCTGAGTCTTCTGTCCGAGCGCCCGATGCACGGCTACCAGGCGAATCTCGAATTAGAACGACGCGAGATTCGCGATTGGGCGGCCATCTCGCGTCCGCAGGTGTATTACTCGCTGGAGAAACTGGAGCGTCTAGGCTTTCTGCGAGCCGCGCGTAACAAAGAGCCTGCAGCTGGACCGCAGCGCAGCGTTCTTGCGGTCACAGCAAGCGGTCGAGCAGCTCTCGCCGACGCACTCGAGCGCGAGGATTGGTCTACGCAGCGCGAGCGCCCTCCTTTCCTCACATGGATCGCTCTTTCGTGGCTGACGCGCCCGGGCGTCTTCCAAACCCAGATTCAGCGTCGCCGCGTATTTCTCAAATCGGAACTGAAGCGTGAACAAGATGTGCTCGATTCAGTGTTGCGCGAAGTCGGCCATGCCTATCACGAGGCAGTCTGGATGCTGAAGCTGACCATCAGGCAATTTGAGACTGAGTTGGAGTGGCTGGATGATTTGGAACGCGAATTACCTCATCGCGGCCAAGCACGGAATCCGGATTATGTGCGCGAGTGACCACACGCGACGCGCACCGCTCGTAATTGGAACGCTTGGAACCCCAGACATAACCAAAATTATCGATCGAGCACCTGCATGAGAGTATTCCACGTGAGCAGATTGTTGAGGTTCTCAGTTCCATAGCGAGACTTCATCTCACTCGCTGGAAACTCCGCGTGATCGATGGAATCGCGTGTAATGCGATAAACGTAGGCGATTTTTTTGTTGAGTTCAGGACTGTCCACCTCGTCCGCCCGCACAAAGCCGATCGGCGAATATTGCGCAATGAAAGCGAAAGAATTTGTGCGATCGTTGCTTGCGCTCTCTGCGAGTTCACTCTCGAATTTCTCTGGATCGGAAGCGCAGTTCTCCCCTGTGCAGCGATCGACACCCATGATGTGCTGGAGCTGATCAGTGAAAT
>DATEKE010000171.1:0-32115 GCA_035277605.1 Terriglobales bacterium | reverse complement strand
TGCAGCCTTAGCAGCAACCCCGATTGCGGCCCCATCAATCTAATCAATTCAAAGTAGCTACTCACTTCACTGTAGTTGGGGGCCCCATGCGCTGCAAGCCAGCTGTCTTCATCGCACTTTGCGCGATCTTCTCTTTTATTCTAAGCGGCTGCGGCAGCACGGCCTCGCAATCGTCTTCGACAGTGCAAACTCCAGCGCCGGGTGGAAGCAACTCAGGCTCCAGTTCCGGTTCAACTCAGCCTGGCGCCGGATCCGGTTCCGGAAGCTCGAGCGGATCGACAGGTGGTTCAGGATCGACGGCCGGCTCTGGATCGGGCAGCGGTACGGCCGGCAGTGGCACTGGCACAGGTTCCGGCTCTGGAGGCGGGACTGCACAGCCGGGCTGGTCGGAATCGAAGTCGTCGCTCGCCTTTGCCGGCCACGTACTCAGTGCCGACTTCAACAATGACCAGCGTCCTGATCTGCTGATGTACGGCAGCGGGCTCGCGGTTTTGCTCAATAATGGTTCCGGGAACTTTGCCTCCGCGATCAGTTCGGCTCTGCCCTCTGGAGCGACGAGCATCGTTCAGGTTGCGCTTGCGGATTTGAATGGAGACGGATTCACCGATGTGGCTGCCTGCACCGTGGGAAGCAATGGAACCAGCGGCAATGCAGCCGTCTATCTGAATGACCATTCTGGGAAACTCGTGCTCGGTCAGGTGATTGCGCTGCCTGCTGCCTGCAAGGGCATCGCCGCAGGCGATGCGAATCGAGACGGCAAAGCCGATCTGTCCATTACTTATTACACCGGATCGTTTACGGCGCCCACGAATGTGATCGCGACCTGGTTCGGAAACGGAACCGGACAATTTGCCAATCCTGCGAATCAAACCGTGACGCTCACGTTCGCACAAGATGCTTCTCGCAACCCGTGCTCCGTAGTCGCAGCCACGGGCGCCGACTTCGATGGCGACGGCTCGCTCGATCTGCTGATTTTTGGCATGTGCCAGCAAGGCAGTTCCGCGACGGCAGGCAATATTTATCTTGGCCATGGCGATGGTTCTGGCCATTACGCGCTCACCGAGATCAATGAGGCATTTACCAGCGCATCTCTTAATGCTGCAGGTCCATACGTCAGAGATATCAATGGAGACGGCAAGGAAGATGTTGTTTACGTGCAGGAGCAAACCGGTCCCCACGGCTCCGATGCCACCGATATCGATTACGCGATGAATAACGGATCCGGTCTGACGCTCAACAAAGTCATCAGCGAAAGCGGCTACGCCGGTGATGGCACATGGATCACGGCGGGCTCTCCCTTAAATAGCGCAAGCACCGCTCTCGAGGGCTTCCGTACTGAGAGTGCAACCTCAGCTCCTGCAACGTACGGTGTGAAGTTGTTTACCGACCTAAAGACTTCAGCCGCGCAGACGTGGATCTACGGACAATCCACAACTTCCTCGCTTCCCGGAATGGTACAGGGAATCGCAGCCGCCGATTTCGATGGCAACGGCATGTCGGACTTCGCGGTGGCCGAGGAAGACTCGAATCACGTGGCCACTCTGCATGTGTATCTGAACCACTGAAGCGGCGCGGCGGGCAGCCCCCAGTCAGTACACGTTGCGTCAGTACCGTTCGCGGGTAGCGAATGGGTGAGTCTGCAAGCGATAGCCCACGATGCGCGCACTATCGCTACTCACCCATCCCCTACCGGGGACGGTACTGACTGTCTGCTTTAAGCCGGTTCTTGATACAGCCCGATTACGTTTCCGGCAGGATCGCTGAAGCGCGCGGTGATCTCAGGCGCATCGCCGCCGATCGGCTGCACGATTTTGCCTCCATTCGCGACAATGGTTTTCAGCGTGGCTTCAACGCTATCGACCATAATGTAGAACAGCAAGCCGGGCGTTGGCGACGGCGGACGTCCGCGTACCCAGGTTCCACTTACCTCGCCGACTGCGTCGTCAAAAGCCATGGCTCCATCGCCACGTTTACGGATGTTCCAGCCGAAGCTCTTGCGGTAAAACTCAGCCGACTGCTCGATATTCTGAGCAGGCATCTCGATGTAGCAGATTTTTCCGTTAGCTACTGTGGGAGGCATAGTTCTCGGTCGCTCATTTTACAGACGATCAGGCCATTCGAAAATTAACGGGTGGTAAAGACCCTCCGCCTTTGAGTGGAAGCCCCGAATAAAAGTCGGGGGCTTCAACCAAGGCAATCGCGCAGAAATGCAGGCGCGACCAGGATAACGGAACCGGCGCCGGTAGGCGGTGGGGCAGCCGGGTGGTTTGCGGCTGCGTTTCTGCGCAACTGCTGGCAGTGTCGTCGCATTCGGAGTTCGCCTTTCGGCGACCTCCGACTCCCCGGCTACCGCCGGCGGTTCTGTTTGCATTTTCCGCAGCCTGCGATGTCGGGGGCTTCCACCAAAATCCACTGCAGATCGGCACGGAAGGAATCAGCCGCTTCCAATCTTCATTTATCCTGACGAGTGCGAATTCTCTTTATCGGCGACGTTTTTGGCAGCCCCGGGCGCAAGATCGTGCGCGAACATGTCCATCATCTTGTCGAAACCAACAACGTCGAGCTCCTGATTATCAACGTCGAGAACGCTGCCGGCGGTTTTGGTGTGACTCCGGCGATCTGCGAGGAATTCTTTGAACTTGGCGCCGACGTGCTCACCACCGGCAACCATGTTTGGGATAAGAAAGAGATCAACGACTATCTCAATTCGGGAATGAAAAACGGCAGCTCTGCGCGGCGGGTGCTGCGTCCGGCGAACTATCCCGCCACTGTTCCCGGAAGCGGACACTATCAAGGGACAACTCGCAGCGGCGTTCCGTACGCGGTCATCAACCTGCAAGGCCGCGTCTTCATGGTCCACAACGACGACCCGTTTCGCACGGCCGACCGCCTGATCGACGAGACGAAGGCCAAGGTCATCGTCGTAGACCTGCATGCCGAAGCAACTTCGGAGAAGGTTGCAATGGGGTGGTATCTCGATGGTCGGGTAACTGCCGTTCTGGGAACACATACTCACGTTGCTACTGCGGACACACGCGTGCTGCCGAACGGAACTGCGTATCAGACCGACGTTGGCATGAGCGGCCCCCACGATGGCGTGATCGGGGTGGAAAAGGAGCAGGTTATTTCACGCTTCCTCACGAGCATGCCCAATCGCTTCGATGCCGCGCGGGGCGATGTGCGCTTGAATGGCGTGCTGATCGATTGTGATGCCAAAACGGGAAAGGCGAATTCGATCGAGCGGATCTCGCTGGGGCAATGAAGGGAACCGCCGTGCAGTAGGCGGGGTTCCCGACGACCGCCGTCGTTGCGATTGTTGGATGCTAAGCCGGGGATGGCCGTACGGTCAGCTCCGCGTGACAAGATACAGGTACTGATCGCTGTACGGCGCAGCCGCAAACCACGCGGCTGCCCCATCGGCTACCGCCGACGGTTCCGTTTGCTTCACAGCTCTCGATAACTGATCAACTGAATGCCTTTGTTCTGGAACATCTCCCTCGTCGCAGACGCTTTAAGCAGCTCCAGCTCCACTGCTCTTGACTCCTTTAATTCCGTCTTTGCCGCCGAGAGGTCGCGATCGTGATAGCCGGGATGCGTGACCAGTTCCCAGGTACCGTCCGGCATTGCATTGACCAGGCGAGTGAGCAGATCGCGATCCAGCAGACCGGTTACGGCAATGCCGATAGTTCCATCTGTCGTTTTCATTCCATTCTGCTTAACCGTACTGAGGAACTGATGCTCCAGTGCTCGCAAAACCGTGACCTGAGCCGAACGATTCCACGAACGCAAGCTTGAACTCTTGTGCGTAGCAGCCACCGACCACGCTGGCTCAAAAGGATTGCGAACGGCGCGAACATCATGATCGTGCGCAGCCCTCAGCACGGCACGCGAAATTGCAGGCAGAATGTGCGAGTGCATGTGGCAGTCCACGTGAGAGAGCGAGAGTCCGCGCGATTGCAGCCGCTCGATTTGTGCGGAAGCCTCGCCGTGAACTTCGGGTTCGCGAACGCTGCGAGAAACGGCAGCGACTGCAAGATGGGCGATGCCGGCACGGAATCGGGCCAGGTCGCCATTGCGCGATCCGATGAGCGACTGAACGGAATCGGGCTGCGAAACCGGCGCGCCGTCCACGAGAACAACGTGACAGCCGGTTCCCAATGAGGGATTCTGCGAGGCCAGCGCAATCGCTTCATCAACTGCTGCTTCGTTCGCCATGATGGTAGCAGAGGTAACAACACCTGATTTGTGCGACTCGGCTATGGCGCGGTTTACACCCGAAGTCATCCCGAAGTCATCGGCATTCACGATGAGGCGACGCATGGGAACCAGTGTAGCGTGGTCAACAGAACCGCCGGCGGTAGCCGGTGGGGCAGCCGCGTGGTTTGCGGCCGCAGCTTTTTGTATGCTGCGGGTAAATCGTTGCTCGGAGTTCGCCATTCGGCGACCTCCGACCCACCGGCTACGGCCGGCGGTTCTGTTGGCTGAGCATAGAATATCTATATGCAGCGCGTTTACCTGGATAGTAATGCGACCACGCCGGTTCTGCCCGAGGTGTTTGAGGCGATGCGTCCGTACTATCTGGACCAGTTCGGGAATGCTTCATCGATCCACCATCATGGGCAGCATGCTCGCGCTGCGGTGGAGCGGGCCAGGGAAGCGGTGGCGCGTCTGCTTGGCTGCCGTGCGGCGGAAATCGTGTTCACCAGTGGAGGCACGGAGGCTGACAATCTCGCCATCTTTGGCATCGTGCAGAGCGGCGAACATGTGATTACGTCGCAGATCGAACATCATGCCGTACTGAATGCCTGCAAGCGACTGGAAAAGCGCGGAGTCGAAGTCACCTACCTGCATGTCGATGGAGAAGGGTTGGTCGATCCGGAGGACGTGCGCAAAGCGCTGCGGCCGAAGACGAAGCTCATCTCGATCATGATGGCGAACAACGAAACCGGGGTGATCGAGCCGGTGGAAGAAATCGGGCGCGTGGCGGCCGAGGCCGATGTTTACTTCCATACGGATGCGGTGCAGGCCGGGGGCAAGATTCCTATCGACGTGAAGAAGATCGGCTGTGATCTGCTTTCGATTTCTGCGCACAAATTCCACGGTCCCCAGGGCATAGGCGCGCTCTATGTCCGACGAGGCACGCTGATCGATCCTCTTTTCTATGGCGGCAATCACGAGCGCCAGCGGCGGGCCGGAACCGAGAACCTTCCGGGCATTATCGGCCTGGGCTGTGCAGCGGAGATCGCGCTGCGCGGCTTGCACAATGGCGACATGACCCGCATTGCGAACATGCGTAACCGTCTGGAATCGACGCTGCTGGAGCAGATCGATGAAGCCGGAGTCAACAGCGGAGCGGCGTCTCGCGTGCCTAACACCAGCAACATCTACTTCGATCACATCGAAGGCGAGGCCATGGTGATCGCGCTCGACCTGAAGGGATTGGCGGTCTCGACTGGCGCGGCGTGCTCGTCCGGAGCGATCGAGCCGTCGCATGTCCTCACCGCGATGGGATTGCCGCCCGAGCGAGCGCGGGCCAGCATTCGCTTCAGTATCGGCAAGCACAACACGGAAGCCGATATCGATTTCGCCCTCTCCGTGATCCCGGCGACCATCGGGCGACTGCGGGAGTTGTCTCCTACTTACACCCGGTGAGCTGTCGTCTTCTCTCGCGCACCGAACATAGTTCGGTGCTATCACGATTACATGGCGAGAGTCAACCGAAATTCGCCAGGCTCCTGCGGAAGCAGCGCTCGTCTGTTTCATTATGGAACTCGTCCAGAAAGACGACCAATACACAGAGGAATCTTTTACGCTGTTATTATGCTGTTATTTACGCTGTTAATTACGCCTGAAAAACGCGGAATGTCCCGCGATAGCCGCGTTGGATGCCGGCATCGGTACCGTCTGCAGTAGCATACGAATGTGCCCGCTCGACGCATCCGCTGCCGCGGGCGGGTAATGTCGCCACCCGATCCTTTGGGGGGTAGCAACCGGCATGGCCTTAGCTGCAGGGCTGCTCTCATTTACAATCCTTGAAGCAGGAACCATCTACATTTGGGAGTTGGGATGAAGTTTTCACGGTTGGCCGCGTTGGCCGGAGCGGCCATTGTTTGCACTTTGATTTCTGGATGCGGAGATATCTTTCGTCCGGTAGCAACGCCGCTGCCGCAACCGTCTCCCGATCCTCAGAATTTTCGTCTTGCCGTGATTACTACGTGCCAGTTGGATCCCAATCCGCCTGATCCTAGCAATCCATGTCTCGCCACCGGCGCTACCAGCCAGGCGATGGATGTGAACGTTTCCGGCGACTCGCTCGACGGTGTGGTGCCGGTGGGAAGCAGTCCGGTGTTTGCGTTGGTGCAGAACCTCGCCGGCATCACTGCATCGGTGACGACGACGGATTTCGGCAGTGACACCGTTACTCAGCACTCCGATGCTCACAGCCCAGGAGTTGCTCCCGTTGTTTCGGCGGCTACTACGATTGGTTTACCGTCTGGAGCAAAGCCAATTTCGATCGTGAACGCGAATGGCACGTTTTATGTGGCTGAATCCGGTCGGAATGCGGTGGGAGTTCTGGGAGGATTTCCCATGTCGCTGACTACGGAAATACAAGTCGGCCAGACTCCAGTGAATTTGGCTCTGCTTCCCAATTCGAAAGAAGTTTATGTGCTGAATAAGGCGAGCAACGATGTGACCGTGATCTCGACGGCGGACAACAGCGTGCTCGCCACGGTTCCTGTGGGAACGACTCCGGTTTGGGCGGTTCCGTCCGCTGACAGCAGTCGCGTTTTTGTGATCAATCAAGGCTCAAGCAACGTAAGCGTAATCGACGCCACCAGCCACGACGTCATCTCCACGCTCACGGTTGGCTCCTCTCCGAATTTTGCGGTATTCGATGCTAAGAACCAGCGGGTGCTGGTTACCAATTCGGGATCCAATACGCTGAGTGTAATCAACGGGGATCCGACTTCGCCGAATCCGCTTACAGTAATAAACACGATCGCTGTGGGGACAAATCCGCGTTCGGTAACCGCCCTCGCGGATGGAACTCGGATCTACGTTGCCAATACCGGATCGAATTCGGTGAGTGTGATTAACAGTCTGAATCTAACGGTGACGAAGACGATTCCGGTAGGTACGAGTCCGGTTTCGATAGCTTCCGATGGAGATAGCGCGAAAGTATTTACCGCTAATCGCGACTCCCAGGACGTATCTGTGATCCTCACGAGTTCCGATTCAGAAGCGGCAGATGCCAACGGCAATCCGACCCGCATTGCAGCGCCGTGCGTGCAGACTTCGGCGCCTTCCTGCCAGCGTCTTAGCCCAATCTTTGTTGCTATCGGCGGATAGCGGGAATCCTACGCTACGACTACGGCTGAGCGTTCGTCTTTGCGGCGACGGTTATGGCGCATGGCAATGTTCATGTACACACTACCCTTGCGCGTCTCGAAGCACATCACCAGGGCCTCGGTTTCTTCGCTTCCACTCAGGCCTTGTTCGGCGGTATGGACTTCCGGCGGCGAAATTTTGAAGCGGAATCCCTGATCGTTAAGGCTGGTGATTGCATTGCCGATCACCATGTTTGCAAGTTCGCAAACGGTCTCGCGCACGAGTTCATCTGAAGGCTCAACTTCTCCGCCTGCCAGGTGCTTCGCAATGTGTATTGCGGTCGGCGAGTCCGTGTCGAGGATGATTCGTCCTTCGATATCGCCGGCAATCTCGATCAGCGCGGCAATTCCCTTGCGGCGATAAGTCTCCTCCTCCATGGAAACATCGCCGATGCGTGTTTCGCATTGCAGGCTCTCGGCGAGCACGGCGTCGGCCGAGTTGATGAAGGGCTGGATCAGCTCCATTTTCATGACTACTGCGCTCCTGCTCCGACCGCGGATGTAGTGAGGACGTCGTCGCCCATAACGTAGCGAATCACTTCGTAGAGGACGTCTGGCTTCACGGGTTTCTGCACGAAGTGGCGCGCACCTTTTTGTAGGGCAGCGACAATGTTCTCCTGGTATCCGACTGACGAGACCATTACGATTCGCGCATTCTGGAATTGCCGAATGATGCGCTCGGCGGCTTCAATGCCTTCCATCTGCGGCATGGTGATATCCATCAGCACGAGATCCGGTTGCAGACGCTCGTATTCGGTAATGGCGGTGCATCCATCGCCTGCTTCGCCGACGACTTCGCCGCCGAAAGACTCGAGCATCTTGGCGACGTTCTTGCGCGCGAAGATCGAGTCGTCCACGATCAGGTAGCGCACCGGCTTGTTGTCTTTGCTTCGGACTATCGCAGCAAATTGCTCCATATACATTCTCCTAACTGCCTGCTCATCTCTCCCGGACCAGGCCGCAGTCCCGGCCTGCTCTCAAACTCAAGCGTTCACTCCCGCCTTCGCGTTGGTCCGCGATGGTGCAGAGCAACTCCGAACCAGGACGCTCGGTAGCGCGTCGAGCGGCACGACTCGCATTACGTACCCGCGGTCGATTCCCGCTTTGGGCATGCCGAACACCACACAGGAATGCTCATCCTGCGCAAGCGTCAGACCGCCCGATTTCTTAATTGTTCCGAGACCTTCGGCGCCGTCTTCTCCCATGCCGGTCATCAGCAGTCCGATTGACCGGGAGCCAAACTCCTTCGCGACTGACTGAAAGAGAACATCGACCGAGGGCCGGTGTCCATTTACTTTGCTGTCATCGCTCAGGACCACGACGTCGCCCAAGGGCATGCGTCGAACGCGCATATGCCGATTGCCAGGGCAGATGAGCGCGCGGCCGGCAACCAGCACATCGCCAGAACGAGCTTCTCTTACATCAATGGCGCAGCATTCGTGCAGGCGACGGGCGAACATTTCGGTGAATCCCTCCGGCATATGTTGGACGATCACCAGTGCGCCGTTGAAATCACCTGGCAATTCCGAAAGCAAGTGCTGCAGCGCGTTGGGTCCGCCAGTAGAGATTCCGATTGCGATCACCTTAGTCGGCGCAGAATTGGGTCGATTGAGCGGTTTCTTTACCTTCGCGGCTTCCCGCAGCGGCACTGTCCCCTTGGCGCCATAGCGGGCAGCGATTTTGACCTTTTCGACAAGCGCCTCGGCGACTCCTTCCATCTTTGCCTGCGAAGCATCGGAGGGCTTCGGAACGAAGTCAAAGGCGCCGAGCTGCAGCGCCTTGAAGGTTGCCGACGCACCGTTCACGCTATGTGCGCTCACTACCACCACGGGAAGGCGATAGTTGCGCGTGATATGGCGCAGTGTCTCCATGCCATCCATGCGCGGCATTTCGAGGTCGAGCGTAATTACGTGCGGCCTAAGCTCTTCGATCTTCTTCAATCCAAAGCTGCCATCCATGGCTGTGCCTACAACTTCAATGTCGGGATCGCGCGCAAGAATTCTCGGAATCAGCTTGCGCATCAGAGCCGAATCATCAATCACCAGAACCCGTACCTTGGCCCCATCACTCACGCCGTGACCGCCTCCATGGCCAGCGGCGCTCGTCCGAGCCTCGCCACTACCGCAGAAAGATTCAGAATCAAAACCACGCTTCCATCGCCGAGGATTGAAGCTCCACTCACAAGCTCCGTGGCGGCAATTTCGTTATCGAGCGCTTTGATGACAAGTTCTTCTTCGCCTACCAGCCGGTCGACTATGAGCCCGAACCTGCGATCCCCAATTCCAACCACGACTATAAAAATCTTCTTCGATACCGGCACTGGCCCACGCTTCACCAGTTGGTTCATGCGCACGAGCGTGAGCACCTGATCGCGAAGTTGCATCACCTCATGCTGGTCAACGCGGTGCACATCAGCAGAGGATGCCCGCGCGATCTCCAGCACCGATGCAAGTGGCACCGCATATAGCCGGTCGGAGACGCGAAACATCAGCGCTTTAATGATCGCCAGGGTGAGAGGGACCTTCAGCAGGAAGCTCGTGCCAGATCCCGCCCTGGAATCGATCGACACAGAACCTTTCAACCGCTCGATGACAGATTTCACGATGTCCATGCCCATGCCGCGTCCGGAGATCTCGGTGATCTGCTCCGCAGTGCTTAATCCTGGGTGAAAAATGAGATCGAGGGCATCGGTGTCTGAGAGGCGTTCGGCTTCTTCGTGCGAGAGCACCCCGCGCTCAACTGCCTTGGTCACAAGCCTGAAGCGATCGATTCCGCCTCCGTCATCTGAGCACTCAATCACGATCTGATTCCCTTGATGGAATGCATTGAGTTTGATAGTTCCTTGGGCCGGCTTGCCCGCCGCAATTCGCTCTTCGGGAGTTTCAATTCCGTGATCGACTGCGTTGCGCAGCAGATGTGACAGCGGCTCGGAAAGCGCATCGAGGATGCTTTTGTCGAGATCGGTCTCTTGCCCTGAAACCTGCAGCACGACATCTTTGCCGCAGGTCTTTGCCACATCGCGAACGAGGCGAGGAAAGCGTCGAAAGAGTTGCTCGACCGGCACCATGCGAATCTTCATTACCGACTTTTGCAGATCGTTCAGCACGCGTGCCTGGAACGCCATTGCGTCAGAAAACTTCGTGCGCAGAGGATCTTTGACAAATCGTTTTTCGAATTCGCCGGTAGCCTGCATCAGCATGGATTTGGCAATCACAAGTTCGCCAACCAGGTTGAGAACGTCGTCAATGCGCTCCGCATCCACGCGCAGCTTTGCATTGGTCAGCGAAGTGGAGGCGGCCGAAGCTGCGTTTTCTTCCGGCGCAGTGTCGCTGTCCTGCTCGGATACTCCGAAAACGTCGGTCTCATCCGAAGACGAAGCTTCTATGCCTTGCCCGGTTTCCTGATTCCTATTAAGGGAAGCGCGCTCTACCAGAACATTGGAAATAATCGAGGGAATCCGGCATTTGCCCTCGATGCTTTCGACAGGCGCCGACGAGGCAAGCGCAAATTCCAGTACGTCGATCTGTTCGGAGAGCGAACTCGCCTCCGGAAAGGCGGCCAGAACATTGCCGAATTGTCCCAGAGCATTCTTGACCAGCTGGACTGCGGCAGCCTTCATCGGACAATTTGGATCGATTGCCAGCGCGATGTTGTACACCACCTGACCTTTGCTGAGCTCCCGCTCGATGGCAATCTGCTCGTACTCAGTCCAGGCAAAGCGGCCTGTGAGTTTGTAGGGAACGATATGACGCGGTTCAGGATTCGCCACCAGTTCACGAATCCGTTCACGAACTGTGACGACGGCACGAAGCGTGGCGGCGGTTGGAGGCTGCGTTCCCTCGCGATAGCGGGTAATTAACGCTGCGAAAATATCGGCGGCGGTTAGTACCGCTTCCACCAGCTTGCCTTTGCTTGACGCGGCAATTTCGGGTGTAAGCACGTCTTCGAGCTGATGAGCGAGGCTGCTGAGTTCTTCGAACCCACACGCAGCCGAGTCGCCCTTTAGAGTGTGAACAGTCCTGCGCACTTCGCGCACGAGTTCGGCGTCTTGCGGGTTCTGTTCGAGACGGAGGCCCTGCTCATTGAGCGCCTGCAAAAGCTCCGAAGCGGTCTCAAAGAACAGCTCGCGCATCTCGAATTGTTGTTCTTCCGAGAAGAAGCTCAAACTGTTGCCTCGATGCGTTGGTACGCAGTGCCGTTGTTCTCGTGAATCATTCGGAATTTGTCTGTGAGTCCAAACAGACTCTCCGCGTGACCGACAAGCAAATAACCCTCAGCGTTCAAACAGCGATAGAACTTATCGATCAGCCGTTTCTGCTCGGCTTCGTCGAAGTAAATCATCACGTTGCGGCAGAAGATCACGTCGTTGCGCTGCGGCAGGAATTCCGTTTTAAGATTGTGAAAATCGAAGTGGACAAGTTCCTTCAGCCCCTTCTTCACAACGTAACGATCGCCGAGCTTATCGAAGTAGCGCAGGCGGAAGCTATAGTCGACCGCTTCCATCTGAGAATCTGTGTACGAGCCTTCTTGTGCTGAGCGCAACGCGGAATAACTTATATCTGACGCAAGGATCTCCACTTTCCACGGAGGTGGAATCATCGGCTTAGGCGAGGGCATGTCAAACGGCAGCGGGTTACGCAGATAGTAATAAGCCAGCGCGTCGGAAATCTGCATCGCCATCGTGTACGGTTCCTGGCCAGTGGAGCAGCCGGCACTCCAGCAGCGCAGTGTCCAGTCACGACGTGCCTGTTTGCGGTGCAGAATTTCTTCGAGGATTGTTTTCTGAAATAGATCGAGTTGTGCGCGATTACGGAAAAAACTCGTTTCGTTAACCGTGAGATTTTCGAGTAGGGCGCTGAGTTCCCCTTTTCCGTCTCGACTCGTAAGCAAGCGGTAATAGCTGTAAAAGCTGTCGAGGTTACAGGCTTTCAGGCGTCGCTGCAGCCGGTCTTGCAAAAAGTGAATGCGGCGCTCGTCGAAGTGCATTCCGCATTCCTGATAGATCAAGGTCTGCAGGAGCTTGAGTTCGGCGTCGCTAATGTTGATTGGAGCAGTGAAAGTAGCCATTGAGCTCTCTTGAACCGCTGTTCAATATCGCGACGAACCGGGGAAGTCCGCAGCAGATACTTTTGCGTTTAAGCCATTGCGGGAACTGTCATCTCTCCCAACCGCTGCAGTTCACCTTTTTGCATGATCTTTGCGAGATCGACGAGGATAACGAGTCGTCCTTTCAGCTTGCCCACCCCGGTTACATACTTAACTTCAGCATCGTCGAGAACGTCGGGTGGGTCCTCGATCTCATCCGGGCAAACGCGCAGGACCTCTGACGCCGCGTCCACGATCAAGCCAACCATCTTGCGCTCGATCTCAGCGACGAGGATTCGGTTTTTCCGGCTACGCTCGATCCTTTTTTCGCCAAAGCGTTTGCGAAGATCGATTACCGAAATGATTTTTCCGCGCAAGTTGATCACGCCCTCGACGTACTCCGGAGCATCCGGCACGGCTGTAATTTCGGGCACGCGAACTATCTCGTGAACCAGATTGATCGGAACGCCGAACGTTTCCTTCCCGATTCGAAAACCGACGAGTTGTAGATCTTTCGCCATGGAGCTCCTCGGATTCCGTCTAGTTCACCGTAGTTGCGTAGCGTGTCTGTGGCCTCTGATCTTCGGGCCAGCTTCCGTTCGCGCCTCTGCGATGTCCGCTGCCGTTCGCCTGCAGAGCCTCCAGAACAAAGCGGTCCATGGATTCAAGCATGGCGCGCGACATTTTGTTCATCTGCTCGGCAGAGGCAGCGAGCTCGGTCGATCCCGAAGTGGAACGCTGGATCAGTTCGCGCATCTTTTCCATCGCGCGAACTACCGCCTGCGCTCCCGACGCCTGTTCTTCGACTGACGAATTGATTTCGTGAGTGATTTCGTTCAGCCGAGTGGTAGCGCGCGCGATTTGCGAGGATCCATGTGACTGCTCGTTGGTTGCCGCGCCGATTTCTTGCGCGAACTTATAGACCTCGGTGACGACATTCGAGATCTTCTTGAGAGCAGTGCTGAGCTCTGTGCCCTGCACCAGACCGTCGTTCACGATGGTCGTACTCTTATCCATGTTCTCGACGGCTTTGCGGGCTTCTTTCTGGATGCTCTCGATCAGGTCGGAAATTTCCCGCGTGGACTGCGCTGACTTTTCCGCGAGCTTTCGCACTTCGTCGGCGACTACGGCGAAACCAAGCCCATGTTCGCCGGCGCGCGCAGCCTCGATGGCGGCGTTGAGAGCCAGAAGATTCGTCTGCTCGGCAAGATCGTCGATCACTTCGATGATCTTGCCGATGTCGTCAGCGCGCGTGCCCAGAGCTCGAATAATTCCCGAAGAGGCCTGAATCGATCCATTGATCTTGTTCAGACCGTCGGTGGTCTTTTCCATCGTCTGGATTCCGCTCTGCACCTCTTCGCGTGAGCGCTGCGAGATGTCGAGTAGAACCTTCGCCGTGTCGGCGACGCGCTGGATGGAGGCGACCATCTGGTCGATCGATGCTGACGTTTCGCTTACGCTCGATGCCTGCGTCTGCGTGTTCTTCACCATGTTCTGCACGTTGATGCTCATTTCGTGCATGGTGCTGGTAACTTCATCAATCGCCGATGCAGCCTGAACGTTGATTTTTGCCGATTCGTCCGAAGCGCTGGCTACTTCGTTCGATCCCCCCGCCACTTGTGACGCGTTATCACGCGTGCTCTTTACCAGAGCGCGCAATCCAATCGTCATTTCCGAGAAAGCTCTGCCGAGGGTGTCGCGTTGCGAGCGCGGCTGCACTTGCACGCTCAGATCGCCTCCCGCAATCGCTTCGGAGAATCCCGCCATCTCTTTGAGGTACGCGATCATCTTGTTAAAGCTTTTGCTGAGTTCGCCGATCTCGTCTTCGCGGTCGATGTCGATTCTCTGGTCGAGATCACCCGAGTCGCCGATCTCACGCGCTACCAGCATCAGGTGGAACAAAGGATCGGTGATCGATCTGGGAATGTAATAGGCGATGACGATGCCTCCGCCGATGGCCACAAATGCCAACATGCCGGCAATCCAGGTCATCATGGTTCCCAAACTGGTATCGCCCTGCTGCTGGTCCTGCAGAACCTGCTCAGTGGCCGCCATCGTCTGGTCGACCGGATCCTTAACGCTCTTCAGCCAATCGCTGGGATTTTGCTGGAGATAGAAGATCTGCAGTTCCGCGACCGTCGAATTGCCGGAATCGACCTGTTTGCGCTTGTCCATGAGTGGACGCGCAAAACGCTCGAGCCACTCGTGTTCTGCCTCATTCAGGCGGTCAAGCGGAACTTTTTCTTCGTCGGTTGCTTTGGCTTTGGTTTCGTGAATAGCCTCGTCGAGATGGGACGCGCCACTTACGACTTTGTCGGCCTCGGCCGGATCTCCACTCAACAAGTAATTATCGAGATGGATCTGGTTTTGGCTGAGTTGATACTGCAAAGCCGACGTGTCACGCAGCAACTGGAATGATCGTTGCGTGTGCTTCTTCGCTGAGTGTTCCCGGATCAGCGCCCCCACATTGAACAAGCCGAGGACGAATACCAACCCGGTCATGATGCTAAAACCAACGCGAAGCTTTTTTGCGATTGTCATTGCTATGTACCCACGTTTTCCAGGCGCCAGAGCCTAGTTATTGCTGGTTGTGAAACGGATCTCCACCACCTCAGTACCTTCTGTGCCGGGCTCATACCGCCACTGCTTCACGGCAGCTTCGGCTGCGTCGATGAGCAGAGGATGTCCACCCAAGGGCCGGACCGCTTTGACTTGACCGTTTGCGCCAACTATAAGTTCAAGTTTCACTGCCCCGGTTACATTCATTTTCTTAGCAAGATCGGGGTATTGAGGTGCGACTTTCGATTTGATCTTTCGAGTGGAATCGTCGGCATGCGTAAGTGCTGCAAAGCCGAGAACAAAAACGATTACTACTGCAAACCAGCGAGACTTCTGGAAGAAGCTGCGCACAGTTCTCTCCTTAGGGATAAATTCAGCCTGAAATCTGCACGGAGGGTGCCACCACCGGGTGCGTCATGACCTCGGTAATGGGATCCCACACAAGCTGTTGATTTTTCGAGGGAATGCCCACCGCGATGTGAGCCGATCGATGACGTCCCCGCAACGAAACTGTCTCATCGCGGAGCAATCTGGCGTTTTCTCACGTCTCAAGCTGAGAAGTTCTCAGGGAAGTAACTGGTTACCGACGGTGCACGGCAGTTGTGATTCGCGTTGACTCAAAATGAGATTGCACGCTACCGTCGCAGTTCGGATCAAGCTCGTTTTGAGACAGACTCCCGAAGATGAACCCGATACATCCAGAGTCGCGCGCGGATTTGGATTCCTCCGAGCGTCATCGCTTGCGCGCTGAGACGCTCGTCTCATTCGCTTTGGAAATGCGAGGTTCGATCGAGCTGGATGACTTCGCGGCAAAGTTCACCTCTCGCGCCATGGAACTCGTCGGAGCGACATACGGTTTCCTGGCTCTTATTAAGGATGGCCGGGCACAGACTGTCACATTCCGGCCGGAAACGATTCGTCAGCTTGCGTTCCCCCGCCTGAATCGGGCAATCGAAGGACTTACTGCGCGCTCCACGGCCAAGGGTATCGTGCTTGCAGCGGACCGCTTCGACGGGGACTTAGCGCTGGATCACGGATGGAAGCAACTGATCGTTACGCCTCTCTATGGTGGAGGAAACGAGCTGCTTGCCGTTTTGGGACTGGTTGATTGCAAGTCTCACTCGGCCGGCGATGTCGAGCTGCTTCAGGCCATGGGAGTGCACGCTGCCGCTTCGCTGCAGAACTCCCAACTGTTCGCGCGTATCACGCGTGCGAGTCGGCAATGGGCAGAGATCTTCGACTCCATTTCAGACATTATGCTGGTCCACGACGATCGTCATCGTGTACTTCGCGTAAATCGCTCTCTTGCAGAAAAGTTAAAAGAAGAACCTGCACAATTGGTTGGAGTCCCGGTTCGGGACTTATTCCCGCCCAGTTTCTCCAGTCAGGCGTGTCCGTTTTGCCTGGACACCTCTGGCGAGCATTTTCGCGATGAATTCCGTGAGACGAAGACCGGCAATATCTATCTTGTGTCCTCCTCCCGGCTGCGAAGTCCCGGCGACGATTCCCCGCAGACAGTTCATGTTCTTAAGGATGTAACGGCTAGCCGCCGTGCTGAGCGACTTTATCGCGAACTGTTCGACAACATCCAGGAAGGCGCCTACTTTTCCGCACCCGATGGTCAACTGCTCGAAGTGAACGACGCCTTGGTGCGCATGCTCGGCTATGACAGTCGCGAGCAATTGCTTGCCGTGAGCGCCGAAAAACTCTACGTCGATCCTGGCCATCGCAATGTGGTGAAGCGAGCTCTTGACCAATTTGGCCGGCTGCGTAATCACGAGCTTGCTTTACTGCGCCGCGATGGTTCGATCATCTACGTTCTCGAAAACAGCTTCGTCGTACGCGACGATGCAGGGAGAGTAGTTGAATACCGCGGCGTGCTCCTGGACATAACCGAAATGAAGCACGTGCAGTCGCAGCTGCTGCGCGAGCACGACTTCAATACACAAATCCTCAACCATACGCAGAGTCTCATTGCCGTTGCCGATACAGCCGGCCTGGTGAGCTATGCCAATCGCCGGTGTTGTGAGATAGCCGTTGGGGTTGGAGGGGATCTGGTCGGTTCCCGAATTGAAACCATGGTTGCTCCCAGCCACCGGGGCATGTTGCGCAATGCCCTCGACTCCGTTCTCGAAGGAAAGGTTGTGAATAACCTCGAGCTGCCGCTGGTGCGGGATCGCCAGACCATCGGAAGCTTCTCCGTAAATCTCAGTCCGATGCGCAGCCCTCTTGGAGAGGTAAACAGCTTGGTGGCGGTGATGACCGATGTCACAGACGTAGCCATGCTCCAGGCGAAGCTGATGCACACCGAGAAAATGGCGGCGGTTGGCCAGCTCGTCTCTGGCGTAGCTCATGAAGTGAATAACCCGCTGACAGCAATTATGGGATTTGCCGACCTTTTGATTGACAATCCGGAACTTTCAACCGAAGTGAGAGAGGACTTGAAAGTGATCGTGCACGAGGCGCAGCGTACGCGCGAGATTGTCCGCAACCTGCTCAGCTTTGCCCGCCAGACACCTCCTGAAAAGCAGGCCGTGGATGTGCACCAGATCTTGCGCCGGACCATTTCCTTGCGAGCCTACGATTTGAGCAACGAAAGGGTTGAACTCGTGGAGGAGTTTGATCCAATGCTGCCGAAGATTACCGGAGACGCACACCAGCTTCAGCAGGTGTTTCTCAACATTCTCAATAATGCGTTTGACGCGGTGCGCGAGATTGCGGGCTGCGGCCGCATTACCATCGCAACTTCACGCCTGGTCGACTGTGCCGAAATCAACTTCATCGATACCGGAACTGGAATCAAAAATCCCGAACGAATTTTCGATCCCTTCTATACCACCAAGGAAGTGGGAAAAGGAACCGGTCTCGGTTTGAGTATCTGCTATGGAATCGTCAGAGAGCATGGCGGGGAAATTGTTTGTTTCAATAATCAGGATCGGCGCGGAGCAACCTTTTCCGTACGCTTGCCATTGTTGAGCACCGGACGTGGATTAGCGAGAGCCGCAGCGGCCTCGATTTAACGACAGGAAAGGGAAAGAAGAAAAGCCACGATGACTAAATTGCCTTTGCTCGTAATTGAAGACGAAGCCGCAGTGATGTCGTTCCTGCGGACCGCATTGGAGCGCAATGGCTACTCCATCGTGAGCGCATCATCTGGCGCAGAAGGATTGAAACTGCTGGAGAGCGGCGCATATATGGGAGTGATTTCTGATATGCGTACACCTGGCGGCATAAGCGGTGCGGACGTCCACGCGTGGATTCGAGCCAATCGTCCGGAGCTCTCGCGCCGCATTCTGTTCATTACCGGCGACACGGTCAATCGCGAAACAATGGACATCCTCGAGAAGACTGGTGCGCCGTGCATCGAAAAGCCTTTCCGAGTTGCGCAGTTGTTGCGCAGCATTGAAAGCCTTATGGCGAGTGAGGCGAGATGAGCCAGGAGACGCTTCATTTGCTGGTTGTTGACGACCAGGAGAGCATTCGCAAGCTTTGTGCGACTGTGGGCGCATCGCTGGGCCTGCGCTGCACGCAAGCCGAGAGCGCTGAGGCGGCCCTGGCCGAACTCGATTCCGATGCTCCCGACATGATTCTTGCCGACCTGATGATGCCGAATATGTCCGGTCTCGATTTCCTGACGGAAGTGAAAGGCCCGATGCCGCACACCGAGATCGCGATCATGACCGGCCATGGTTCCATCGAGAGCGCGGTACAGGCGATGCGCCTTGGCGCCTACGACTACATCACGAAGCCGTTTCGGATCGAAGAGCTGAAACTGTTGCTTGAACGAATGCGGGAGAAGGTGCAGCTCGTAAATGAAAACATTTTTCTGCGCGAGCGCGTGAATACCGAAACGGACCTGAGCGGCATCGTGGGATCTTCTGTCAAGATTCAGGATGTCCTGCGGATGATCGCTCGTTTGAAAGACACGCGCACTCCGGTGCTCATCACCGGCGAAAGCGGAACCGGCAAGGAACTGGTCGCACGTGCCATTCATTTCCGCGGTCAATATGCGAAGCGTCCTTTCGTGGCCGTCGATTGTGGCTCGCTGGTTCCCACACTGATTGAGAGCGAGCTTTTCGGATACGAAAAAGGCGCATTTACAGGTGCGGCGCGCAACAAAGAGGGTCTTTTCGAGAGTGCCGATGGGGGTACGATCTTTTTGGATGAAATCGGCGAGCTGCCGCTCGAAATGCAAGCGAAGCTGTTGAGAGTCCTGCAGGAGAAAGAGGTGCGTCCCGTCGGAAGCAATACACGCGTCAAGGTTGATGTAAGGGTCATCGCAGCGACCAATCGCGATCTTGAGGCGGCATACCGAGAGGGCACATTCCGGAAAGATTTGTATTTCCGACTGAATGTTGTGACGATGCATTTGCCGCCATTGCGCGAGCGCAAGGCCGATATTCCCGCTTTGGTTCACTGGTTTCTGAATAAGTTCGTTCCCGGGCAGAACATTCAGATCACGCAGGCCGCTATGCAGGATCTCATGCAATATGAGTGGCCGGGCAACGTCCGCGAGCTGGAAAACTGCATTGAGCGTGCGGTCGCATTGGGCAGCCAGAACGCGATTGATGTCCACGATCTGCCTCCCGCCATTCGTCGATTCTCGGATCCGCCCGACGCGCAAATGGAACCAATGCCGGTGAAATCGAGCGACCTGCAAGAGCTGGAGCGAGAGACCATTTTGCGCGTTTTTCAACAAACCAAAGGCGATAAAACACTTACCGGACAAATGCTCGGCATCAGCCGTGCGACGCTTTATCGCAAATTGAAACGCTATAACATCGCCCAGCCTTCCTCGGTTGGTGCAGCGGTAGGAGTCCCAAAATGAACCTTTAGCCCTGCCTCCGCAGGTGAGACAGCGGTTTCATTCTGAGACGCGCAAATGCGTTTTCGGCCTCCCGAGGCGCATTTCTGACGAGTTATCAGCAGCTTAGAAGCCGCTGCGATTTGGCACCCGCTTTGCACATCTTCAACCGTCGCACTCTGTGTGTTCGAAGGGAAGGGCTGCGCGATGACGGTTGCACGAGACTCGCTGAGACAGGAACTGGAAAAAAATGAGACTCGAAGTTCTGCGCAGCCACTGGATTTGGAGCGGCTGGCACAGTTCTTCCCTGATGGCACAAGAGTAAAGATGCCTGTGGAAGTCTCGCGCCTGGGGGGAAGTTCGTCTGACCCGGTGCGTACCGTTCTGGAATACGGAACTGCGCGTGAAGTGATCTTTCGCTGCGCCGTGCCAATGGAGTTCGGCGATCGCGTGCGGCTTACCAACCGCGACGGCTCGCTCGATGCGGAGGCGGAAGTAACTGCGGTACAAATCAGCGCCTCTGAAACTCTGGTGGCGGCGCGATTCACCGCCGAAGTGCATAACTGGATCATTAAATGATGAGCACTGCGACTGCATCGCTGATTGAAATCGCCGCCGAATGGCGTAGCGCGCGGCGCCTTTATTCCTTTTACTCCGCACTTATTCGCGAATTCCAGCTCGAAGTCCCGCATTGCAAAGAGCTCGAAAATCCTGTGGACCGTGCCGAACGCGAGGTCCTGGATAAAGTCCACAAGTGGTTCGATCAAGTCGATCGCCAGGTGCAGGTCGCGCAGATGCGGCAACTCCTTCAGAGCGATCGCTTCGGCGAGGAGCAGTTGTTACGAGCCCTGCTCTTGCGGCATCTACCGCAACAGAAGCGCGATGAAGCATTGCGAGACAAGCTCGATTACCTTCTGGTGCAGTACTTCGCAGCGGTCGCACCTCATCATCCGCACGACAATCAGGTGACTTCGTCCGAAGTTGCGCAGGCTCTTCGGCCTGTGCTCGGCGCAATCAATCCTCGCGAATTTCTGTGGATGAAAGAGTTGGAAGAGATAGCGAACAGCGTCGATCGCTGCTCGAGCCTCTCCGAACTGCTCGATAGTGGACTCGTCGAGCTCGGCAGAAATAAAAAGAAAGCGCTCGGTACGCAATACTTCTCTCCAGAAGCGCTGGTCCAGATCACTAGATTCAACTTTCGTTTGCGGCTCGGATTCTTTCGGCTCATGCATTCGGATTTGCAAGTGATTCGCACTGCGATTCAGCAACTCGAGAGTGCAGGTGTAAGCAGCGTCGATTGCCGCGAGGCGGGACTTGGCTCCGAAGAGCCTCTGGCGACGCTGCGAATCCTCTGCCACCAGTGGAAGAAGCCATTTCGGGAAGCGTATCGAGCAGGCCAATCGTTCCGCCAGCTCGGACAGATCCGCAACATTCTCACCAGGAAAATTCAAACAACTGCATCAGCCAAGAACGGAGCGGCTCCTGTTCCTTCCCAATCCGGACCTCCGGAATTTGCAGTCACCGCCCCGGATGCGGTGGCGGCTGAGTCTCATGCTGAAGCGACTCTCCAAAAAGTAGTTGAGACGATCTCGGAACAGCTGTTCGCTGCAAAGCAAAAGAGCACTGTCTGCACGGTCATCGTTGGTCATGCAAAGGAAGTGCTCGCGTCGTGGGAGGTCAAAGCTTATGTACAGGCCGGTGACGCGACCTGCGGAGCAATTCAGCGAGCGGTTGCTGCGCGCTGTCTAGCTGCGAATGCCGCAGCGATGGCCAAAGAAGGAAACAAGAGTGGACTGGTAGAGGCTCTGGGCTGCTCGCACCATCAGGCTGCGGCCATCCAGGAGCAGGTCGCGAAAGCGAAAGAGCGCGGCGATATCGACGCGGCAGTAAGCCTCGCCGCAACCGCAAAGAGGCTGCTGGCGGTGATCGATGCGACGGAGAAGTTGAAGTAATGAGTCAGATTGCCAATCCGAGCCCGAAACTGCTCGTTGTCTCCGATCAGGCTGGATTTTTCCGCGATCTCGTTGCGCGCTGGCAGATGCAGTCGCAGGTGCCTGAATTCACGGCGGTCAACAGCGATCTGCTGCGGAGCACGAGTGCCTCGGCTTTCGACATTGCGATCGCAGGAGAGCTGCAATCGTCGCGCATCAATGAAGTTCGGACGTTGCTCAATCGAGGTGCTGCTCCGGCCGTCTATGTATCTGCGGCAGGCGAGTCTGTGCACGGGTTGCGTCGCGCGTATCCGCGCCTGACCGTCATTCCGCGACACGACGCCTGGCTCGATACGCTGGTGCTGGTCACCGAGGAAATGTTGAAACGCCGCGAGATTTCCGGGCACCTTCAGCGGCTCGAGCAGAACGTGCGTTCCCAGGAAGCCCATGCAGCGCTGGGGAAATACATGGCGGAGATGCGCCACGGGTTCAACAACGCGCTCACGTCCGTTTTGGGAAATGCGGAATTACTGATGTTGCAGTCGGCAGGACTCGAATCGAACATGCGCGAGCAGCTGGAAACCCTGCATGCGATGACGCTTCGTTTGCATGAAATGATGCAGCGTTTTACATCGCTGGAGCTGGAAATGCAGTGTGCGGAAAAGCGCGCGCGGTCGGAGAAAACATTGGATTCACTCACGTATGCTGCCAGAGCTTGAGATGGAGCTATAGAGATAACCGTGAAAAAGATTCTCATCGTCGATGATTCGCTCGCAGAAGTGAAGCTCATGGAATCCGTGCTTCAAAAAGCGGGCTATTGGCCAGTTGCGATTCACGATCCCCGCAAGCTCGAAGCAACCATCGCAGCGGAGCGGCCAAGTTTGATCCTGATGGATGTTGTGATGCCGGAACGCAATGGATTCCAGGCATGTCGGGAATTGAAAGGCAGTGCGGAGTTCAGCTCCATACCCGTGGTGATCGTGAGTTCGAAAAATACCGAGAGCGACAAGTTCTGGGCTCAACAGCAGGGAGCCGACGGCTATGTAATCAAGCCGTTCACTCCAGCCGAGCTTCTCGGGGCAGTGCAGAGGTTTGTCTGAATGCTGGAAGAAACGCCAATTCCGCAGCAGCTTGAGCCGATCTCGCCGGATCAGGTTGAAGTTCCCGATCTGGCACTCGGCCAGCAGGAACCGCTGCGCCAGTACTGCGTCTTTCGCGCTGGGCGGGAGCGTTTCTGCTTATCGGTACTGGAAGTGGAAGAGGTCGTGGATTGGCCGACGTTGACCCGCATGCCGCTGGCGCCCAGCTTTCTGATGGGCATCTTCAACCTGCGTGGATCGATCGTGCCGATTGTGGATATTGCGTTCAGCGAGGGCCGACGTTCGGACCTGCCCCCGCGGCAAGTTGTGGTGGCGTATCTCCCGGCGGAGGGTGACCGAGATCATCTGCGCATTGGGATTGCGGCCGACGAGGTGTTTGGAACCTATAGCACCTCGGAGCCGCTGATTCTGGCGGACATCCCTCGCGATGTTCCGCATTGCTGCGGCATGTTGCGCCAGGAAGATCGGCTGGCGCTTACGCTGGATTTGAAGAGACTGGTGGAAGCATTTCCGGTTCCGGTGATATGACCAAAGTGGGAATTTGGAGTTTAGGTTTCTGGAGGCAGTTATGAAAGGTCGGCTGAATCAAGCCATCTGGACATTGGGAGCAGTCAACGCAGCTGCGTTGTTGTCCGTTCTCTATTTCGCGTATTCGGCAGGCTCGCACGCCAACGGACTTGGCATTGGCGATGCGATGTCCGCGCCGGGCGAGACGCCAAAGCTGTTTCTGGCTGCGGTGCTCGTCGGGCTGTCTGCGGCGATGTTCGTTCTCTTCCGGCTCTCCAACAGAGTGGCCAAGCCCGTGAACGAGCTGGTGAACTACTCGCAGAAGTTTGCCAACGGCGAATACAACAGCCGCCCGCATATCGAAGGCGATGACGACTTCTCTGTCATTGCGGAGAACTTCACGCGCAGCTCCGAGCGTATCAGCCGCGCTGTCCACAACCACGAAGCGCAGGAAGCTCTGCAGAAGAGCGTGACGGATTTTCTGACAGTCGTCAGCCAGATTGCTCGGGGCGACCTCACGCTGCGTGGGCGTGTGACGAATGACGCTCTGGGCAACGTTGTCGATTCGGTGAACTACATGCTCGACAACTTCGCCAAGGTGCTCGATCGAGTGCGTAAGGCGGCCGTCGACGTCTCATCCAGCGCCAATGAGATTCTGCTCTCCTCCGAAGACATGGCTAGCGGTGCTGTGCAGCAGGACCAGGAAATCACCAACACCTCGTCTGCCGTGGAAGAGCTGACGGTCTCGATGAAGCAGGTGTCGAATAACGCGGAAGCTTCTGCGGAAGCTGCGCGACGCGCTCTCGATGCCGCCGAGCAGGGCAACCGCTCGGTGCGCGACACGCTGGAAGGGATGCAGCGCATCCGCGCTTCAGTGCAAGCGACGGCGAAAAAGATTAAATCCCTCGGTGATCGCTCGCTGGAAATTTCCGAAATCATCAACGTGATTAACGACATCACCGAGCAAACGAACCTGCTCGCTTTGAATGCCGCCATCGAAGCGGCGCGCGCCGGCGAAGCTGGACGCGGATTCGCGGTGGTCGCCGACGAAGTCCGCAAGCTGGCCGAACACTCGCGAACTGCTACCAAAGACATCGCCGGCCTGATCAAAGCCATTCAGGCCGAAACCAACGAAGCCGTCGTGGTCATGGAAGAAGGAACCAAAGAAGTGGAAGTCGGAGCGCGGTTGGCCGATCAGGCCGGTAAAGCGCTGGAAGCAATTTCAAGCGTCGTCCGCCAGTCGGCGGAGCTGGTTCAGGAAATTTCGCTCGCGTCGAAACAGCAGGTGCGTGGCACGGAAGGCGTAGCGAACGCGATGCAGATCATCTCGAACATTACGCGTCAGACGTCGCAAGGCGCACGCCAGACGGCCCGCACGGTCGAGAACATGGTGAAGCTCTCGGAGCAGCTGAACGAAGCGCTCTCGCAGTTCCGCATCAGCTCGAGCGGACCGGTTGAGATCAAGGAACTCAGCTCAGCGGCTGCGGCAGTAGCAAGGCGGTAATCGGAGCGAGAGGCAGCTGATAAGGAATCGTGGGCGAGAATTCCAATTCGGTACTCGTGAGCGAGCATGAGCTTGGCGAGCTACGTTCGTTCATCGAGCGTCGTTCTGGAATTCTGTTCGACGAATCCCGCACACGTTTCTTGTCCAAGCACGTCCGTGAACATCTTATTCAGAAACAGCTCGGGCGAGCCTCCGAATTGCTGCGAGCCATCAATGGTTCGAATGCGGAATATGAATCGCTGCTGGAAAGGCTCCTCACGCAGGAGACCTCGTTCTTTCGCTATCCAGCCGTGTATCAGGCCCTCGCAGAAAAAGTCTTACCCGAGATTCACGCAAAGAAGTTCTGGAGCAATCCACGCACGCTGCGGATATGGAGTGCCGGCTGTTCGACCGGCGAAGAGCCTTACTCAATCGCGATCAGCGTACTCGGTGCTCTGGAATTGCCGGACGCTTGGAACATTGAAATTCTCGCGACCGACATCAGCCGCAATGCATTGACTGTCGCCGAACGAGGCTGCTACTCAAAACGCGATCTGGAATCGCTCACGCCCGAGCAGCTCGAGGCGTACTTCAGTCCGTCTGCTAAAGACGAATTCCGGGTAAAGCCGAAGATGCGCAACATGATCACCTTCGCGCAAATGAATCTGGCGCAGATGGTTTACATGGGACGCTTCGATTGCATTTTCTGCATGAACGTCCTCATTTATTTCTCCGACGACCTGCGGGCGAATTTGATTCGACGCTTTCACGAATATCTCGAGCCGGATGGATATCTGTTTTTGGGCCATGCGGAGTCGGTAGCGAAGGCCAAAGTGGAATTGGAACCGATCGTCATTGCCGACTCGTTGATTTATCGCAAGTCGGCGCTTGCGCGCAGTGCCGCCCAGGAGAGCTTGTGAGTACGCCGGGAGCAGAATTCGTCGAGGTCTTTCTTCAGGAAGCCTCCGAGCACTTGCAGTTTCTGCGGGAGTACTCCGGCATTCTTCAGGATCCCTATCCTGTTCCCGAAGACATTCAGAGGCTGTACATCTCCGCGCACACGCTGGAGGGCAGCTCCGGGTCCTATGGGTTTCCGCTCTTTCGCGAAGTGGCCAGCAAGCTGAGCCACATCTTTCAGTACGCGATGAACGCCACCATCGCTGCAGATGCGACCGGACCGATCACTGAGTTCATCTCGGAAGGCATTGCCGTTCTTGAATCCGATTTGCTGATGATCAGCGCGAATGGAATCGAGAACGAAGAAGAGATCAGTGCTTTTAAGCAGCGTTATGGCTTCGCCTTCGAACCTCTCGTACCTGCACCACAGCCGGTGGAAAATTACGTCGCGCCGGTAAATCTGCACCAAAAAGCAGATCTGCCGCTTGCAGCCGAAAGCCATGCAAAGCCTGAGGCAAAACTCGAAGTAAAGCCAGACGCTGCAGTGCAGCCTAAGTCCGCGGCAAAGGGCGGTCTGCGGGCGCAGCCTGAAATTGCGCAGCCACAGCCGCCGCAGCCAATTGTCGACGCTGCCTCTGCGAGTCCCGGCAGCGAGCTTCCCGATCTGGAACCGGACGCCGACGTCCCCGCCGAAATTCTGGAGTTCTTTGTTCCGGAAGCAGAAGAGCACCTGCAGATCGTGCAGGATTGCCTCCTGACACTGGAAAGCTCGGCTGATCCCGAAACGGTAAATCGCCTTTTCCGCTCGATGCACACGATCAAAGGCTCTGCCGCGCAGGTGGGCTTACAAAGAATTTCGCATGTGGCGCATCGCGCTGAGGACCTGATCGGTCGGGTTCGCGATGGAGAGATCAAGCCGAGTCAAAAAATCATCGATCTCTGCTTCGAAGCGGTTGATGCAATTAAGAAGTTCGTCTATCGGCAATGGCCAGACGAAGCGACGCTGCAAGTCAATGTAAAGTCGCTGCTGAGCAGGGTGGACGGCCTCGCACCGTCTGAAGCGAAAGATCAGCCCGCTGAGACTCTGAAAAAGGCTGCTGTTCCGCCCGAGCAACCATCTGCTCAGGCCAAATCAGAAAACGTTCCCGCGCCGGTAAAGAACGTTTTCGAAGAGAGTTCCGACTCGGAGCAGGAGCCGGAGATTATCACCGGGCTGCGCAGCAAAGAGCCTGCAGCGCTTCCGCAATCGAAATCGGTCAGAATTGCGCTCGAGCGCCTCGACAGCATGATGAATGCTGTCGGCGAACTGGTCATCAACCGTACCCGGATGTTAGGCCGACTGACCGAGCTCCAGCGGCTGGCCGAAGTGCTGAACTTTTCTAAGGGAAGAATGTCGGAGAAGATCTCCGATTTCCAGGAGAAGCACGAATTCAGCCGATTGACCGGCATGTTTACTTCATCCTTCTCCTCGGCTGCTTCTCATGGTTTGGCTGGCGGCTTTGGAGAATCTTCAGAGTTCAGCGAATTGGAGTGGGATCGTTACGACGACTACAACATCCTTTCCCGTTCTCTCACAGAAATCTCGGCCGATGTCACGGAAGTCCTGACACAGCTCGACGGCTTTGTTCGACGCGTCGATTCCGACATCGATGAATTCACAAAGCTCGCTCATCGCCTGCAGGACGAAATTACTCAGGCGCGAATGGTTCCGATTGGAAACCTCTATACGCGCATTTCGCGAACCGTCCGTGACGCTGCAAAAGCCGCAGGCAAACAGGTTGAGCTGACTCTCAGCGGCGCCGAAACGGAACTCGATAACAGCATCATTCAACAAATCTCGGATCCGCTCATTCATCTCGTGCGGAATGCGGTGGCGCATGGGCTTGAGAGCTCTGAGGAGAGATACAACGCCGGCAAGACCGACCATGGCAACGTTGCTGTTCGCGCTTACCATCGCGGCAACCACATCTACATCGAAGTTGAGGATGATGGAAAAGGCATCGACTACGAGAAGGTCCGCAAGACCGCGGTGGATCAAGGCATTTATTCCGAAGACCAAGCTGAGCGCCTCGGCGAACGAGATCTGCTGGAGCTTCTCTTTCATCCTGGCTTTTCGACCGCCGCGCGTAAGACCGAACTGGCAGGCCGCGGTGTAGGACTCGATGTCGTTCGCGCCAACCTTACTACCCTGAACGGCGAAATCGATGTCGATACGCAGAAGAGTCTTGGCACCCGGTTTACGCTGAAGGTTCCACTCACGCTCATCATTTCGCAAGCGCTGTTTATCCGCTGCAGCGAGATTTCCTTTGCATTCCCGCTATCGTTTGTCGAGGAGATCCGCCGCGTGCCTGCGAGCACCATCGAAGAAGTCGGCGGAAAGCTGCTCACGAAAGTTCGCGACGTAGTCACCGAAGTCGTTCGTCTCGATTCCCAACTTGGGCTCGTCCAAGTCGAGCCGGTAAATGGCTTTTATCATCTGGTCATTGTCAGCGTGGCCGGACGTTCCGTGGGCGTGATTATTGACGAGGTCCTGCGCAAAGACGAGATCGTGATTAAGAACCTCGGCGAGTATCTGCGCAACGTAAAGCTCTTTCCGGGAGCGACCATCGCTCCCGACGGCAGCCTCATTCTGTTGATTGACGTAAATCGTCTCGTGGCGGGTGAGGCGATTGAACGCCGTCCATTGATGACGAACGCCACTGCCGCACGCATTTTCGCGCCCGGGGCCGCTGCACTGGCAGCAGGAGAAATTCCAGAGGCGGCAATCGAACCGTTACATCAGGAGAAAGTTGTCGTCCTCGCCGACGACTCCATCAGCGTGCGCAAGTTCGTGGGGCGCATGCTCGAAAAAGCCGGTTATCGCGTGCGCCTCGCTGCCGATGGTCTCGAAGCGCTTGAGATAGCGCTGCAGACTCGCTGCGATCTGATCATTACCGATTTGGAAATGCCACGCACCAACGGCTACGAGTTGATGATGCACTTGCGCCAAAATGCCGAGACGAAGAGCATTCCCGTTATGGTCGTCACCTCGCGCGCAGGGGCGAAGCATCGCGAGCGCGCGGAGAAGGAAGGCGCCGCCGGATTCTTGACGAAGCCGGTGCAGGATGAGCAGTTGATCGCGGCAGTAACTAACTTGATCGGTCCGGCGCACGGACCAAAAATGAAAGGAGAGGCGCACGCTGCGTCTCTACCTACGGTTTAAGCATGGCGGCTCAAGGCAAAATCCGTGTGCTCATTGCCGACGACTCGGCTTTCATGCGCAAGGTCTTGCACAGCATTTTGCTGGCAGAACCTGGATTTGAAGTCGCGGGTGAAGCTCGGGATGGACGCGAGGCGGTGAGTCAGTCGGAATCACTGAAGCCCGATGTGATCACGATGGACATCAATATGCCGCATGTTGATGGGCTGCAAGCGACTGAGCAGATCATGTCCACGAATCCGCGTCCCATTGTGGTCGTGAGTTCAGAGTCAAAAGAGGGCGCGGAGACCACGCTAAAGGCGCTTCAACTCGGCGCGATCGATTTTGTAGCCAAGCCGAACAGCGGCGTCGATCTCGACATGAGCAGCGTGCGCGATGAGCTCGTGCGCAAGCTCCGCGTTGCAGCAAAGGTGCGCGTGGTGCGCACGGCAGCACGCACGAAAGTCGCGCACGAAATTGCGAGTTCGGCTCCGCGGACCGAGCCCGGAGTGACTCCTGGTTCGAAGGCGGAATCGGCGCGAGCCTCCGCGCAGCCCGCAAAATCGAATGGCAAGTTCGCACTCGTAGTGATTGCCGCCTCAACTGGAGGTCCGGCAACTCTGATGAAATTCTTGCCGGCATTTCCGCGCGAATTTCCGGGAGCATTGCTGATCGTGCAGCACATGCCGGGCACATTCACATCGCAGTTCAGCCAGCAGCTATCGGATGCATGTGCAATTCGCGTGAAGGAAGCAGAAGCCGGAGACATCCTCGCGCCCGGTACTGCGTACATTTGCCCTGGATCACATCACATGCGCGTCTCAGCCACCGGCCGGGTGACGCTCGATGGTGGGCCACGTATCCTCGGCTATCGTCCCTGCGCAGATGTGACTTTGGAAAGCGCGGCGGAATATGCCGGCCCATTCTCGATCGGCGTTGTGATGACCGGAATGGGAAATGACGGCGTTCGTGGAGCGCAGGCGATGAAAAGCGCCGGTGGCTACATCATCGCGCAGGACGAGGCGACATCCGTGATCTTCGGAATGAACGCGGAGGCGATCCGAAATGGTGTTGTCGATCAGGTGCTGCCGATGGAGAACATTTTTGCCGCGATCGAAAAACGCGTTTTGCAGGTGCACGGTGCGAAGGCAGGTGCATAGTGAAAATCTCGCAATCAAGACCGCAGGCCACCACGCCAAGACGTGCACAGGAGACAGTGATTCTGTTCTCTGCCGGCGGCGTGCACTTCGCGATAGCAGCGCCGGCAGTGGAAGAGATCCGCGAGACTGCGGGACTGAAAAGTTTTATTTCGTATGCATTTCAGGACAGATTTGCGAAGGTGAAGCACACGTTGGATCGGCAAGGTAAAACGATTTTTGTTGTCGACGCATGCACTCATTTCCGTATTGAGGAAAAGCGGCCTGCGCGAGTGATGGTGTTGCGCCATGCTCTAGCAGCCTTAGCCGTGGAGTCGATCGATGGCATGAAAGATATCTATGCGATTCACAAGCTGCCGCTCGCGTTCACAGGGGAAGAGCGGAACTGGTATCGCGGACTCACGCTTGTCGAGGGCCGTGTGGTGCCTGTCGTACGTCCGGAAGCGTTTCTGAGCAAGGCGGAGACTGCGCTGCTTGCAGCGGCATCTCCTGCAGGCAAGGCAAGTAAATTTGCAGTAGCGGCACGATGAGCATTTTCAACGAGCAGCGATCGTATGTGCTCTTTCCCATGGGAAAGAAGCGCTTTGCTCTGCCTGCGGAGCAGGTGAGCGAACTTGCTCGCCCTCGAAGTCAGGCCCAGGATGAGATGCAGTCCTTTCCCCACACGACACCTCTTCTCGCGGGAGTTATCCTGCGTCGAAGCCAGATCGTTCCCGTCGCCGATGTGGCGCCTTTGTTGGTTGGCCCTGATGCGCCTGAGCGCAAGTTCTATTTAGTCATTCAGCGCGAGGTTCACGGTAAGCCAGCGCGCATTGCGATTCCCGTAACGGGAGAATGCGAGCTTGCTGCGGCAGCACAACAGCCTGGGACAGGCAAGCTTCCGGAATACGTTTGTGGATTGTTGTCACTGAGCGACGAAATCATCGAAGTGCTCGATATTGAGCGGCTCATGCCGATGGAGGCTCGCGCATGAGTCCCGAGTCCTCGGCAAAACTGCTGCTCATCGACAGCAATGTGTTCTTTGCCAAGCGTCTTACCGACGCTCTCAAGCAAGAGGGAATGGAAGTCACGCACAGCACGCAGGCGGCATACGCGCTGACCATGCTGGAATGGGACACGCCTTCGGCCATTCTCTGTGCAACCAATCTGCGCGAGATGAGCGCGCTCGATCTGCCGCGGATTGTGCATGGCGACCAGAAGACGTCCCACATTCCCATCATTGCGCTCGGAGAGGGCGGCGATCACGCACTCATGGCTGCCTTCCGCGCTGGATGCGACGACTACGTCGATCGCAAGCTTGGTCCGGATCACATCGCCGCACACGTGCGCACGTTTCTCAAGAGCCATGACGAAGGTTTCCAGCCGACGCAGATGCTGGGCCGCTCAGAGACGGCGCTCAGCGGCAATCTTTCCCATCTTGATCTTCTGGGCGTGGTGCAGATGCTCGCCCAATCGCGGCAATCTGGAGCGCTGCACATCAATGCCGCGGATTTGGATGGAGTAATGTTTTTCGATGGCGGCGACATTTCGCACTCCGAAGCCGGAGAACTCATCGGCGATGAGGCAGTGATCGAGATTGTGAAGCGGACCAACGGAATTGAAAACGGAGTTTACAAATTTGTTCCCGGCGCCAGCGCCACCACCCGTACGGTTATGCGATCGGCGACGGAGTTGATGCTGGATGCGTTGCGCGAACTCGACGAGAGCGCCAACCTGCTCGAGGGAGAGGTCTAAATGTCAACCACCCCAACTGTTGTATTCATCGACGACAGCGCCACTATGCGCGAAGTGATAAAGATCGCATTCCGGCGCGAGAACATCGACGTGGTCGCATATTCTGACGCGGCAACTGCTCTGACCAACATCGAGCAGAGCAAACCCGACGTCGTAATCACCGACGTGATCATGCCGGACAAAGACGGGTACGAGGTCTGCCAGAGCATCAAGCAGCATCCGAAGCTGAATGGCACGCCCGTGATTCTGATGTCCGGCGTAGTCAATCGCGCAGTTGCGGAAAAGGCTTTTT